>CAJXFW010000065.1 GCA_913053655.1 uncultured Thiogranum sp. | reverse complement strand
AAAATGACGAAACCCCACATAGCCGGCATCCTGCCAATGGAAGTGGCGCTTGAAGCCAGCGAAACGTACTACTGGTGTAGCTGCGGACGATCACAGAACCAGCCGTTTTGCGATGGCTCACACAAAGGCACGTCGTTTGAACCGCTGGCATTTCAAGTAGACACTTCTGAAACGGCTCATTTGTGTCTGTGCAAGCAAAGCAAAAATCCGCCGTATTGCGACGGTAGTCATGTGGGGCTGGATGCGCCTGCAGCAACAGAAGCACCGCGTGACTCACTTCAGGTCCGCGCAACACCCGAAGAGCCAACCATCAAGTACATTCATGACCTGGCCAGGGATGGCTTGAGCATTGTCGGTCATCATGGCCCTATGGGGGCGATGGGTGTGCCTCGGTCGGACCTGCCGCACTGGGATGATATCCAGATCCTGGCCGCGCAGTTTGCCACCAAACCAAAACTGGATGACACGCCGGTCGGAACCGGACTGGTTATCGGCCCGAATGCCGAAAAACCGCTGCGCCTGGATATGCCTGTATTTGTTTCGGATATGAGCTTTGGCTCCCTGTCAGAGGAAGCCAAGATCGCGTTGGCACGTGGCGCCGATCAGGCCGGTACCGGTATCTGTTCCGGTGAAGGGGGCATGTTACCCGAAGAACAGCAGGCCAATCGGCGCTATTTCTACGAACTGGCTTCCGCCCGCTTTGGCTACCGCGAATCATTGCTGTCGAAGGTACAGGCTTTTCACTTCAAGGGTGGACAAGGCGCAAAAACAGGAACCGGTGGCCACCTGCCCGCTAACAAAGTGACCGGCAAGATCGCACAAGTGCGCGGGCTTCCAGAAGGTATGCCGGCCATATCACCGTCGACCTTCGATGAGCTGGCAACGCCTGAGGACTTTTTGCGTTTCTCGGATCGCGTCCGGGAGGTGAGCGGCGGCATTCCGATTGGCATGAAACTGTCGGCTAATCACATCGAGCAAGACATCGCCTTTGCGCTACAGGCGGGCGTCGATTACATCATTCTCGACGGGCGTGGCGGTGGCACCGGCGCAGCGCCACTGATTTTTCGCGACAATATTTCTGTACCCACCATCCCGGCGCTGGCACGCGCCCGCCGTTTTCTCGACCAGCAGGAGCGCCCGGATGTAACCCTGATCGTTACCGGGGGGCTTAGAACGCCCGCCGATTTCGTCAAGGCGCTCTGCCTGGGCGCCGACGGTGTTGCGATATCCAATTCCGCCATGCAGGCCATTGGCTGTGTAGCGGCACGCATATGTCACAGCAATAACTGCCCTGCCGGCATAGCCACCCAGAAGCCCGAACTGCGAGATCGCCTGGATGTCGAGCAAGCCGCCGGCCGGCTGAAAAACTTCTTTACGGCCTCGGCGAGTCTGATGCAGGTTATGGCACGGGCCTGTGGCCACGATCATTTAAACCAGTTCACCGGCAACGATATCACCACCTGGAAACGCGAAATGGCGGATCTCAGCGGTATCGCATACGCAGGTGTTAACAGCACAGGAGTACTTTAGAAAGATGAACACTATATTGAACCGCAACGCACAGGAACACTTGTTCCTGAAAGCACGTTCACATGCCGACTGGCGGGACAAACCGGTCAGCGACGACCAACTACGTGAATTGTACGATCTTTCCAGGTGGGGGCCGACCAGTATGAACTGCCTGCCAATGCGTCTGGTATTCCTGAAATCCGCTGAGGCAAAGGCAAGACTGAAACCGGCACTGGCCGAAGGCAATATTGACAAAGTGCTGGCTGCGCCGGTCACGGTGATCGTGGCCTATGACACACAGTTTTACGAACATATGTCAACGCTGTTCCCGCACATGGACAATGCGCGGGCGATGTACGCGGATAACGCCGTGCTCAGTGAACAAACGGCCTTTCGCAATAGCAGCCTTCAGGGGGCTTACCTGATACTGGCTGCACGCAGCCTGGGACTCGATGTCGGCCCCATGTCAGGATTTGATAATGACCGGGTTGACCAGGAATTTTTTTCCGACGGACGTTATAAATCAAATTTCCTGATAAACATCGGATACGGGGACCATGAAAAACTGCACCCACGCGGACCCCGTTTTGATTTTGACGATGTGTGCACTATTGACTAATGAGGCTCTGATTGAACGGCACTCAGTTAAGCCCCGAATGCTTGTATTCCCGTCATTCCGGTGAATACCGGAATCCATCATGCTTGATTAAACAGCCTGGATCCCGGCCTACGCCGGGATGACGGTTGTGATATCGACTTGACGAATTAATCAGAACCTCCCTGTAGATACGAAATACGAAAGCGGTAGTCTTCAAGTTCCAGTCGGCTAAATCAACGCTTGCTGCTGCGCTTCTTCCCGGCAGCTTTTTTCTTGAGTTTTGCTTTTGGTCGTTCGCGCTCACCCGGTTTACCCCGGGTCTTTTTGAAAGAAAGCTGTTTGCGTTTCCCCTCGGCCGGTTGTTCACCGGCCACGCTGATATCCAGGCGATGTTGACAAACACGCGCTTTTTTCAGGGCGAAGAAGGTTTCCTTCGGCATGTCGGCCGGCAGGTCGATAGTTGAATAGTTTTCATAGATTTCGATATGACCGATGTACTCACTGTCCAGATCGGCTTCGTTGGCAACGGCGCCGACGATGTTGCCGGGCTTAACATCGTGCTGGTAGCCGACTTCGATTCTGAAGCGCAACATCTCAACTTCCGGGTGACCTTTTAAGGGAAGCGCCTTGTCTGAGCCCGCTGTCTTGCTACGCCGTGGGGCGCGCTTTTCATCCCCGGGTTCTTTTCGGCTGCTGCGTTCTTCGCGCGGGGGCTTGTGTGCTTTTTCAGAAAGCAACATGGGCTCATCGCCTTGCAGAAGCCCGGCCAGCGCAGCTGCAATTTCCAGGGGTTCGGCACTTTCTTCCTGTTGCACTTCGGTCAGCAACTGGTAGTAAAGCTCGTTCTTCGGCTGCGCAAGACCATCACGAACGCGCTGCTTGAAGCGTTGCATACGCTGCCGGTTGATATCTTTGGCAGTAGGCATCTGCATGGGTTCAATGGGCTGACGTATGGTCTTCTCGATAGAACGAAGCAACCGTTTTTCGCGCGGTGAAACAAACAGGATGGCATCACCTGGACTGCCGGCCCGTCCGGTTCGGCCGATGCGGTGGATGTAGGCCTCAACATCCGTCGGAATGTCATAATTAATGACATGACTGATGCGCCTGACGTCCAGTCCACGCGCCACCACGTCGGTCGCGACAAGAATATCGATCTGGCCTTTCTTCAGACGCTCAACGATCCGTTCACGCATTTTTTGCTGGATGTCGCCATTCAGCGCTTCACAGGCGTGGCCGCGCGCCGCCAGTTTCTCGGCAAGCTCCACGGTCGCGGTTTTGGTGCGCACGAACACCAGCATGGCGTCAAAGTTTTCAGCTTCCAACACGCGGGTCAGCGCATCCAGTTTGTGCAGACCGCTCACTTGCCAGTAGCGCTGCCTGATGGTTTCGGCAGTAGCGGTTTTCTGATCGATTTTGATGACGACTGGATTGTTCAGATGCCTGTCGGCAACCTTGCGGATCACTTTCGGCATAGTCGCCGAAAACAACGCGATCTGACGCGTATCCGGCGTTTGTTCCAGCACCCACTCAACATCATCGATAAACCCCATGCGCAGCATTTCATCGGCTTCATCGAGCACCAGGGCCTGCAAACTATCCAGTTTCAACTTGCCGTTGCGCATATGATCCATGACGCGCCCCGGAGTGCCGACCACAACGTGTACACCACGTCTCAGTTGACGTAGTTGAATCTCATAGGACTGGCCGCCATAAATGGGTAGCACATGAAAGTTTTTCAGGTGGCGGGCGTAGGTCTGGAAAGCCTCCGCAACCTGGATAGCCAGTTCGCGGGTCGGCGCCAGCACCAGCAACTGGGGCTCGCGGAGACTCAGGTCCAGGCGTGAAAGCAGGGGCAGTGCAAAAGCAGCGGTTTTGCCTGTGCCGGTCTGTGCCTGACCGAGCAGGTCGCGACCTTCCAGCAGCACTGGAATGCTTTTCGCCTGAATGGGTGAAGGCTGTTCATAACCAACGTCTTCAATGGCCTTTAGCAGCGGCGCTGCCAGGTTCATTTCGGAGAAACTGGTGACGGTATTTGATTCCGACATTGTACGTATACCTGTTACCCGGCATATGCCGGATGTAATGCCCTCTACCTTTATGGTGCGAGAACTGAAGAGGGAGCGATGTTAAGGAACCTCAGATTAATTTGGATACCGGCCTTCGCCGGTATGACGAATTGATCAGAGTTTCATTAGCTTCAGGCCAGCTCATTGACCGCTACCCGGTAGCGCGGATCCTCGAGCACATTGACTTCCACAAGATCACCTGCCCTGTGCAGTAGCCGGCGGCATTCCGGACTCACGTGACGCAGGTGCAGGGTTTTACCGGCATTCACGTAGCGTTCGGCCAGGGAGTCTATTGCCTCAATCGCCGAATGGTCCATAACGCGCGAATACTGGAATTCAATGATAACGTCGTCCGGATCTTGTTTACAGTTAAAAAGATCCTGGAAATGACTTACCGACGCAAAAAACAACGGGCCGTGTAGCTCATAAACCATGGAAATCCGGCAGGCCACCGGCGATAAATACGAACGCCACGGCCTCGGGCACCAGCGCCAGGGCAACAGTCAGTCCGGAAAGAATGTCGTTTTTGGGGCAGCCCCGTTCGGTACATTCAAAGCTGGGAAACATGGATGCCCTCATCGGCTGGCATTGATTGCCGGGAAAACGACCAATATTAGCATATTAATGGTATCTAAACAAAATTGGCCACCTGCTGCGGTCGACAGTATCATTTGGCAGGCGCAGCAATGCATTTCAGAGAACTGCGCAAGTAACTGGAAGAGAAAAATATTATTGAGGAAAAATAGTGAATGATCGTCGAGGTATGATAACAAGCTGTGGAGCACTGATTTGACAGTACGACAAATCCTGCATATGGGTGATCCCCGTCTGCTGGAGATCGCCAGACCGGTAACAAGGTTCGATACGCCGGAACTTCATGCACTGGTGCAGGATCTTATGGAGACCATGCTTGCCGAGGACGGTGCCGGACTCGCCGCACCACAAATAGGCGTTGGTCTGCGCGTGGTGGTGTTCGGATTCGAATGCAATCCGCGCTACCCTGATGAAGAATCAGTTCCCCAAACCGTGCTGGTAAACCCTGTCATTGAGCCACTGTCCGATGAAAGAAACGAGGGCTGGGAAGGCTGTCTCAGTGTGCCCGGCCTGCGTGGTGCAGTGTCGCGTTATACGCGTATCCGTTATTCAGGTTTTGACCAAACGGGTGCAGCCATAGAACGGGAAGCCAACGACTTCCATGCCCGGGTGGTACAACACGAATGCGACCACCTGGACGGCATCCTTTATCCGCAACGCATGACCGACATGCGCCTGTTCGGTTTCAACCAGGCGCTTGAGGCCAGTGAACACCTGACAGCCATGCCTTGCGACACGCGGCCTGATTGAACTTAAAACGCCTTGCAGAGCACGATTCGCACGACCTGGCAGTGAAATTCAGTAAAATTCGTACAGATCTGCAAAAACCGGTTTTGTGCGCTGATTCCGTCAATGCCCTGAGAAAAAAGCAAAAAATGGCAGAAATGCTGTAGACAGCGAGCTTAAAACAGGATCCCCCTGCCCCTTCCGCCGCCGATTTCTGGTAGCATGTGCCGGCCCCGGACTAAACCAAAACAATACTCGCCGGGCGTGTTGGGGGACGATGCCATGTACTGTCAATTTTACGGTTTCCGCGATAAACCGTTTTCACTGCTACCGGATCCTGAATTTCTGTTTCTCAGCCGGAAACATGAAAAGGCGCTGAATCTTCTGGAACTGGGCATTCTCAACCAGTCCGGGTTCTGCGTCATTAGCGGAGAAATCGGCGCCGGAAAAACAACGCTGGTTCGCGAGTTGTTGAACCGGCTCGACGAACAGGTTCGCGTCGGTCTGATATCCAACACACACTCGGCATTTTCTGATCTCCTGGGCTGGGTGCTGGCGGCCTACGAGCTGAAATCCGAATCGGAGGATGCGGCTACCCGGCACCGCTGCTTTACAGATTTTATCATCGAACAATATGCCGCCGGGAAACACACGCTGCTTATCATTGATGAAGCCCAGAATCTGTCACTGTCAGCACTGGAACAGCTACGCATGCTGTCGAATATCAACGCTGAAAAAGACCTCGTCTTGCAGATCATCCTGGTTGGTCAAAGTGAACTACGTACAAAACTCCAGCAACCGGAGCTGGAACAATTTGCACAGCGTATCGCTATCGACTATCACCTTGCAGCGCTGGACCAGGAAGAGACTGCAGCCTATATGAGACACCGTGTGGCTGTATCCGGTGGATCACAACAGCTGTTTGACGACGCCGCTTGCCGACTTATTTACCAATACAGCAAGGGCATACCCCGCCTTATCAACCGGATTTGTGACCTGAGCCTTGTATACGGCTTTGCCAGGGATAAAAAGATTATTGATGCGAGCCTCATAAAAGCCGTGACTGAGGACCAGGAGGCAGGTCAACTCAGCAAAACATCGGCAGAAAAAGACACCGGAGCAAAGGCTGTCAAGCCACCGGCTAAAGAAACCGAAGTACGCCCTGCAAAGACAGCAAATACGACAATCTACGCTGCTGCCGAAAAAGCGACTACCGAAAAGACCACGGCTGAGTTCGTTGCTACAGAGAAGAGCAGCGTCTTCAGGACTGAAGTTGAAAACTCAAAAACTGACGCTGCTCTTGCAGAGAAGGCAGAAACTGAAAAACTCGTCGCGGAAAAACTCGCTGCTGAAAAAGGAGTGGCCGAAAAGGCAGCGGCTGCACAGGCTGAGGCTTCCATCGCTGCCGCGAAACTGGCTGAATCGGAACAACTCACTGTCAAAAAGACCACTCTTAAAATCACCTCAGAAGCAGAACAGGCTACTGATCTGGCCGCCAAGAAAAAACAAACCGCAGATAAACTTGTTGCTGAAAAAGCGCGTATTGAAAACGAAGCCCTGGAAATTGCCTGTGCCCTGAAACGTGAAGCCGGGAAAGCGCTCGAGGAACGGATTGTCGCTGAAAAAGCGGCCGCTGAAAAAGTGGCTGTTGCCGACGAAAACGTCAGAAAGGCTACTGCGACCCGGGTCGCCGCCGAGAAAGTGGCAGCCGGCATGGTGTCTGATTCGGAGACCGCCGCACAACGTGCGATTTCCAGGCAGGTCGATGCCACACACGCTATTGAAGAAAAAACCGCTGCCAGCAAAGCGGCTGCCGAAAAGGCTCACGCTGATTCTGCCCTGGCAAGCAAGACCGCGGCGGAAAGTATTGCCGCAAAAACGGCCGCTCGGGAAAAACTTACGGCGGCGAAACAGGCTGCTCAAAAGGCATCTGCTTCCAGCGCAAAAGCAGAAATGGCACTCGCAGAACAGGCAGCTGCCGATACGCTCGCTAAAGAAAAAGTATCGCTTGAGAAAATTGCTTTAGCGAAGGTTGCTGTCAGCGCTGCTGCTGCCGCACAGCAGGAAGCGGTCGCGGCAGCGGCTGCAAGAACCGCCGCGGAAAAAGAGGCCCGCGAAAAAGAAGCCGCTGCGGAAGAAGCCGCCAGAAGAGCCGTCAAGGCAAATGCGCTCGCCGAGAAAGCAAAAGCAGCCGCCGAAAATCGTATACAGGTAGATTTATCTGAACTTTCCCCTGACAAAGCGTCAGACAAGCCACCTGCCGCGACACCACCACAGGTCCTGGTGGCGATCCAGGCAAAGCAACACCAGGCCGCCGCACCCGGACGAACCACCCGGGCGGTACTTGCGCTTTCCTTTGTTGCCGGAATCATGGCAGCATCCCTTTGGCTAGTGACCAGACCGGATAACACCGCTACCGATACAAACCCTTCTGTAGCCGCCGGAAAGTCCTATACCACCCCGGGAGCGGTGACCGAAGCTGCGGCTCTGGAAACCGCGGGACCGGAACCAGCAGCTCGGTAAATACCCGGAAATGTCGCAATTATTTACAAATTAACGTTAATGCATGAATTAAAACACAATTATAACTAATTGTTTTTACTTATTATAATTAGTATTACGTCGAATTTATTTACATATACAACCTGTTCGCTATAACCTGAAATTCCTAACCTGTTCATTTCCTGCGCAAATTCCATTTTGGCTTGATTCCTGCCTTTAAGACAGTAGCACGAAAACAATACTCACCTTCCGTCACCAGGAGGAAGGACAAGATGGGAGAGACTACCATGAACTTCATTAAATCAGATGTCGGAATCATTACCATCCTGACCATGCTGCTGTTCGCGCTGGTTAAATCGCAGGAGACCGCCACCGCGATAGCGAGCGTATTTTCTTAATTAATCTTCATTAAAGCCGATAGAGGTGGGAACTTGACGTTCACCTCCCATCAACAGACTTTTCTGGTTAATATCGGTGCTGCGAATTGTTGTAATGAATACAAAAGGTGGCTGCGGCAAAACAACTGTCGCAACCAACCTTGCCAGCTATTGCATTTCACAGGGCTATACCACAGACCTGTTCGACTATGATGCGCAGGGATCCAGCTCCCATTGGCTAAAGGTGCGTAATCCGGATTTACCCCCTATCCGTGGCGTCGCTGCACACAGACCGCCCGAGGCAGGCATAACACGCTCCTGGCAATTGCGGATCCCGGAACAAACACACTATGTCATTCAGGACACGCCGGCCGGACATGTAGGTTTTGATCTTGTTGACCGGGTAAACGAGTCGGATATTATTCTTGTCCCCGTTTTACCCTCGTCAATCGATATACACTCAACAGCGAACTTCATACGTGACTTGCTTCTCGTCGGCAAAGCCCGCGCGCACGACAAGCATATTGCAATTATCGCGAATCGAACCCGCGTCCGTACCCGATCACTGAATACGCTGGAGCGATTTCTTGCAAATCTGAATATTCCCGTTATCGCACATATCCGTGATACGCAGAACTATGTGCATGCCGCAGAGCAGGGCGTCGGCGTCTGTGAACTTGCAGACCGCACAGCACAAAAGGATGCTGCTCCATGGGCAAGTATCCTCAACTGGATCCAGCAGTACGATGGAATGATAAATGCAGCCCCGGTTCCGGCCCCCTATTCGGGTTCTGTCTGAAAACACCCGTGCTACTCCGGCGTTGTATCACCTACCAGTGTCTGGGTTTCGATTCTGATAATAACCGGCTTGCCATGTTCCACCCTGTAACGCGCGTATTCCCTGACCTTGCTTACCATGTTCCGCTCTTTCGTTGAGACAGTTTCTACTATGGTCGAGTTCGATTCTGCGCTGGCGCCGTCCGCTGCCACGTTGATGACAACGTCTTTGCGCTGATAGCGGTAATCCTCAACGGTTTTCCAGCCCTGTTTGAGCATCTCCAGATATTGCTCCCGGTCGATCCTGGCAGTCACCGGAGGATTGACGGTAGGGACGTCGATATACTTGAAGAAGTTTTTACTCAAATAGTTGCCAATTCCGTCGACATCCCGGTTCTCTGCTGCCAGGTCTGCTCCTGCAATCACCTGACGCACCTGATCGGCCGTGATTTTCGACAGTGTGAATATTTCGGATGCGACAATTTCCACAATATCCATCGCCCGGGAATAGGCAAACAGATCTATGGTCTTCTCCGTCTCCCACTGGTTCGCTGCATCTGAATAGCGGGTATACACTTTCTTTCCGGTTTGCATCTGCCCAAGAATCAAATCGGTTTGTTCATCGGTAAAGCCATGCTGCACGCTGACTGTAACAGCCTCGTTATTGTCAACCCTGACTTGCATATTACTTCCGGTTTTTTTGTCACTTCCAACATCCACCATATATGAACCATCCTGGTATCTGTGAATGAAGAGATCCCCTTTCTGAAGCACGCAGCGCTTCAGCTGATCTGATAGTCCGGCCCTGCACCTGAGACTCCAGTTGTCCTGATAGTCTGCAACATCGAGCGGCTTTTCCGCCTCGCCCTGAATGACGCCACTACCATCGGTATAAAATATGCGGTACCCGACACCCTGGTAATTTCCACGCTCCTGGCGAACAAGAACATTGAGCTTTTCGCTCTGATCGGGAAAGAAAGCGCAGTTCACTACACCCTCAGGTGTAATATGGCTGTCAATACCTTCTCTGGAACTGACTTCCGTCCATCCATCCACATAGCGGCTCCGTGATATGGACACGCATAACTCGTCCGCACTGAGGCAGGTACTGACCAGCATCATCAACAAATAACAATTAGCCAGGCGCTGTAAAAACCGCTTCAAGAATCCACCTCCAATATCGTGTTAACCAGGCTGGCCGGCCTACATTCCCGGTCAGACCGATCCTGCCTGTATACTCCGACCTATCGGCCGGTTCCACGGAATCCAGAGTTACGGGCACTCATCGTGGTTAATTAATCATAAATTCCATAACTCATTGTAATATATATAGTATTAAAATTTCTTATTGGTCAAATTAATGGCGATTTTTCGTTCAATGCGGTAGTATGACTACAACGAATGCGACAGGCATTATGCAGAATCTGAATACCCTGTCATTTGAGGTTTTAGACTGCTGCAGTTCGGTCGCTAAAGACATCGCATAGTGGGGTGAATGTGATGAACGGACTTATCAGGATACCGGCTACCATCTTTGCGCTCGCATTGATCGCGAGCGCGCAGTTGCATGCGCAGGAAACAAATTTCTCTGTTGGGGACTCCAGCATGGATAGAACCCAATGGCAGGCCTATAGCGCCAATATGTCAGACCGGGAATACCGTAACATCTACAAACACAACCAGAAACGCATTCGCAAATATGTTACTGCGTATTCCAGAAACACACTGCTGGCGATGGGCGTTCCGGAATACGGTATTAAAGTCATAGGCGTCGCCGCCGGCCTGGCGGCCAACCGAAACGCGACGCTCTATCTGAATAAAAGCCGATTCCTGGCGCTCGAATTCAAGGATGTCATCAACGACAACCGGGCCATGTTCCTGGGCTTCAAAATGCACTGGTAACCAGGACCGGTTCTAGTGAGAAAGATTAACCCGTCCTGAAGTACTCCCGTTGTGAGAGCGGCCTCCGTTGCTGTGTGGAGTCGGCACCGGGTGGCGCCCATAGTCGTGAGGGTAGGGTTTGTGGTGATGCCGGCCTCGGGAGTAAGGCAGATAGTAGACGTTAGTACGCGCATAGTTTTCATCGTACTGCTGTTGCGCAAGACGCTGCCGGCGCTCTTGCAGCGCCAGTTTTTCTTTTTCAAGCCGTACACGTTCACGTTCCAGTCGGCTAGCTTCAATACTATCGGCCGTCAATAGCGATTTGCAACATGTGATCCTGCATATTGGCGAGTCCGATGAGGCACGCTTTTCAAGCATCCTGGCAAAGGCCGAATAAATTCTCCGTGAGTACCAGGATTCAGAGGTTCAGGTGGAGGTTGTTGCCAACGCGGGCGGCCTGGACCCCATAGTGATAGAGGGTGTTGATGCTCACGAACCTGCGGCGGACCACGTTATTCAGCGGCTGACGGAAGGCTGGACCTACATAAGGATCTAGTAACCACCCGCTGCGGCAAGTGCTTTCGGCATCGACAAGTACAGCTGTAAAAGATACTTGCAGGAACCCGGTGTTTGTGCGTTAAACTTTGCTCCATCGCAGATCATTGAGACGGGGATATGGCAGGAAAAAAAGCTGTTCCGGAAAACAACAAGCTGGATCAACTGGTTGCAGGTTCCCTCCAGCAACGTGACAAACGCGAGCAGGGCTACCGGGAACAGGCACTTAAAATGTATCCGTGGATCTGCGGCCGTTGCCAGAGAGAATTTACCCGCGCCACCGTGCAACAGCTCACCGTTCACCACCGCGATCACAACCACGACAACAACCCTGCCGATGGCAGCAACTGGGAATTGCTGTGCGTTTACTGCCACGACAACGAACACCAGAGACAGCTGGAAGCCAGCCACCAAACCACGACTCCAGCCGACCGCGAGGACCTGCCGCACGCTACGCATAATCCCTTTTCCAGCCTGAAAGACCTGTTAAAAAAATAGTCGGCAGGGACAACCGGAAATTATGTTTACTTCCACCCGGACCTTCTGTTTCATAGTTCACCTGCTGTTACCTGCAACTGCGCTGTACAGTGCAGATAGTGTTGCAGCTGATGATACCCGGCAGATACCCGGACTCGAACAAACGTTTACCGGTGATCTGCCGGCGATGAGAAAACGTAAACAGATTCGGGCATTGGTCACATACAGCAAAACGGATTTCTTTTTTGAGCAGGGCCGCGCGCGTGGATTACAGGTCGATCTCCTGCATGAATATGAAAAGTTCATCAACAGGGGGGTAAAACGTGCGACTGATAAAGTACGTATCACCTACCTGCCCGTGACTTTCAACGAACTCATTCCTGCCTTGCGCGGTGGCAGGGGTGATATTGCCGCGGCTTTTTTAACCGTCACGCCGCAGCGGGAAAAGCAGGTCGCCTTTACAACCGGCGGCAAAATGAAGGTCAATGAGCTGGTTGTGACACATAAGGATATCGCCGGACTCAAATCACTGGAGGACCTGTCCGGTAAATCCATATACGTGCTGAGCGGCAGCAGCTATACACAACACCTGATGCAACTCAATAAAAAATTCAGGCGCGAGCGCAAGCCGCCTGTCAGGATAGTGCAGGCCGACCCGAACCTGCTCAGTGAGGATATTCTGGAAATGGTCAACTCAGGCGTGACGCCCATCACCATTGTCGATGACTACAAAGCGCGGCTGTGGAAGAAAGTGCTGCCCAACATTCGGGTATACGAGAACCTCAGCATCAGCGATGCAAATTCCGTTGGCTGGGCTACGCGCAAACACAACACCAGGCTGGCCGGGAGCCTGGACAAGTTTGCACTTAAAGTAAGAAAAGGCACCTTGCTGGGCAATATGCTGTTCAAACGCTATTACAAGAATACCCACTGGATAAATAACCCGGTCAGCAAGCAGGAGCGCGAGCGACAGGAGAACTTTGTTGCCGTGTTCAGGAAGTACGGCAAACTATACAATTTCGATCACCTGGCCCTGATGGCCCAGGCCTACCAGGAGTCCGGACTGGACAATAAAAAGAAAAGCCATCGCGGCGCTGTTGGCATCATGCAACTGTTACCTTCGACGGCAGCTGACCCTAATGTCAATGTGAAAAACATACATATTCTGGACAACAATGTTCGCGCAGGCACCAAGTATCTGGCCTTTATTCGTGACAGGTATTTCAGCGACCCGGCAATCAATCCGGAAAACCGCCTGGCTTTTACCTGGGCGGCCTACAATGCAGGCCCGGCAAAAATTCGCAAGATGCGCGACAAAGCCGCCAAGATGGGCCTTGATCCCGATATCTGGTTCGGCAATGTGGAACTGGCCGTCGGCAGGTACGTCGGCAGAGAAACAGTTCAGTATGTGGCCAATATCTATAAATACTATGTTGCTTACAAGCTGGCCAGCGAAATCACCGACAAAAAGCCTGATTTACTGAGCTGAATAAAGAACCCCGCCGCAAGCAGCGGGGTATTGCTGATGTAATAGGTCTCATATCGCAGCAAGCTGCGGGGAATTAGACCCGCAGTGATT
>CAJXFW010000064.1 GCA_913053655.1 uncultured Thiogranum sp. | reverse complement strand
TGATTCTATCGCCGGGAGGTCAGTTGTATTCATTCTCGGAAATGACTCCTGCGACGTCCATCGTTCGTTGGACGTTGGCCGCCCATTTATCGTTATCAACCATCTTGTTATTGTTCATCTTGACCCGGCCGGACCGGATATACCGTTAGGTTAGCTACAGAAGAAAGTTACTCCCGTTGCACCTAAAGGACAAACCGGCTGCAGGCCTGAATCCGGAGCAACAACACGCACGCATGGCTGAACGCATGTGTCTCAAATATCGGACAATTGCATACCTGCCCGGGGAGCGACATTTATTTGACTGTTTTATCAGTAAAATAGCACCCATTTACCCGATTTCCCTGCAATCGCGCCTGACGCTGCTACAGAACGACGGGATAATTTCTTACAATCCACCCGGCTAATTTCCTAAACATTAAAGCGCCAATTTCGACAGGCTTTCCGCGCTTAAGACCAGAGTAAAACGACACAATTTTGACGTCAGGCACCCTGTTTCCGGGCCAATTTCTGTTGCCTTGAACCACGATAGAGTAATCAGCGCCCGTCCATAAATACCGGTTATTTTCTCGCAAAGACGCAAAGCACGCCAAGGAAAATATAAAAATCTATTGAAACAATCAGTTAATACTTTGCGTGCTTTGCGCCTTGGCGAGAGCCTGTTATTTAAGGACTTCCAGTCTACCGGCGCCCCGCGTGCATTATCCCCAGCCAACAGGGAAAGTGACACACAAGAGAACGTATGGGGGGATGTAAGCTATTTATGCGCTCCGGGCCAGCAGCCCGGACATCGCAGCAATTTCATCTTTCGCGACAAACACCTGCTCTGCGGTTTCCAGCACCCGCTCCGGCAACAGCTGCAACAAATCCAGGCTGGACGCAGGAAGACTGGAGGCCTCGGGTAGATCGTCCTTACTCAGGTACAGAAAATCGGACAGCTGAACCAGGTGCACAAGGGCGTCGTAATCGCCCCGGTAATCGGCATTGTGATGTTCCAGCAGAACAATCTGTAACGGCTCGGGCATTTTCCAGGACTGCATCAACCAGGCGCCTATGCGCGCATGCCCAAGCGCCAGCATATCTTTCGCCTGCCCCATACCCAGTAACCGTTTTTCCAGCTCCGACACCGATTGTCCGGGATGTGCCTTTGCCATTTTGTTGAGCAGCTGGAACTCGGGTGGGAACAGGTGTCCGAGTAGCAGAATACCGAAATCGTGTAACAGGCCACACAGGTAGCCCAACCCGGATGGAGGGCGCATAGACTCCGGCAGGATCGCACCGAGTTTCTGCATCAGCACAGCACTGCATACTGCGTGCTCCCAGAAACGCGTCAGCCCCAGTGGACCCTTGTCCGGAATGCGAAAAGATCTGCCTGCACACAGGCCAAGAGCCAGGTTAAGCACCATGTCATAACCGAGAACACATGCAATTGCCTCCTGGATACTGGTAATTTGCCGGGGATAGCCGTAATAGGACGAGCTCGCGTAGCGGATCACCTGGGCTGCAAGGCTGGGGTCCAGCTGAACGATAGCGGCGAGCTGCAGGGCGCCCGCGTTGGGATCCAATTGCAGTTCAAGAATGCGGCGGCCCAGGTCCGGCATGGGCGGCAGCTCATAGACTTTCTGGATGCGCTGCTCGACGGAGCGGATTTGATCTGATTCCAGTACGGTCGCCATACGTTCGAAGTACCTGCCGGGTGATGCGGATTACCACTTTACGAAGCGCCTCCGTGCAGTGAACCCGAATCCGTTCAGTACCGTGAACATATTGCTGCTCGCAGCACCTGTTTATCGGCACAATCGGGGCATCTCTTGAGGTACAGACAGCAGGTTTCAGACCTGTTCTAATTCAGCTGGATACGCTGACCCCAGGGCACTTTGCCACGGCCCTTGACCAGCCAGAGCACCGGAAAATCAGGTTCAATCCCGGGAAATTCACCTTCTGCATCGGTAAAATACACCACCAGATCCGGCCTCCGATCGGCCTGTTCCAGCCATTCGAATGCCGGGGTGAAACGCGTCCCTCCACGCCCGCAGACGTTTGCCGGCATAGTGAACTCGTCCCAGGGCTCAAAATACCAGGGTCCGTCTTTGCAGAGTTCTGCATCGCAAGCGTGCAGCGTAAGCCGTGCGCGCATCTGGCCCTTGATAGCATCGATTTCCGAAACAAACTCGCGCATCTCGGCATCGTTGACTGAACCACTGGTATCCAGAATCACCACCACGTCGACCTGCGTGCTTTTCAGCGTGGGCAGTATGGCGCTTCCTTCCCGCCGCGAGGGACGTTGATAACTGTAGTCATCACGGGCCGCTGTGGTCATATAGCGAGCCAGTAACATACGCCAGGGTAGCTGGGGCTGTAACAGGTGCTCAACCAGGCGCGCCATGTTGGCGCCCAGCTTGCCGGCCTGCATCGCCTGCTGGGCGGCTCCGGCCAGCCGCTGTCGCCACTGTACAGCCAGTTGTTCCTGCTCGGTTTCCGTCAGCGGCCGCGGAGTAGCGTCACTTTGTACGGCTTCAGATTCAGCGTCAACGCAACCTCGGCCTTCATTATCGTCTTGGTTCGCCGACCCTCCACCGGGGGAACCCTGTGACTTGTCTTCCTGATCGTAGAAATGATCATCGTGGGTTTCTTCCTCCGTATCGTCATCGATGTAGGGGTAAATCTCTTCCGCCATCATGTCCTCGAAACCACTCCGCAGCAGCACACCAGGCGGGGGCTTGAGGCCTTCCTTGATCAGCAACGGGTTGATAGCAAGATCGCAGGCAATATCCCAGCGCTGCCTGACACGATGCTGGCGGCGGGCGAAGTGGGATAAAGCGCAATGCAAGGCTTCGTGCGCCAGTACAAACTGGGTCTGGTCGAGGGACAATCTTCCGATGTAGTCGCGGTTGTAATACAGCGCACGGACGTCGGTACCAATGGTTTTACAACGCTCCGGTTTGGTCGCATGCATGGGTAGACGCAATACCAGTGCACCCAGAAATGGCTTGTCCAGGATCAGGCGGGTGCGTGCAGCACTGAGTTTGGTTTCAACCTCGTCTGACATGGTCGCTACAGTTCGAACAGCATGACGTCGGCAACGGCCTTTGCCCATTTTGCAAACTGTGGTACCTGGAAGAGGTCCTGGCCGATAGCCCGGTGCATATCCGAAATCAGCATGACGCCCATCTCGCGCTGCGGAAATGCACCCGCATAATCAATAATGTGCCCGTGTACGGTTTGTGCATCGCCATCGTTGCGCACGCGGATGGCACGCGCGACCAATGCCGTGGCAACCGCATATTGCAGGTCGGTTTCTTTCGGAACCGGAACTGATTCGCCACGCGTAATAGCATCGATATCCGGAAGCTTGTCGAGATTGTCAACGAAAGCATGCAGCTCAATACCGGCTGCCGGACCTACGCAGGCCTGCAAGGCCTCGACCAGGACCTGCGTGGCGCCACCGAACTTCTGTAACGCGCGATGGGCAAATTCCCAGGAACGCGGGGATGGAAACGCCACCGGATTGTGTGCCGGGTCAAACTCGAACAGCAACTCAGGCCGGAAGCGCAGAAATGCGATCAGCCGCTCATCAAGACCGTTGGCATAGGCCCAGGCGACCCAGTCATCCAGGTTTACATCCAGTTCATAATGCGAGAATCGATTCGCCAGTGGCGCCGGCATGCTGTAGGTCACCCCCCGGTCGCCCTGCCGGTTACCGGCAGCAAAGATGGCCCAGCCCGCGGGCACTTCGTAGGCCCCAAGCCTGCGATCCAGGATCAATTGGTAGGCTGCTGCCGAGACACTCGGTGGCACGGACGTAATTTCATCAAGGAACAGGATGCCGTTCGGCCCATGGCGTTCGCCATCCGGCAACATGGCCGGCACTGCCCATTCGACCTGTTCGCCGACGCGAAATGGAATGCCACGTAAATCAGTAGGTTCCATTTGCGAGAGACGGAGATCGATGACCGGCACCTGGTGTTTTTGCGCCACCTGGGCAACGATCTGCGACTTGCCCACGCCGGGTGGTCCCCACAGCATCACCGGCGTGTGCTGACGTAGCTGCACGCTCTGAAACTCGGTCTCAAGCACTGTTAATAACCGGGATGGTCGCATTGTTCCTCCAAATCGGTACCGCGGGGCACGTCCCCCTAAAGACGCGATATGGTACGCAAATAGCCGACCGATTGCATGATGCTGTCTGGAAAACCACCAAAAGACAACGGGTTAACACGGCTCAAAAATGTACACTGAATTGTGCCCGCGCCCCTCAACAATTCCCGGCTTCCGCCGTTATTTTACGTATCACACAGAACATAACCCTGATAACTATATGCCAGCTGCCGAAGCCAATATTTCCCGCCTGTTACTTTGCTCATCCGACAAAACCAAACTGCAACCACTTAGACAACGGCTGAATGCGGCTGGTGTTGAAGTCGACTGCGCTACTGAAGCCGACGAAGCACGCGAACTTTTGTGGAACCGTCACTATGACGGGGTTGCCATCGACCTGTTACTGGCTGATCGCGACGGTATTTCGTTTGCCATGGAGTTACGACAGGAACATCCCCGGGTGCCCATCATGGTTATCTCGACAACACAAACCAATAAATCTACGGACAGCGGCCCGGACTGGTTATCGCGCTGCACCGACTACGCACGTCTGGTCTTCGCCCTGAAACAGGCCGGACAACGTTCAGCTGGACAGCCTCCCTGCATATTGCACGTTGAGGATGATGACAATCTTGCCGAGCTGGTTCAAAACACCATTGGCAAGCAGACCACTCTGTTTCGCGCCCGCTCCGCCAAAGAAGCACAGATTGCCATGGCACTGCGCAACTACGACCTGGCGCTGGTGAGTGCGCAGTTGCCCGTTCTGTCAACACCATGGCAAGGCGACCTGGCGCCCCGGCAACGGGTGCTGTGCATCAATACCGACGCTGACAACGATCCGTTTCTGATAATTCTGAACAATCTGCGACGCACTCAATACGTTCACGAACCCGCCTATTGCTAACCCGCATTTTCGACCGTCAGTAAGGGCGCAACCGATATTACCACTTCATCCCGCGCAACTGGCGGCGGGCCTTTTTGTCCGGCTTGCGATGTGGATGTGGTGTGGTGGCTGCAGCCAGCTTGTGTTGCTCATTCAAGGCCGCGCGCCTGTCAATACTTTGTGCGGATTCCTGGTACAGGGACTGGGCGACTTTGGCAGTCCCCCTGCGCTCCGATAGCAACAGGACCTGAATCAGAAACTCGTAGCCACCCTTGTGGATTTGCAGCCTGTCACCCGCTTTCAGTGCCCGGGCACGCTTGATGCGGGCACCATTGAGCTGAACTTTTCCACCATCCACGGCCTGTGCTGCCAGACTGCGTGTCTTGAAAAACCGGGCGGCCCAAAGCCACTTGTCAATGCGTACGGACTCCGCCATCAGCGAAATGCTTTGGCGGCCTGTACCAGCTGCTCAACAGGCACTGCCCCGTCAAGACGCTGCTCACCGATAAAGTAAGTCGGTGTCGCCTTGACACCCAGATCGTGAGCGGCTTTCTGGTAGTGTTGCAACCGGGTTGCGACCGCTCCGTCCTGCCAGGCAGCCTCGATCTGTTCCGCATTCATACCCGCATCCAGCGCCAGGCGGCACAGACAATCCCGCTCACCAATATTCTGTCCTTCCGAGAAATAGGCCTCGAACAGACGGTTGTGCAAATGGTAAAACACATCACGATCAACGTACTTCGCCGCCTCCGCCAACAGCAGGGCAGATTGCGAATTGGTGGTGAAACCATGATCGAGCAAGGACAGGTTTTCTTCTTCAGCCATTTCCCGAAGTGTCGCCATCATTCGCTGCCAGGTCTCGGACGGGTAGTCCAGTGACGCTACCGGTTCACCTGCGGGCGAGGTTTCCGGATGAATCTCCAGAAAACACCAGTTGACCTTCAGGTCGTAGTCCGTTCGCAAATGGTTGAGACGAGCATCGCCCACATAGCAGAAAGGGCAGATGTAGTCGCTGAATACCGTGACCTTCAGCTCGGGTCTGGAACGCGTCATATGCACACCCTGGGAAAATCACACATTAGATGCTCTCCAATCGGGGAAAGAGCATGAAAACCTATTGAACCGCCAAGGCGCAAAGATCGCCAAGAAAGAATTTGTTTTCTTTGCGGCCTTTGCGCCTTGGCGGTTCGATAATTTTGTCAACCCCTCTAGCTGGACAGCCCGACAAGAATACCATTCATGCGTTTTACAAACACGGTCGGATCGTCCAGCTGTCCGCCTTCGCTCAACAGCGCCTGCTCGAATAACAGGTGTGACCACTCCGAAAAGCTGTCCTTGTCCTGTTCCTGTTTCAGGTGAACCACCAGCGGATGCTCCGGATTCACTTCCAGCACCGGCTTGCTGACCGGCACGTCGTGCCCGGCCTGCTTCATCAGCTGCTGCATATGAACCGGCATATCCTGCTCACCAAGCACCAGACAGGAAGGCGAATCGGTCAGCCGGTGACTGATACGTACATCCTCTACATCATTCACCAGCGTTTCCTTAACGTGTTCGAGAAAATCCTTGTGTTCTCCCTCAATTTTTTCGGCAGCTTTTTTGTCTTCCTCGTCGCCTAGTTTGCCAAGATCCAGCTCACCCTTGGCTACCGACACCAACGCCTTGCTGTCAAATTCCGCAAGGTGCGAAACCAGCCATTCATCCACACGATCGCTCATCAACAACACTTCGATGCCTTTCTTGCGGAACACTTCCAGGTGTGGACTGTTCCTGGCTGCCGCAAAACTGTCTGCGGTCACGTAGTAGATTTTTTCCTGACCTTCCTGCATGCGACTGACATAGTCCTCCAGCGAAACATCCTGTTCTTCCTTGTCACTGTTCGTCGATGCAAAACGCAGCAGCTTCGCAACGCGTTCCCTGTTGGAAAAATCTTCTGCCGGCCCTTCCTTCATGACCTGGCCGTACTGGCTCCAGAACTCCACATACTGTTCCGGGTTGTTCTTGACCATACCTTCCAGCAGACCCAGTACTTTCTTGACCGAGGCACCGCGAATGGTGTCGATAAATTTGTTCTTTTGCAGGATTTCACGCGATACGTTCAGCGGCAGGTCATCAGAATCCACCAGACCACGTATGAAGCGCAGGTACTGCGGCATCAGGTTTTCTGCATCGTCCATGATGAACACGCGGCGCACATACAGCTTGATGCCATGCCGTCGGTCACGGTCCCAGAGATCAAACGGCGCCTGCTTCGGGACATAGAGCAAGCTGGTATACGACTGGGTGCCTTCTACCTGGTTATGACTCCAGATCAATGGCTCACCGAAATCATGCGAAACGTGTTTATAGAATTCCTTGTACTCATCGTCTGAAATGTCGCGCTTGGGGCGTTTCCAGAGGGCCGATGCATTATTGACAGACTCGAACTCGTCCTCTTTGTCCTCGTCGGTGGAGGCCATTTCGATCGGCAGGGAGATATGATCGGAGTATTTGGTGATAATCGAACGCAGGCGAAAAGCTTCCAGGAACTCGTCTTCGTCCTCACGCAGGTGCAGGGTCACCTCCGTTCCACGGCTGTCTTTCTCAACCGATTCCAGCGTATAACTGCCTTCACCGCTGGAAACCCAGCGTACCGCTTCGTCAGTCGCCGTACCGGCGCGGCGTGTGGTGAGCGTTACTTCGTCGGCGACAATAAAACACGAGTAAAACCCGACGCCGAACTGGCCGATGAGTTCAACATCCTTGCTCTGATCTCCTGTCAGCGCATCAAAAAATTGCTGGGTGCCGGATTTAGCGATGGTGCCAATATTGTCCACCACCTCTTCGCGTGACATGCCTGTTCCGTTATCGCTAACAGTAAGGGTCCGCTTGTCCTTGTCGAAGGTTACCCGTATTTTCAGTTCGCTGTCACCGTCGTAGAGTGTATCATTTGATAGCGCTTCAAAGCTGAGCCGGTCGCAGGCATCTGACGCATTGGATATCAGCTCACGGAGGAATATTTCCTTGCTGGAATACAGGGAGTGGATCATCAGGCCCAGCAACTGACGGACCTCGGTCTGGAACTCAAGTGTTTCTTTTTGCGTTTCTGTTGTCATGGTTTACGACTCTTTAACTGAATTAAGGAACGGTAGGTTCAATTGCGGCGAGCCCGCTCCTACGCTAGGTGGGGACGTTAATTCCGGATTTCAACGCCCTCGGCCTGCAACAGCCAGTGTTTTACTTTCGTCAGCCGGCCTTCGTGATCTCCCGCGAAGCCACCCAGACCCTGCTGTGCGACTACACGATGGCAAGGCACAATGATAGGCACCGGATTTCTCCGGCACGCATTACCGACGGCCCTGGCTCCGGTCCCCAGACGCTCGGCAAGAGCTCCGTAAGTCATTACTTTACCAGCTGGAATCCGGCGTAGCGCGCACCAGACCTTACGCTGAAAGAGCGTGCCCGAAAGCTGGAAATCGATATCCGGCACAGCGAGCGGGTTATCAAAGTAGCACAGGATCGCCCGTTGCACTTTGCAGGTCTCCGTGCGCTGCGCCTGTTTCAGCGGGTATCGTCCGGACAGGAATCCCAGCCGGCAGAGTATTTTCCCCTGCACCTGGATCCCCAGTTTACCTACCGGCGAATCGAAAACTGCATCAAAACTACTCTGGTCAGCCACGCTCAGCTCCCCTTGTGCCTGGCGCTGCTAACCAGATGCAGGCGCTGGATTTCATTTTCCAGAACCGCCTTGCGGCTGGTATCACGGGTGGCGCGCAACAGACCCGTGTAGATTTGCCGCGCATCTTCCAGCAGGCCTGCCTTAACCAGTACCTTGGCAGCACGATAACGGGCAGTCTGCGCCCAGGGATCCATGGCCGTAATGTCTGTCAGTGTTGCAGATTTCAGGTATAGATAGGCGGCCCGCTCGTATTGCTTCAGCTGCTGTAACGAATCTGCCATCCAGAACAAGAGTTCCCGCTGTTGCTGCTGACCAAGCGGCTTGTCCAGCAATGCTGTAAACAGGGCAAGCGCCTGCTGGTGATACTGCAAGGTCTGCAAATCAAACACAACCTGCAAAAACCGGTCAACTTTCTGTTCATCCCAAACCAGTTCCTTTTTAGCGAGCAGCTGCTGCAACACGTCCGCCCCGGTCGTAACTTCATCGGTAAAAATAGCAACGCGCGCCCGTCGCAAATCCCATGCAAAGCGGTCACCACCGGCAGGTGGTTCCGCCAACCCGGCCATCAATCGCGAAGCCGTTTTCAGTTCGCCGGATTCCAGTGCTTCATCAATCAGCCGGTAACGTATCACCGGTGGAAGCTTGCCTACGTCTGCAAAACGCCGGGACTCCAGATACAGGCGCTGGACCAGAAGTTTGCCGTTGGGCAGGTCATCCAGCATCCCGACCAGATATTCGTGCGCCAGAGACCGGCGCTGGGCATCAGAGCCATACTCGGATAAAACTGAAAACAGCACACGGGCGCGTAACGGTTCTTTCTCCATGGCTTCGGTAGCCGGGAAATACCAGTCCTCATCACTTCCGAGCAGCTTCTGCTCGCTGTTACCGATACGCTTTCCCAGTTGCAGGTAAGCATCCCAAAGTTGATCGGCATCGAGTTCAAGCACGCCGTGCATCAACTCGTGGTCAAACGGCAGCGCCAGAGCGTGTTCCAGGTACTCAATTTGTTGGTACGGCTGCCCGGCCTGTTTTGCGGCGGCTGCGGCTAATCCCCAGAAGGCACTTTTCAATTGGGGAACGTCGGTCTGCTGTGCCTGCTTTACCGCAATTTTCTCCACCGCGGCGGCCTGTTGCGGTGCTACCCGCAACTGCGCGGTGTAGCGTAAAAACCGACCCTGTGGCGTTTCGTCCCGCTTCAGCAGTTTAAACGCGGATTCGGCATGATTACCTTTCAGCATCACTCGCGCACTGAGCCATCGCCACTGCGGATCTTCATCACCAAAATCCTGCCGGTAGCGCAGCAAAGCCAGACGCGCATCTTCATTTTTGTCTTCCAGCAGGTAACTGCGCACCACCAGGCGTCGCCAGCGAGTCAGGCTTGCGGTGTCCACCGCAGCGCCCTGCGACCACAATAGCGTACGAACCGTCTGCCGCGCAGCATCAGCCTGCCCCAGCTGCAGTTGTGCATCGGCTTTCAGTGACAGGGCCATGCGCCGGAAATGCTCGTCCACGGACGCCGGCATGCTATCGACACGAGCGATCAGGTCGGCGTTGAGCCCCTGGCCGGCGAGAATCTGCAAGCGTTCCTGCTCCCATGCGGTCCACTGCACCAGGTCCTGTGCGGCTGCAGGTTGCTCGGCATCCATGCGTCGCAACGCCAGTTGTGGAGCACCTGCCCGCGCCAGCTGTGCCAGCTCTTTCAGGCTCGACGCATCCAGCGCCAGCGCAACGCCGGATAATGTAACAGCCGATATGAAAACCAGGCAGACACAAACAAAAACGGGCAACCTGCGGCCAGGTTGCCCGTTCATCCGAACCCTCGCGGTAGCCAGCGGCTCCCGCATGGATTCAAAGCTTCTCTTTAATGCGCGCTGCCTTACCCGAAAGTTCTCGCAAGTAATACAGCTTGGCGCGACGTACATCACCACGACGTTTTACCTGGATACTTGCCACGGTGGGGCTGTAGGTCTGGAAAACGCGTTCGACACCTTCGCCGTGAGATATCTTGCGTACGGTAAAGGCGGAATTCAGTCCACGGTTACGCCTGGCAATCACTACGCCTTCAAAAGCCTGCAAGCGTTCACGACTCCCTTCCTTGACCTTGACCTGGACGACCACAGTATCGCCGGGAGAGAACTCCGGGATTTCTTTGGTCATCTGTTCGCTTTCCAGCTGCTGAATTATGTTACTCATGTTGTTCCCCTAATGACGGGCTCACTCCGGTTATTTCGATTGTTGCTCACGGATAAATTCCTCCAGCAACGCCTGTTGTTCCTTGCTCAGCGCCTTCTGCTCCAGCAGATCGGGCCGACGTTGCCAGGTCCTTCCCAGCGATTGCTTCATGCGCCAGCACTCGATGTCGGCATGGTTGCCGCTCAACAGGACATCCGGCACCGCGACTCCATCAACGACTTCCGGGCGCGAATAATGCGGGCAGTCCAGCAACCCGTCCATAAAGGAATCACATAATGCCGATTCCTCATCACCCAGCGCACCCGGCTGCAGGCGCGCCAATGCATCAATCCATACCAGTGCTGCCGGCTCACCACCGCTCAGCACGTAGTCGCCGATGGACCATTCTTCATCGACGCACTGCTCAATGAGCCGCTCGTCAATGCCTTCATACCGGCCGGCCAGCAAAATCATGTGCGGTAGCTTCGCAAACCGCCCAAGCGCTGCCTGATCAAGGCGCTGGCCTTGCGGGCTGAGGTATATCACCGGCCCCTTGCCTCTGCTGCGCGCAGCCTTGATGGCACCCGCTACCGGCTGCACCTGCATGACCATCCCGGGTCCGCCGCCGTAGGGCCTGTCGTCCACACGGCGATGCCGGTTATCCGCATAATCGCGTGGATTCCAGCATTCCAGCTCCAGCAATCGCTTTTCCACCGCGATGCGTGGAATGCCGTACCGGCAACTGTCCTGGATCATCTCCGGAAACAGGGTCACCACATCTATATGCATGGTGGCCCCTTAAAAATCCTTGTCCCAGTCCACGCGGATCTCACCTGCGGCCAGGTCCACGCCAACAACGACCTGTCCACTGATAAACGGAACCAGGCGTTCACGGTCACCCTTGACCACCAGCACATCGTTAGCGCCGGTCTCGACCAAGTGGTCCACCGTCCCCAGCAGCTCACCCGAGAGCGTGACCACACTAAGTCCCTGCAAATCACGCCAGTAATATTCGCCTGGTTGTGTAGCAGGGAGCTCGTCGCTCGTAATACCGATCTCACGACCGGTCAGCGCCTGAGCCTGGTCACGGTCATTGCAATCTGCCAGCCGGGCGACAACACCTTTGCCGTGCTTCCTGCCTTCCGCCAGCCGCTGTTCCTGCCAGCCCCCGCTCTCATCTTGCAGATACCAGGTGGGATAGCTGATTATGTTTTCACGCGGCCGGGTATAGGAATAAACCCGTATCCATCCACGTACGCCGTAGACCCCTGAAATTCGGCCAACCGGTATTATACCGGCCTGTGCCCCGGGTTCGCTTACTGTGCCTGCTCCTTGAGCAGTCTGGCGACCCGATCAGAAGTCTGGGCGCCTTTACTGACCCAGTGCTGAGTACGCTCGGTATCGATCTTGAGACGGACTTCCTGACCAACCGCGCCAGGATTAAAAAAACCAAGGCGCTCGATATAGCGCCCGTCACGACGATTACGGGAATCCGTGACCACCACGTGATAGAAAGGCCGCTTTTTTGCGCCGCCGCGTGCCAGCCGAATAGTTACCATCGAGACAAAACCTCTTTACAAAAAATCTGCTTAAGCGGGCCACAACCGGCACCGCAGAAAAGCGGGCATTTTACGCGGATTCAGTAAAAAGTGAAGCGCTTGCGCACAAAATAATGCCTGCACCCTGATCAGCCGGAGTGGATGACCCGTCATTTACACAAGTCCACTGCTCATCACGATCAATAATCAAATTTATATTATGTTATTCAATACATTACATAAATCTTTCGCGGCGAATCCCTGGCTTCGCCGTTTTTGACGCCTACCCGGCCGGTAACGAGAAGAAAAAGCAGGCGCCCCGCCCCGGCTCGCCTTCTCCCCATACTCTGCCACCGTGGCGTTCTATAATCCGCTTCACGGTTGCCAGGCCGACGCCGGTACCCTCGAATTCCCGTCCGTGCAGGCGCTCAAAAACTCCGAACAGCTTGTCAGCGTAGTGCATATCAAACCCGGCACCATTATCCCGCACAAAAAACACCTGTTCGCCATCCTGCACATTTGAACCCAGATCTATGCGGGCATCTGTAGCCTTGCCAGTGTATTTCCATGCGTTACCGAGCAGATTTTCAAGTACGATGGTCATCAGACTATTGTCACCCCTCGCATACAAATCCTTGCCGATCTCACACCTCACATTACGCTGCGGGTCGCCCTGTTGTAATCGGGCAACGACGGACCTTGCGATTTCCGACAAGTCAATGTCAGTACGCCTGAGTTGCCTGCGACTGATGCGCGAAAGGGTCAACAGGTCGTCAATAAGAACCCCCATGTGCCGGGTAGCGGCGAGAATACGTCGCAGGTAGTCTTTGCCTTCCTCGCTCAGCTCATCGCCGCAATCGTGCAGCAGCGCATTACTGAATCCATCAATCCCTCTTAACGGGGCGCGCAAATCGTGCGACACCGAGTAGCTAAAAGCCTCCAGCTCCCCGATTGCATTCTGTAAATCGGCCGTACGCTGGGTAACAATTTGTTCCAGGTGTTGCTGGTAACTGTACAGTTCATTTTCCGCCTGCTTCCTGTCACTGATATCAAATATCGCACCATCCAGCCACAGCACCTCACCCTGTCTGCCGCAATGCGCCTGCCCCTTTTCATAGACCCAGTGAATCCTGCCCAGTGCATCGACCACGCGGTATTCAAGCACAAAAGGCTGGCCTTCCTGTACCGCAACCAGCACGTTGTCCTCTACAGCCTGCACATCTTCCGGGTGAATCAGACTGGCGTAGCTGCGAATGCGGTTATGAACAAAATCTGTTGCCGGGTAACCGCAAAGTATCTGGATATCATCGCTGATAAAGTCTATGGTCCAGTCAACATCCAGAGCGCGCCGGTACACCACACCGGGGATGTTAGCCACCAGCGT
>CAJXFW010000063.1 GCA_913053655.1 uncultured Thiogranum sp. | reverse complement strand
CCAGTTGTTCGATACCAGAGAGGTCAGTGACCTGTTTGCCTTCCGTATTGACGCACTGCAGGCGGTCTACGTGACCGGCATCGGACCAGCCATTTTCCCGGGCCGCTTCACGTACACAGGTTGCCAGTGTTGCATCTGCAAAAGACAGCTTTTTGATAGCCGTATAAACGGTAGAGGAATCATTGCAGCCGCCCAGCAGGGAAGCGGCCAAAATCAGCACAATTGTCATGGAGCGCATGTTTAAGTCTTTACAAAAATTAATCACAGAGAATAGATCAGCGCAGGCATGATACCCCGAACCCGTCCTGAGCGCAGCATCTGATGCGCCGTAAAGCAGCAAACCGTAACTGCACTTTCAGAGGTTTCTTAACAATATTTAATATATTACCCATGCCCACTTGAGCCACGAACAGGTATGCTAGCAGTATGCGCACCCTTGTCATCGAAGACGACATCGAAACAGCAAACTATATTGCCAAGGGCCTGAAAGAATACGGTCACGCGGTCGATCAGGCTACTGATGGCAAGGATGGCCTGTTTATGGCGCTGGAAAACGACTACGCGATTATCATTCTCGATCGTATGCTGCCCGCACTCGATGGTCTGTCGATTCTGAAAACCCTGCGCAGTTCAGACCGGCAGACGCCGGTTATCATTCTCAGCGCCCTGGGAGAGGTCGATGACCGGGTGCAGGGTCTGAAGGCCGGCGGCGATGACTACCTGGTCAAACCCTTTGCTTTTTCCGAACTGCTGGCGCGCATCGAGGCACTACTGCGGCGCGGCGAAATAAAACCCGACACCAGCTTGCTGAAAGTGGCCGACCTGGAGCTGAACCGCCTGACACACACGGTAAAACGGGCCGGCAAAACCATTGACCTGCAACCGCGCGAATATCTGATCCTCGAATTCCTGTTACAGCACGCCGGCCAGATCGTTACCCGCACCATGCTGCTGGAAAATGTCTGGGATTATCACTTCGATCCACAGACCAACATTATCGACGTGCACATCAGCCGGTTACGCAACAAGATCGACAAGGGTTTTGCGTCATCCCTGTTGCAGACTGTACGCGGTGCCGGTTATTGCCTGCGCAAGCCGGCGCCGGAATCCGGATAATCCGTGCAACAGCGCTTGCTACGCAGCTTCAGTTTCCGCCTGGCCTTTACCTACATGGCGCTGTTCGGTGCCTCGGTATTGCTGCTACTGTGGTTTATCTACTGGTCGACAGCCGCCTACATGTCGAGACAGACCGATACCACCATTGCCGCCGAAATCACCGGCCTGTCGGAACGTTACGACATAGATGGCCTCGCCGGCCTGATCGAGGTCATCAACGAACGGCTGTCGCGCAAACCCACCGGCTCATCCATCTACCTGCTCACCACGGCCATCAACACACCCATTGCCGGCAACCTCAATCGCTGGCCGACAGCACTGGCTGATAAGGATGGATGGCTGAACTTCCAGCTTGAAAATTCCGGCCGTAGCAAGAAAGAAATCCACCTGGCCCGGGCGCGCAGCTTCACGCTGTCCGGCAATTTCCACCTGCTGGTTGGGCGCGATATTTACGAACTGGAAGAAACCCAGCAACGCATCATTCGCACGCTGATCCTCGGCTTTGCCATTACACTGGTACTGGGTGGCGTCGGCGGCTTCGTGCTAAGCCGCCGGGTCATGAAGCGCCTCGAAGCCATCAACACCACCAGCCGGGAGATCATCAACGGTGACCTGTCACGTCGCATCACGCTGCAACACAGTGGTGATGAATTCGATTCGCTGGCTGGCAACCTCAATACCATGCTCGACCGGATCGAGGAACTGATGGAAGGTGTACGGCGCGTCTCCGACAGTATCGCCCACGATCTGCGCACCCCGTTGGCACGACTGCGCAACCGGCTCGAGCTGCTGCGCGCCGAACAGGAGAAGACCGGCCAGGATCCGGATCTTGCAGAACAGGCCATGACTGATGCCGATGGCCTGCTGAAAACTTTCAATGCACTGTTGCGTATCGCCCGTATCGAAACCCGGCAACATAGTGAAGCATTCAGCGAGACAGACATGGGTGCCCTGCTACACGACGTCGTTGAACTCTACGAACCGCTGGCCGAGGAAAAACGCCAGTCCCTGAGTTTGCATGTGGATGCCGACGTGCACATGCAGGGCGACCGCGACCTGCTGTTTCAGGCCATGGCCAACCTGCTGGACAATGCCATCAAATACACCCCGCCGCAGGGCAAAATTGAGATCACTCTCGAAGAGCAGGCCGACAGTGGCCGCATCACCATTGCCGACAGCGGCCCCGGCATCCCCGAAGCCGAACGACAACAAGTGTTCCAGCGCTTCTACCGGCTGGAAAAAAGCCGCACCAGCCCCGGTAGCGGGCTGGGTCTGAGCCTGGTGGCGGCAGTGGCGAGAATCCACGGCATGACGCTACGACTGGAAGACAACCACCCCGGCCTTCGGGTTCTGTGTGAGTTCCCAACCATCCGCACCACAAACATTAACTCCTAAAAAACCGGAGGTGCAATCGCACTGATCTGATCGGGAAAAGAGCCTGGATGCGTACTACCATTGACCAGAATCAGAAAATCTGCGTTCACGTTACACACCATTCAGATGTATGATATTTCGTCATCCCGGCCTACCGTCTTTCCGGCGTAGGCCGGAATCCAATTGTCCGGGCAAGGAGGCCCGTATTATGGAAAAACAGCCGTGCGTATACCTGTTAGCCAGCAAACAAAACGGGACGCTGTATACAGGTGTAACGTCAAATCTGGTGAAGCGTGTTTGGGAACACAAGCATCACGTTGTTAAAGGATTTACCAAAAAGTACGGGGTAGACATTCTCGTCTGGTATGAAGTCCATGAAACAATGGAATCTGCTATCTGTCGAGAAAAAGCGATCAAAAACTGGAAGCGCGCATGGAAAATAAAGGTTATTGAGACAAAGAACCCTCAATGGCAGGACTTATATTCCAGTATTTTCTGATTGCCTCCTGGATTCCGGCATATGCCGGAATGACGGGTTCTGGCCGCAGACTGCCTGTTTCGGAGTCTATGAGGCCGGGTTAAACAGCCTGGATCCCGGCCTTCGCCGGAATGACGAATTGATCAGAGCTTCCCCAATCATTATTAACGTGATTGACAATTAGCTGTATTATTCATGGACACTGCTATGTGACTTCCCGTTAACAAATCCTAACTCCCCTCCACTTCCAGTTAAACCCAGCCAGAGTCAGGACGATGGTGCGACTAAAAAATATTCCAGTTTCTTTCTCACAGACAGAACAGCCGTTGCAAGTGTTTTTTTAGAATCATCCGGTACATTTGGTAGCGCATTAACACGCTGTAAATAGTCTTTTGTTATATCCAGTAATTCTTCGATGATGGCACGGCCCTTTGGCTTGCTGATGTTATATTTTTTCAGTAATCGCGATATGGCTTCGTCAAATCCCACCATTTCATCATTGGTCGCGAATTCGCCATAGTTACCAAATGGCATGGGCGATAACATATCGTGGATTTTATAAGCTCTCATTGGAGTGGGGTCATACACGGGGGAAAAAAAGCGTTCCCCTTCCTGCTCAATGATGGAAAGGTTTTCCAGATGCAAATCTCCATTACCCGTCAAGAAACTTAATATGAGTCGCTTGAATATATACTCTTTCGCTTTTACTGGATCATGCACAAAAGGTGCAGAAATTTTATCGATGGCATCGGCAATACGATCATAAGAGGAGCTATAGTTATTGGTAATGCTTTTATCACCGCAGGCCATAACCGATAAAACGGTTTCCATAAAAACAGGCTTGTTAAATTCATTACGATCAAAGCGCTCTATAGCAAGAGCATTAATACCATTGATGCTGGTTTTCCAGTAACGCGGAACATCAAAACCCGCCTCTTTATGTATATCCAGGGCTAAGGCTTCCAGGTCAATAATGCCCGGGTATTGATTGGATTGCTCAAATTTCAAAATAATATCAGTTCTATCATTGGTGGATTTCTTTGTGGGCAAAGCGATACGTCCATCCCAGCCACCGCCGGGAATGGACAAAAGTAATTTTGGCACAGCGCCACCCACGCTCGGAGTGGGGCCAATGGCATTGATAATCATGTCCGCATCATTATCCATCCATGTCAGAAATTCTTTTAATGAGAAACCAAACGATTCATCCATGGTATAAAACGCAACAGGCTCATTATCGTCATACCATTTCCTTGCGCTATCATCGTCTTTGAACACATCGTTATGGCCGATGCCGCCATGCCCTGCAACCATTAATATTTCCCAGTCGGTTTCAAATCCAATGGCAGGCGTTACATCAATTTTTGCCAGGTAGGCCAGAATCAGCTTGCGTTGAAAATTTTGTTCATTGCCCGGTGGAATTAACGATTTTAATTCCGGGAAAACAGGGAAATACTCGGTTCTTTTCCACACCAGTGGATTTCTGCCCACAATGCCGGGACTATGCAATACGCCCATTCCAGGCAGGCTTGTTTCAAGGTAGGCGGGGTTAAAATTAAAACGGCACTCTTCATCGGTCACATTCAAACGCCCCATTTTAACGGGTGCGTCACCGATACTTGTCCAGATAACGGCTTCTCTATCCATGGTTAAAAGACATCGCGGTTAATGATCGAGCTGAGATCCTCGTCTTCAACTACAAAAGTCAGCTTTAAGCCCACCGCATGACCCAGACGAATCAGCGTGGAAATACGGGGATCGGAATTGATAATCCGACCGAATTTATTATTTTGCATACCAGCGCGTGTCGCGATATCGCCTTTATTCATACCTTGCTCTTTACCAGAGGCAATAATCGCTTCAATTAGCGCATTGATTTCATCACTCATACATAGTCCGCTTTGGTTATATCTTGAGTAAAATATAGCATAAAGGACTTAATTGATATATTATAATATACCGTATACGGTATATATTAGCATTAATTAGCGTTTATATACCGATAACGGTCTTTTTTACATGGATTCGTGACACCAACATTAACGAATCTTAATCTCCCCTCCACCTCCAGTTAAACCCGAACACCGTACTGTTGCATCCAGGGGCCGACATTGACATGCGGCCAGTCAACGAGGATAGCCACATGCACACTACTGCAAAGAATTCAGTAGCCACATTACTTCTGCTCGCAACCACAATGTTCGGCGTCACGGCCGTCATGGCCGCCGCTACGCCGGCACCCACGGCGTCAACAACTGCCACCGACGCACACGCAAATTTAAGCCCCGAGCAACAGCAAATCTATCAGGCTGACGTCCTGGCGCAGGAAGGTCGTGAGGCCATGTCATACATTGTTGCAGCACGCCAGCTACTTTCCGAGCAGCACGGCGATGAAGCTCATAAGTACCTTGAACAGGCAAAAGGCCTGTTGACGAAGCTGAAATCCAAAGTCACTGCCAGGAACGAAGACGCCTCTGACCTGTTGCCCATCTATTCACAACTGGGCGTCAAAGAGGGCGTTGAAATCACCGATCAGCTCAAACAGCAATTGGGGAAAACCCATCTGGATGCGATTCGTGGAAATCATGAAAAAGTTGTCGAAGCGCTCAAGGCTGTCGATATCGAACTACACTACAGCTTTGTCGACCTGCCTGTTGCTGCAACACTTGAAAAGGTCGAATCCGCGCTTAAATCACTTTCCGCAAAAAATATTCAGCAGGCCAGCGAAACCCTGGCTCAGGCTGGAGCAGGCCTGGTTCATGACAGCATTACCATTAATGCTGACAACGAAAACCCGGCTGGATAAACCAGTCGCGCAGCACACTGAATATACACAAGGAGTCATGCAAAAATGAACGCAAACATCGCAACGGTAGAAACAAAAACCGCCAGCATCCACTATCAAACCTTCCACCAGGTCCGTGAGCACCTGCAGCAACGTATCATCGGCCAGCAGGTGCTCGTCGACCGACTGCTCGTTGCGCTGCTGGCCGACGGCCATCTGCTGGTGGAAGGCGCACCGGGACTGGCCAAGACCACCGCCATCAAGGAACTGGCTGCGGTGCTGGAAGGTGACTTCCACCGCCTGCAATTTACCCCGGACCTGTTGCCCAGCGATCTGACCGGCACCGACATATACCGACCGGAAACCGGCGACTTTCATTTTCAACAGGGACCACTGTTTCACAATTTGATCCTGGCCGACGAAATCAACCGCGCACCGGCCAAGGTGCAATCGGCATTGCTCGAAGCCATGGGCGAAAAACAGATCACCGTCGGTCGCCACACCTATCCTCTGCCGCGCCCGTTTCTGGTTATGGCCACCCAGAATCCCATCGAGCATGAAGGGACCTACGCATTACCCGAGGCTCAGCTGGACCGTTTTCTGATGCACATTCGCATCGATTACCCCGACACCGAATCGGAACATGCCATTCTGGCGCTGGCCCGCGAGCAGGCCGAGCGCGAAGACACCACACCGGCAGCCACCGAACTGGAGCTGAGCAAACAACAGATTTTTGCCGCCCGTCACGAAGTGCTGCACATCCACATGGCCGAACCGGTCGAGCAATATCTGGTGCAACTGGTGCTGGCCAGCCGCGCACCGGCACCCTACAGCAAAGAGCTTGCCCGCTGGGTGAATTATGGCGCCAGTCCGCGCGCCACCATCGCCCTCGATCGCTGCTCCCGCGCCCACGCCTGGCTGGACGGTCGCGACTATGTGTCACCGGCCGACGTGCAGGCAGTTGCCTTCGACGTGCTGCGCCACCGGATACTGGTTTCTTTCGAGGCCGAAGCCGAAGGCATGGACTCCGATGATGTGATTCGCGAACTGCTGAAACTGATCCCGGTTGCCTGACATGAAACTCATGGACAGACTTTTTGCGGGTGCAAAAAAGCGCCGCGACGGACTCGATGACAGGGCCCTCAACCCGGCTACACAAGTCAGCCTCGATGAGCTTATTGCGCTGCGTCAACAGGCCCGCAAACTTAATCTCAGCCGCAAGCAAGCGGCACTGGCGCAACTGTCCGGCAGCCATGCTTCGCGCTTTCGTGGCCGCGGCATGGACTATCAGGAATCGCGTGGCTATCAACCCGGCGATGACATCCGCAGCATGGACTGGCGGGTCACCGCCCGCACCGGTCGACCTCACACCAAGCTCTACCAGGAAGAACGGGAACGCCCGGTGGTGGTGTGTGTGGATCTGAACCCGGGGATGTTTTTCGCCAGCCAGGGGGCACTCAAATCCGTAGTCGCCGTCCGCGCCGCCAGCCTGATCGGCTGGGCGACCATCACCCGTGGTGATCGCATCGGCGCCCTGCTGTTCAACGGTGACCACCACGAGCTACCGCCGCGCGGCGGCAAGCACGGTGTGCTGCGCCTGATCCGCCAACTGGTGGCGCAAAGTGATCCGCTGGAAAACCTCAAACATCCGCCTCATCCAGAAGGCCTCAATGGCGCACTGGCCCGACTGCGCCGGGTCAGCCGGCCCGGCAGCCTGATCTTTCTACTCAGTGATTTTTACGGCATCGACGACGAGACCGGAAATCACCTGATGCGGCTGCGTCAGCATAACGACGTGGTCGCCATCCAGTTGGTCGATGCACTGGAACTGGCCCCTCCACCGCCGGCACGCTATGGCGTCAGTGACGGGCAACAGCAGGGTATTCTCGACACCCGTTCGGCGACGGCGCGAAAAGCCTATAGCGATTTTTTCAGCCTGCACCACCAAAAGGTGCGGGATCTCATGCGCAGCCGGGCCGTCCCGCTGCTGCAACTGTCCACCGGGGATGACGTCGGCAGCGTACTGCGACGCGGCTTTACCCCGACACCTGTTGTTACTGCAGAGGAGGTGGCAGCATGACCCCGGCCGCCCAACCAGTACTGCAATTACGCGACATCCACCTGCCGGCCGAACCCGGCCTCTGGCCACCGGCACCGGGCTGGTGGATCCTCGTCGCGCTGTTGCTTGTCCTGCTGGTCTGGGCGACGTGGGTCGCCACGCGCCGCTACCGTCTGCATCGCCAGCGCCAACGTATCCTCGCCATGCTCGGTGAGCTGGAACAGGAAACCGGCGCTGACACGACACCGGAAAAAATCGCACAGATTTCCATCCTGCTGCGCCGTCTGGCACTGATGCGCTATTCCCGCCGACGGGTCGCCGCCCTGACCGGTAAAGACTGGCTGAGCTTTCTCGATGAGTCCGGTGGCCAGGGTTGTTTCAGCCGGGGTCCCGGACAGGTACTGGCCACGGGTCCCTATCAACCCACCCTACCCAACGATCTGGATACCCGGGCGCTGGGCACCCTGGTGCGTGACTGGGTGAAGAAAAACACGGAACGCTGATATGACGGTTGAATTTGCCTGGCCCTGGTTACTCGCCGCCCTGCCCTTGCCGTTACTGGCCCTGTTGCTGCCACGCGCGGCCGGCGCCAGCCCGGCCACACTGCATTTTCCTTTTTATGATGCGCTGCACACCAGTCTACAAAGCCACACCGGTCAGCGCTCACGACTGCGGCTAACGCTGGCGGTGCTGGCTTGGCTGTTACTGATACTGACGGCGACGCGCCCACAATTGATCGGTGAGACTGTACACCTGCCGGTCAGCGGTCGCAGCCTGATGCTGGCGGTAGACATTTCCGGTTCCATGCAGACCGAAGACATGCAGATCAAGGGTCGCCAACTCAGTCGCCTCACCGCCGTCAAGCTGGTGGCCGGCGAGTTTATCGAACAGCGCAAGGGCGACCGCCTCGGGCTTATCCTGTTTGGCGACCAGGCCTATCTTCAAGTACCGCTGACCTTTGATCGCAACACGGTACACACCCTGCTGGACGAGGCGCAAATCGGCCTGGCCGGCAAACGCACCGCCATCGGCGATGCCATTGGCCTGGCCATCAAACGTCTGCGCAAGGAGCCCGCCAGTAACCGGGTGCTGATCCTGCTCACCGACGGCACCAACACTGCCGGTAACGTCGATCCGCTCAAGGCTGCCGATCTGGCCGCCCGCGAAGGCGTGCGCATCTACACCATTGGTATCGGTAGTGGCGAAATGCAGGTGCAGACGCCCTTTGGTGTGCAGCGGGTGGCAACCGGTGACCTCGACGAAGCCAATCTGAAAGCCATCGCTGACAAGACCGGCGGACGTTATTTCCGCGCCCGCGATACCGCTCAACTGGCAAAAATCTATGGCCTGCTGGACCGCATCGAACCGGTCTCCAAAGATGAGCAAACCTGGCGACCGGTGGACGAACTTTATTTCTGGCCGCTCGGTGCCGCGCTATTGCTCAGTGTACTGATTGCCCTGTCCGCCGCCTTCGGCCGGCGGGCGACAGCGACCCTGACCCCTGTGGAGGTTCAACATGCCTGAGCAGTTCCATTTTCTTCAGCCTCTGTGGCTACTCGGCCTGATCCCGCTGGTCTTGCTGGTATGGCGCCTGCGGCAGACTAGTGCCGGTGACAATCCGTGGGCGCGTATTATCGACGCCCGTCTGCGTCCCCTGCTGCTGACCGGTCAGGATCACAGGGTCAGCCGTTCCCTGTTATGGCTGCTCGGCCTGGGCTGGTTGATCGCCGCCCTGGCGCTGGCCAATCCGGTGTGGGAAAAACAGCCGCAACCGCTTTACCAGACCAGTGCGGCACGTGTCATCGTGCTGGACCTGTCGCGCTCCATGCTCGACCGGGATATCAAACCTTCGCGCCTGGCGCGGGCACGTTTCAAGATCGAGGATATCCTCGCCCGCAACGATGAGGGACAGACCGGGCTGGTAGTATTTGCCGGTGACGCTTTTACCGTTACACCGCTGACGCGTGACGTAGATACCATTCGCGCCCTGCTCAAGTCGCTCGACCCCGGCCTTATGCCGGTGCAGGGCAGTCGTGCTGATCTGGGACTGGAGAAAGCCGGCGAACTGTTGCATCAGGCGGGACTGGACAGCGGCCAGATCCTGCTGTTTGCCGATGGTGTGACCGGCAACAAGGCACGCAAGGCCGCCAAACAACTACGCAAGCAGGGCTACCGTGTATCGGTACTCGGCATCGGCGGGAAAAAAGCCGAGCCACTGACCAATGCACAGGGACAACTGCTGCGCACCACTGACAATAAGCTCATCGTGCCGCAGCTTGAAACCACGGCCTTGCAGGCCGTGGCTGTCGCCGGTGGCGGTCATTACAGTACCTTTAACAACAGTGATACCGACATCAACGCCCTGCTGGACAACACCGCGTCACTGAGCACCGAAAATCTTGTCAGCGACCAGATGCAGGGACAGGACTGGAAAGACCGTGGCCCCTGGCTGGCGGTGTTGCTGCTGCCACTGGCGGCACTGGCCTTCCGTCGCGGCTGGCTGCTGAGCCTGGTGCTACTGGTCGGTGTGCTGTCGCCACCACAATCGGCCATGGCTGCCAACTGGGAAGACCTGTGGCAGCGCCCCGATCAGCAAGCGGTAAAAGCGCTGTCGGAAAAGGATTACAAACGTGCCAGTCAGGTGGCAGAAGACCCTCTGCTGCGGGGCAGTGCCGAGTACCGGCAAGGTAATTACCCGCAGGCACTGGAGGATTTTTCCCAGACCGGCGGCGTTACAGCCGATTACAACCGCGGCAACGTGCTGGCAAAACTGGGTCGCTACCAGGATGCCATCAACGCCTACGACAGCGCACTGAAATCAGCGCCCGGCATGGAAGATGCGGTGGCTAACAAGGCTGCAGTCGCGGCACTGCTGCGCAAGAAAAAACAACAAAACAAAAAACAGCAGCAAGGTAAACAAGGGCAGAAGGGCAAGCAGAACCAGCAGGGTAAACAGGCCCAGCAGGGCAAACAGGACCAGCAAGGCAAACAGGACCAGCAAGGCAAACAGGACCAGCAAGGCAAACAGGACCAGCAAGGCAAACAGGACCAGAAAAATAAAACGCAACAGAAAAACAGCGGCGCCGGTAAAAACCAGTTTGCCGACGCGGCCAGGGCGCTTGAAAAGAAAGCTGCCGGGGAAAAATCTGCGACGGAAAAACAGGCCGAACAGCAGCAAAATAAAAACCGCAACGAAAACGGCGGTAAAGCGCAGGCAAAACAGGAACAGCCGCAGACCGACGGTCAACCGGCCCGTGCAGAATCACTCAGCAGTGAAGAACAGATGGCGGCCGAACAATGGCTGCGGCGTATCCCGGATGATCCGGGTGGTCTGCTGCGACGCAAGTTTCTTTACCAGTATCAACAACGGGCACAACGTGAGGGCACTGGCAGCCGTCAGCCCTGGTAACCAGCGATGGAGAACATAAAATGAAATCGAGGAATCTGATTAATTCGTCATTCCGGCGCATGCCGGAATCTATGAAAATCAGCCACCTGGATTCCGGCATGCGCCGGAATGACGGACGACTAATTTGGCCAGTTTCCCTGTTGGTGCTACTGCTGATACTGATGGTCGGTACCGGTGAAGCAGCCGTACGCGCCACACTCGACCGTGACACGGTTTACGCAGGTGAGACCTTAACCCTGACCATCGAAAACGACGACCGGCAATCGGGGCTGCAGCCGGATCTCACACCACTGGAAAAAAACTTTGACGTGCTGGGTACCAGCACCAGTACCCAGGTAAGCATCATTAACGGCCGTCGCTCCGACAAAACCCTGTGGCAGGTGCAGCTTCAGCCGCGTCACACAGGTCAGCTGCGCATCCCGCCTCTCAGCGTCGGCGGGCAAAAAACTGCAGCGGTTGAACTGAAGGTTACCGAGGCACCTCAACAGGCGACAGCGCAAGCCGATCAGCACGTATTCGTCAAGGCCGAGGTCAACTCAGTCGGCAAGCAGACCTATGTGCAGCAACAGATCCCCTACACCGTACGCCTTTACTACGATGGGCGTCTGCAAGAGGGTGAACTCAGCGCACCGAAACTACAGAATGCCGTCATCGAACAGCTCGGCGAGGACAAAAGCTACGACACCACGCGCGACGGCCACCAGTACAAGGTCATCGAACGTCACTATGTTATTTCACCGGAAAAAAGTGGCTCACTGCATATTCCGCCCGCAACTTTTAACGGTCGCATCGCGGTTCCACAACAGCGCAGGCGAACCCGCCGGCCTGGCAGCCTGATGGACGAATTTTTCGGCAACAGCCCGTTTGCCAATGATCCATTTTTCCGCAACAGCCTGCTCAACAGTCGATTTTTCGGTGGCAATGCCAGCCAGCCTGTCGTTGCCCGCAGTCATCCCGTTACTATCGACATCAAGCCCAGACCGGTGACAGCCAGTCGCAACTGGCTGCCGGCCGAAGCGGTGACACTGGTTGATAGCTGGAGTGAAAACCCGCCACAGTTCAAAGCCGGCGAACCGGTCTCACGCACTATTACTATTGAGACCAAGGGACTGTCCGGTTCACAGATCCCCGATCTGGCCATCGCCGCCCCAACCAATGCCCGCCTGTACCCGGAAACACCGGAACAGGAAAGTCGCACCGACGGCAAGACCATTTACGGTGTTCGCACCCAGACACTGACCTACATTCCCGATGCGCAGGGTACGCTCGACATGCCGGCTGTTACCCTCAACTGGTGGGATACCCGCCATAACAAAGCCGCCAGTACCACCCTGCCCGCCTGGGAGTTCATAGTACTACCCGGTGCCGGCGGTATGACGAGCAAAACACAAGCAGCCCCGCACAGTCCTGCTGTGCAACAAAGTACACCGCTTAACCCAACAAGCAAGGTGACACAGACAGAAGTTGGACGTGGACTGCCCGAAACACTTGCTGAAACCATCAAGGCAAACAGGCTCTGGCTGATCATCGGTGGCGGAGTATTACTCACCCTGCTGATCGCGATGATGACCCGGCGCACAGAACAACCCCCCGAGGTAAGCGCGCCGGGTACACAGAAACAGGTGCCGCAGCCCACACGGCGGGTCAGGCCGAATCCAAAACCCGCCCTGCGTGCGTTGCAAAAAGCCTGTACGACCAATGATCGGCACGCCGCTGTTACAGCCTTGCTGGACCTCGGTCATACGCACTGGCCCGACACGCCGCCGCGCAGTCTCAGCGCGCTGGCAGCGCGCATCGAAACTGGACAGGGGCAACTCAGAGAACTGGACCGTAGCCTCTACGCCGCCGATGCCAGCCAGTGGAATGGTGCGGCGCTATGGGACGAATTCAGCCACGGTCTGCACAAAAAAATCGATGCCAGGCACGAACACGATGACGGACTGACACCGCTTTACCCGGGACATTCCTGAGGAAGCTCTGAAAGCAGGCTGCAACGGAAACCGAAATGACAGCAACACTTAAAGTTACTTTAACAGCACCGGAACCTGCACCAGGTCCGCACCTGTTGCGCACCGACGCGATGCCTCTGGCACTGACACTGATAGGCCGGAATAACCCGGAACGGGCCGACGCCGAGGCGTTCGTGCGTACCCTATTTGCACGCGCTTCCTGACAGGTGCCGGATTTTCCGATGTGGTATTCACCGCCGTACCACGGCTGAGAAATGCTTTTTCCCGCATGGGACTGCCGCTGGTCAAGCTCGCAAAAGACTGGGGTTCGTATTACGAAAGCAATCCCGCCGTCTATAGCGGTGACCTCCGACTCGGGTTTCAAACCTTCTCCCGGCTTATGACAACCCGTCCGGAGCTGCGCGACATTATGCGACAGGCGTTCAAGGCCGGGACTACGTTTACCAACAACTCTGTATCCGGAGACACATGAATACAATTACCTACGGGCACGTTCTTCAAACCCGCGTCGGTAGTCTATTTGACGTATCCCAGGATCTGCTTGAGCTTATCGCCGGGCGGCGCACCCCGA
>CAJXFW010000062.1 GCA_913053655.1 uncultured Thiogranum sp. | reverse complement strand
TCAACCACGAACTGTGTCCCAAACATCTTTAAGTTTTCAACTAAATTTTTGCAATATTGAAACCCCGTCTGAGCATCCATTCTTTCCTGGTGTAGTCTTTTTTGCAGCTCGGTTTCAGATAAATTATCTGCCAGACAGGTCACACTCGTCGGTCTTTTGTTATAAACGTGCGTGTTTAGATCGCTCTCGGCTCGATGCCCCTGAGCATAATAATCTACAACCATCTGTATGGCTAAAAATTGGACTTGCGGTTTTTCACTACCCAGCATCAAGAGATCAAAAAATATTTTTGGTAAGTTGAGATCACCCTGACCCATTTGAACTCCCAGCTGTGCCCAATTTTTGTCGTTCCTGGCTATGAGGACATCCTTGCAATGCGCACCGCGAATATATTCCTGTAAAACCATTATATCGTCTAACGGCTCTCGGCCAGCTGTAACGGGATTGCCAAAGTCAAACAAAATACCAAGACTGGGATTATTGACAGCCTTAACAATTTCCAGCATTTCAGGGCCGGTTAAGAATTCGTGTTGCTCCAGAAGAAGTTCAATACCCCATTTTTCCGCCAATTCAGCGGCGTAACAAAGATCTTTAATCGCTTGCTCGACAATTTCAGAAAAAGTGCCACCCAATCTGATGTAGCAACGAATAACCGGTACGCCCATGGCACGGGCAACGCGAACCGCTTCTTCAATTTCGCTTTTATCCGTGGAACTAATATCTATCTGTAAGTCGAGCCTGCGCTCTTTTTTCTGGTATGCAAGATCACGCAGATATTCGTCCGATTCACCTGTCAAGCAAATACAAGGATCGCCTTTGGCTACATGGAGTTGCGCGCCCGCAAATCCCCACTTTCGCGCATAGGCTAAAAATTCATCGATGGTCAGCTGGTCATGCTTGAAATTAAGCTCCAGACTATAACGGTTTAAATACCAAATAATGTCATCAACCCGAGTGATAATTTTTATTGCCAAATTTTGATCCAGTATTGGAATTGGAATTCCAGCTACAGGACCTCCCGATGGGTTAAGGAATTCCTGGAATTGTTGATTTGCGATCACGCTAGAAGGGGTAAATGTTGAGTCATTTATTTTGCCAAACTTGCTAAAATTATTCATTTTTAGTCCTGTAATGATTGCCATCTACAACGTAGACGTTCTACCTGGCGTGGTTAGCCTTGCTCTACGAGATTTTAACTATTTAAGGGAATTCTAAATATGAAATGTGTCAGTTTGACTACATTAAAATGATTAGAGCGAGAATACGTCTGTTCGTTGTTGGAGCAACAGATAACGGGTTAGTCCAAGTTCCCCTGGATCGTGGGATCTCATCAAAAAGAGGTTATGGCGCCACTTTACCCTGCGTGGTGAGTGACAGGCGTTTTTCTGATATCGCGGGCCGGGCGAGTTGCTGAACTGATCTTCCGGTAGACGATGCCCAGCACACGCCCCATCCACCAGCAGCGCGGCACTCTCCGCCATGCGCCGCGCCCCGCAACTGGGGCAGAAGCCACGGCGCTTGCAGCTGAATACCACCAGGTGTTCTATATAACATGTGTCACGATGATGGGCGGCAACTGCACATAACTTTCACTATCCATCATCACAGGGAGAAGATTCGTATAATTTCTGCGCGGGATATGCATCTGAAGGGCAAAGTATCCTGGGAGGGTGACCTTGACGAGATGCGTAAAGGCCGTGGCCGGTGATCCTGGTCGATACCAGCGTCTGGATCGATTTCCTTTGTAGTTATCGCTTACAGCCAATAGGATAATGGCAGATTACGGCCAACTCCTGTCGTTCATGTCGAAGCACCGTAGGAGCGCCGTCCTTCGGCGCGATTGTTGGTAATACAACCAGTCGCGCCGAAGGGCGGCGCTCCTACAGGATTAGATGAACGTCGTTATTGGGTCGACTCCGGAAGTTCAGCCAATTTCCCTGGCAATGCCTGTCTAAAGGTCTAATCAAAGCCGATAGTTTTTATCGGCGGAAAAGTTTAGCCAGCCGCGCTCGCAGGACTGTCTTCACCGGTTTCGTTATCCGAACCGTGACCCGGTATGCGGCTGATGCGGGCACCGAGTTGTGCCAGTTTCTCCTCGATGCATTCGTAGCCGCGATCCAGGTGGTAGATGCGTTCGATCAATGTCTCGCCTTCGGCTGCGAGTCCGGCGATGACCAGGCAGGCGGAGGCGCGCAGGTCGGTGGCCATGACGGGGGCACCGTGTAATTTGTCTACGCCACGTACGATGGCGGTGTTGCCCTGCAATTCGATGTCGGCGCCCATGCGTTGCAGTTCCTGTACGTGCATGAAGCGGTTTTCGAATATGGTTTCCTTGATGGTCGCTGTGCCTTCGGCGATGGTGTTCAGGGCGACAAACTGGGCTTGCATATCCGTGGGGAAGGCGGGGTAGGGTGCGGTGGTGATATTGACTGCGCCGGGGCGTTTGCCGTGCATGTCCAGTTCGATACAACTGTCACCGGTGGTGACTTCGGCACCTGCTTCGCGTAGTTTTTCCAGTACTGCATCAAGACAGGCCGGTCCGGTATTACGCAGGCGTACCTGGCCACCGGTAGCGGCGGCTGCGACCAGGAATGTGCCGGTTTCGATGCGATCGGGCACTATGGTGTGGTTACCACCGTGTAATTGTTGAACGCCTTCGATAGTGATGGTGTGGGTGCCGGCGCCCTTTATGCGTGCCCCCATTGCACTGAGGCATTGCGCGAGGTCGACGATTTCCGGTTCGCGTGCGGCATTTTCCAGCACCGTGGTACCGTCTGCGAGGCAGGCGGCCATCATCAGGTTTTCGGTGCCGGTGACGGAAACCAGATCGAAAAAGAAGCGCGTGCCTTTTAAGCGACTGGCTCTTGCATGGATATAGCCGTCTTCTATGTTGATCTCGGCGCCCATGGCTTTCAAGCCCTGTATATGCAGGTTGACCGGGCGCGAACCTATGGCGCAACCACCGGGTAACGAGACTTCGGCTTCACCGAATCTTGTCAGTAACGGCCCCAGCACCAGGATCGAGGCGCGCATGGTTTTTACCAGTTCATAAGGTGCGCACAGGTTGGTGATAGCAGAATTATCCGCGACCAGATCCATGTTGTCGCTGAGTTCAATGCGGGTGCCGAAACGACCCATGAGTTCCAGCGTGGTGGTGATGTCACGCAAATGCGGGACGTTCTGGATGGTTACCGGTTCTGCGCTGAGCAGGGTCGATGCAAGTACCGGCAGGGCAGCGTTCTTGGCGCCGGATATTGCGATTTCGCCGTTTAACGGGCCGTTACCGATGATTTTCAGTTTATCCATTTGGAACCCATTATTTTGAACCGCCAAGACGCAAAGAACGCGAAGAAAATCCTGGTATTCGGGTGTCGCGCTTCGCGCGTACACTGAAAAGTCTTCTTGGCGTTCTTTGCGTCTTGGCGGTTCAAAGCTTTAATTGCTCGAATTTTTCACCGCAGCAAAGGCCTCTACAATACGGTCGATCTGCTCAGGACTATGCGCCGCACTGACACTGCAACGCAACAGACTGTCGTCTGTAGGCGAGGCCGGTGGCATGACCAGATTAACGTAGGCTCCGCGCTGCATGAGTTGATTCCACCAGTCAATTGCCTGGTTGCGCTCCTTGATAGTGACGGCTATCACCGGGCTGACTTGCGGGCTGACCTGCAAGCCGAGTTGTTGCAGGCCGTCGTAGAGACGGTGGGCGTTTTCCCACAGGCGCTCACGCAGTTCCGGCCGTTCCTGCATGAGGCGCAGTGCCACGCGCGTGGACGCAATAACAGACGGTGAAGGTGACGCGGTGAAGATATAGGAACGAATGGCAAAGCGCACGGCTTCCAGCTCAGCGTGATTGCTGACGCAGTAACCGCCGATGGCGCTCAGGCTTTTGCTAAAGGTGCCCACCACAAAGTCCACATCGTCTTCGACGCCGGCGGCTTCGGCGACGCCACGGCCGTGTTCGCCCAGCATACCCAGCGAATGTGCTTCGTCGACCAGCAGCATGCCCCCGTACTTGCGTTTGACCTCGGCGATGTCTGCCAGCGGTGCCTGGTCGCCCATCATGCTGTAGATGCCTTCGACAATAATGAGGGTATTGGAAATCCGGTCACCCAGGCGGCGCAGACGTTTGTCGAGATCGGCGGCATCGTTGTGGCGGAAACGGATGATGTCCGCACCACTCAGGCGTACACCATCGTAGATACTGGCATGACTGTCGGCATCCAGTACGATGACATCGCCCGGGCCGGCGAGGGTCGAGCCCATGCCCATGGTGGCGGCATAGCCGGTGGAAAACACGATCGCATACTTGCGTTCAAAGTAACTTGCCAGTTCCTGTTCCAGCCTGATGTGGTCCGCAAAGGTGCCGTTGGCCATGCGCGAGCCGGTGGTGCCGGTTCCGAAATCCTCGATTGCCTGTTTGGCAGCTGCGATACATTCAGGGTCAAAGGTCAGACCGAGGTAGTTATTGGTGCCTGCCAGGATGACTTGGTGACCATTGACGATGGCTTCCGTCGAGGACAGGATTTTCTCCGTCACCGCGCCGAACGGCATAATGCCGAGCGCCTGCAAGTCGCTACGGATATCTACGATAGGCTGAAATTTGTCAAACAGGCTCATGGGTTCAGCTGCTGAGCTTTTCCAGTTGCAGCGCCAGGTCGTGTACGGTACGTATGTCCGGCAGAATATTGAGTGGAATTGACATATCGAAGTGGTCTTCGATCTGTTCAATCAGTTCCATGACCTGCAGCGAGGTGAGGCACAGTTCCGTGACCAGCTCGCTTTCTTCGTTCAGGATGATGCCTTGCTTGGCGACCGGTTTGAGGATTTCAAAGATACGCGCCAGGAATTCGTTGTAGTCGGGCATGAAGAAATGTCGTCCGGATGCAGTTAACGGAAAATTGACGCGGCTTGCACAAGCCGCTAGATTCAAAACGCTGAATTGTACTTGGAGTTGGACGGTGGTGCCATGTGTGCCAGTGACTTAGTAGCCTGGATTTATGAATCAACCTGTCATCACCCCATCTGATCCGGCCGCCGGCCCTGACGATGCCACCCCCCGTGTCTGGCTGGTAACCGGCTATCGGGCCGGTGAACGCGGTCAGATCCTGGCGCTGGCCGAGGCGCTGGGCTGGCCGTTTGAACTCAAGACGCTCAATTATCGCAAAAGCGAGTTTCGCACCAGCCTGTTCCGTGGTAGCGATTTACGCGGTGTTCGCCTGCATGAGTCCAGTGAACTGAAGCCGCCCTGGCCGGATCTGGTGATATCGGCGGGCATGCGCAACGAACCGGTTGGCCGCTGGATTCGTGCCCGGTCCGGGGGCAGGACGCGGCTGGTGCATATTGGTCGTCCGTGGGCTTCGCCGGACCGTTTTGATCTGGTGATAACCACACCCCAGTACCGCCTTGCGGAGCACGACCGGGTGTTACAGAACGCCATGCCCCTGAACCAGGTAACGCCTGAGCGGCTTGCGGAACAGGGTCAGGTGCTCCTGCCACGCGTTGAGCATCTGCCGCATCCGTATACCGGCGTCATCCTGGGTGGCAACAGCGGGCCCTACACCCTGGGTCCAAAGACTGCGACGAGAATTGCGCAGCAGGCCAACCGGATGGCGACAGAGCAGAACGGTTCCCTGCTGATCTCGACAAGTGCGCGTACCTCGAAACGTGTTGTAGAGGAATTTCAGAGCCACCTCACGGTCCCCAATTATCTGTACCACTGGCAGGCCGATGATGAGAGCAATCCCTATTTTGGCATTCTGGCGTTGAGCGACGAGCTGATTGTCACAGCGGACAGCATCTCCATGCTGGGCGAGGCCTGCGCGACAGGTAAACCGGTGACTATGGCGGAACTGGGTGGTTACGGCTATCCGATGCGGCTGGAGTGCAACACGGAGGTCGATTTCCGTCTGATCGGGTTGACTTATAGCTGGATCATGCGCTTCGGGCCGTTGCGCCTCAGTCGGGATATTCGCCTGGTGCACCGGCAGCTGGTCTCCGAAGGGCGGGCAGTCTGGCTGGGGCAGCCGGCAATTCAAACGTCGGGCGACGGGTTGTCGGACCTGAGTCGCGCAGTACAGAGGGTCCGTGCGCTGTTCGGCTACGCCTGATCAGGCCGCATCGGTCGTTTGTAAAACGGCACGCCCGTTCTGTAACCGATAGACACGATCGGCGGCACTCACCAGCGCTGTCTGGTGTGATATCGCCAGCACGGTCAACCTGCCACACAGGGCTTGCATGGTTTTGCCAATCGCGGCTTCGCTCTCGGGGTCGAGTGCGCTGGTGGCTTCATCAAGGATGAGCAGCTTCGGTTTGTGCACCAGCGCGCGTGCGATCATGATTCTTTGCCGCTGTCCGCCGGACAGTTTCGCGCCGCGTTCACCGACGGTGCTGCGTATACCTTGCGTCATATTCGCTACAAATTCCCAGGCACCCGCGTCCTGCAAAGCCTGAACAGCATCATGTTCGCTCAGTGCAGGGTCATCCAGGGTAACGTTGTGTAGCACTGAATCGTGTAACAGCAGGGTTTCCTGCGGCACGTAGCCAATCATGTGGCGCCATGCTTTCAGACTGAGTTCATTGAGTGGAATACCGTCTATGGACACCGTTCCTGGCTGTGGTCGCAGCAGGCCGATGACGAGATCGACAACCGTAGTTTTCCCTGAACCGGACTGACCGATCAGCGTGGTAAGGCAGCCGGCAGGTATTTCGATATCTGTGTTGGTAAGCACGGGATGTTTGTCATAGGCGAAGTTGACGGCCTCAAGTTTTACCGACTTGTCCAGTGTTGGCAGGGTGCCTGTTCCCATGACTTCCCGGGCTTGCCGGGCTTCATGAATAGTGTCCTTCAGCGACCAGAAGGCACTTTCACCCAGTACCATTTTCTGATATTGCTTTTGTACCTTGCCCATCTGGCTAAGCATTTTGCCCAGTAATGCTACCAGTACCAGCACCGTTGCAAATGGCATTTCAAACCTTACCAGTGCTACGAACATGCCCAGCGCGATGATGATGGTAAACATCTCTTCCTGGGCCGAGTTGAGCAGCGCGGTGCTGAAAACCTGTTTACGCAGTGCCTTGTTAAGTTTCGACGTCTTCAGGGCAAGTACCGTATCCGCCAGGTGTTCTCTTGCCATGGCTTTTAGCGGTTTTACGGACTGCAAGGTATCGGTGAGCCGGGTCAACAGCGCTATCAGCAGGGTGGTCTGTCGCTTGCCGGCCTTGCGGGCCATACGCACCAGGAAATGGGATACACCGATGATGATTGCGCCTGCTGCCAGACTGATCAACGTCGCTTTCCATGAGACTGCAACAGCGACAGAGCCGTAAATTACCGCCTGAATAACAAGCGTGATAACAGTCGCGCCGTTTACGAAAGAGTCCGAGGAACGTTGTGCCTCGGTAGCCAGACTGTTGGTCAGCCTTCCAATGGGCTGATGCAGGAAATATTCCCATTTGACGCGCAGCACTGCGCGCAGCATTTCCAGCCTCAGGTCTGTCGCAACCTGTGCTGCTGTGTAGCCCACCTGTTTCTTGGCAATCAGCAGCAAGATGCTTTTTAGTGTGACTGCTATAACGATAATACTCAGCAGCACCCCGATAGTGGGGTCCAGGCCCATGTTGGCCAGGGTCTCGTTTACGATACGCTCGAAGTCATTTCCAGCTTCGCCCGGGATAGTATGACCAGCTGCGCCCGCATTACTTTTAATGGCGACATTAAGCAGGGGCAGCAGCGCAGACAGGCCGACACTTTCCGCTATTCCGGCGGACAGCAAAGCCACCATCATAAGTGCGGATTGCCAGGGGTAAGCACGGAAGAATGTCAGCATCAATCGCATAAAATGAACTCAAAAACCGGAACAAAAGAAGTCATGTGGGTGGTGTCCAGGCCGGTGCGGATTATGCCTTGAGTGAAGCACGGCGACAAATTCAGCGCATGCGATAGATAAGGATGGCGGCAGCACCGAATATCAGCGTTACGGGCAGAAAGGCAACCAGTGCAGGGGTCAGGCCGGCAATCGAACCCCCGGTCTGTATAAGCTGGGACAACAGGTAAAACAGAATACCGACACCCGCACCGATGGCAAGGGTTTTCCCGAAGGCACTGCTGCGGGTGGTGCCGAGGCCGGCCCCGATGGGGGTTGCCAGCAGCACCATGGCGCCCGCCGTCAGCGGCAGGGACACCCGTTGCCAGAATAGTTGCTCAATGCGCTCCGACACCTGCCGCGTGGATTTCAGGTAGCTGGAGTACTCGTAAAGCCCGCTGGGCGTCATCCCGGCGGTAGACAGGGGCAGGGCGGGGAGCTCGTCGCGCGACCAGAAAGGCCCCATTTCCAGGTGATCGAGGTGCTGACTTTCGAGGCGATTGCCGACCAGTGATTTTTCTCCGACATCGAGCAGATCCCAGCGCCGGCTTTCGTTGAGCCGGGCACGGGTGGCATAGACAAAATTCAGCAGACGCCCGGTCTTGTCAAATTCGTACAGGTAAATACTGCGCGGTGCGTTGCTGTGTTTCAAGGTCCGTACATTGAAGAAGCTGTCGCCGTTATTGGACCACAGGCCTTTCCCTTTCAGCAGGTTCGCTTTGTTGCTGCGAATAAGTATTTTACGGATTTCAGCGTCCTGGTAGAGCGGAGCGGCGACAAATTCACTGGCAGCGTACAGCGTAATAACCAGTAGCATCGCAGGTACCGCAACCGAACGAAAAAATCTCAACAGTGAGACGCCCGCCGCACGGATGGCAATAATTTCACTGTTCTTGTTCAACCCGGCCAGTGCCAGCAGCGAACCCAGCAGGATGATGACCGGGGCCAGCTCCATGGAGCGTTGCGGTAAGGTGTAGAGCACGAAAAGCAGGGCATCAAAGGTCTGGTAGTGTTCTGTGACGCGATCCAGTTCCTCGATAAATGCCAGCAGGCCGAAGATGGATGACATGACCAGCCAGACCAGAATCCAGCCCTGCACGAGTTTCCAGGCAATGTAGCGGTCCAGGCAACCCATTTCATTTCCTCCAGCGTTTCAGGGCGGGAACACCGGTAAGACCTGCAAACAGTAGCAGCGGGAGCGCATAGACCCACCATAGACCGGGGAAGCTGGGGATTTTACCATCTGCTACCCAGTTGCGCGCCGCGCTGGTCAGGATGAACAGGCCTACATAGACCATGATAGCCACGACAAAACTGTAGTAGCGGCTTTGTCTGGGCGTGCTGCGGCTGAGGGGCACGGCGATCAGTGCGAGCACCAGTGTTGCAAGCGGTGTTGATGTTCGCCACTGGTACTCTGCAATATCCTTGCTTAGCCGGGATGTGGCCAGGCTGGCGCTGGGCTCTGCTTTTCTTCGGTAGCTGACATCTTTAGTGACTTCCGGAATCGGTACAATCAGTTCCCTGAACTTCAGCGTCGTATCCTGGCTGCCCAGCGGATCCAGCAGGTAGCTGTAGCCGTCGTGGAACACGAAGCTGCGTGTTTCACCGGCGCGAACCGACGGGAGCAGTGCTTCCCGGGCATAGGTAACCTGTATTTTGTTGCCTTTGTCGCTTTGCAGGAATACCTCTTTGAGCCGGCCTTTCTCTTTGTCAACGCCGCGTGCAAACAAGACGTATTTGCTGCTCTGCAATTCGATAAAACGGCCCGGCTCGATTTTCCGGATGTCGAATTCAGCGCGCGCCTCGGCTTCAATCTTGTAGCTCTGGCGGTAGGCCCAGGGCCGGGCGTACAGGGAAATTGCTCCGACCACCACGGAGGTCACAACGGACAACAGAACTATGGAACGGATAACCCGGAATTCGCCAAAACCAGAGGCACGCATGGCAACCATTTCCGAATCCCGGTAAAAGCGGCTCAGCGTGGCAATAATGGACAGGTAGAGCGCGGTAGGCAGGAGAACTTCCATCGCGATAATGCTGTTCAGCCCGATCAGCCGGGCAACAATCGACAGGGGGACTTCGCCCTGGGCTGCCTGGGAAAGTTTGATCGCCAGGCTGTAGCCGGTGAAGACGGTGACCAGCAGGGCTATGCCCAGGAACATGGGCTTGATGATCTCTGCGGTGATGTAACGGTTCAGGAGCAAGAACGATCCCAATGAAAGCGTGGCTGACTGATAGCAGTATTGTACCGGATTTACCGGGTTGTGGACTGGCGCTGCAGTTCCGTGATGATTCAGGTAAGCTCGCGATTTTTAAAGCGGCTAATTTAACCGGCCAGTGAATGATACAGCACAAGGCAGCAGCCCCGGACCGTTGACCTGGCTGCTTACCGGTCACAAAGCAGGGGACAATACGCAGGTCACGGCGTTGGCCGATGCACTGGGTTGGCCGTACACCGTCAAGTGCTTCAGATACCGGCCATACGAACTGCTCACCAACCGCCTGCTGGGTATCACGCTGGCGGGTCTGGACCAGGCGTCATCCAGCGAGCTTTCCCCGCCCTGGCCAGCGCTGGTCATCACCGCTGGGCGGCGTAATGAACCGGTGGCGCGCTGGATCCGCAGGCAATCCGGCGGGAAAACCCGGCTGGTGCATGTCGGGCGCCCCTGGGCACCGCTCGATTGCTTCGATCTCATCGTGACCACGCCGCAGTACTTTCTGCCTGATCGGCATAACATCCTGAAGAATAGCTTGCCCCTTCATGGTGTTACGAATGAGTGCCTGGATAAGGCGGCGGCTGTCTGGGAGCCAAAACTGGCCCATTTACCGCGCCCGTATATTGCGGTGCTCATCGGTGGAGACAGCGGTCCCTTTGTCTATACCGGGGAAAAAGGCCGACACCTGGGGCAGCTCATAAACCGCCTGGCGGATTCAGGCGGAGGTTCCCTGCTGGTAACAGGCAGCGCCCGCACCTCCGAAACAGTCATGGCAGCCTTGCAGCAGGAATTGACGGTACCGAACACGGTTTACCAATGGTCGGAAGACAGGGCCGCGAACCCCTACCCGGGTTATCTGGCACTGGCGGACCAGCTGGTGGTCAGTGGAGAGAGTATGTCCATGCTGGCCGAAGCCGGTTTTACCGGCAAGCCGCTGTATATCTATGACCCTGCCGATCCCGAACCCTGGTGGCGCTATGCCCGCAACTATCAATTCAAACCCCTGAGTCACCGGCTGGCTATGCGGCTGGCGCCACGGCGCATGCATCGTGATGTCGGAAATATTCAGCGCCAGCTGGTGAGCAGTGGACGGGCAGTGTGGCTGGGGCAGTCATTTCCACAAGGTGGAGATATGGAGTTGTCCGATGATGTGGGGCGGGCAGCCGACAGGGTTCGCGCATTATTTTCTCGCTCATGAGGGGCGGGCTCTTGCTTTTTTAAAAGGGGACAAGGGAACAGATTTATTTTCAATACATCTCCAAACAACAGCTGTCTCCATTTTCGAAGAATTCATTGATTTGATCCTGGTTGTTTAGCAGCAAGCCCAGTACATACCATCTGGGCTTGTTGCCGCACTTCAGCCAGAGGATCTTCGGCGGGTTGCCGTAGACCAGACTCAATTCATGAAAATCCGAGTCCTTGGTGACAATGGTAAAGCCATTGTCTTTGGCATAGTTCCAGACGGTGAGGTCGTCGGCCTGATCCAGGTTGACGAATTTGACTTGTGTTGAGCCCGGATAGGCGACTTCCAGTTTTTCCAGCAACCGGAACGACAGGTTCTGGTCCAGTAATAGCTTCAAACCGGTGCAATTGTCGATAACTGGTGTTCCCGGTTGGCAGCGAAGGCAAGGCAGGCCCGAATGTCATCCTGGGTCAGTTCGGGGTATTCCTCCAGAATCTCTGCTTCGCTCATGCCGGATGCCAACCAGTCCAGCACATCATAAACGGTGATCCGCATGGAACGGATGCAGGGCTTACCGCCTCGCTTCCCAGGCTCAATGGTGATGCGTTCACGATAATCGTTCATGTTGTTTGCTCCTGGTGTCGACAAGGATACCTGATAGGGGTTAAAGGGAACAAGGGTTAAAGGAGACAGATTTATAACGCAAGGAGACCGCGCCATGCCAAGGAAGGCAAGAGTGGTCCTGCCGAATTATCCGCACCAGGTCATGCTGATAGCACGAAAGCTTGATGAAAGACGTTCTTCCTCAGCCAACCTGCGCCAGTACTCTGTTGCGAGTGCTCTGATTCTGAACCATGACTCTTCGCTGTCAGGATCTCGTACTGGTGGTGTCAGTGCCAGGTCTTGGGGAAGTTCACCGCGTACCGGCGCCCAGCGCATGGGCGCCATGTCATAGAGCGGCAATAGACGAAAGCCGCTTTCTTCTGGCCGGAAACTGAGGTTGCCAAGGTGCATATCGGTGTTCCCGATCCATTGGCCGAATAGCTGGGCTTGGTGGGCCGTTTCCAGATCAGCCTTGTCTACCAGTTTCGTCTGTACCAGCTGGCGAAGTGTGGCTATCCAGTCCTGACCCTCGCCAGCGAACTCTGCATCAATGTTGGCAAGAGAAATCATCGGGCGTCGGCCGAGTGCGCCTTCGCGATCAAAACGCTCAACTTCCAGAAACATTCGGCCATCAAGGTCATGCAGGCGACTATTGGCTGCCTCGAATCCGGTTTCTCGCAACATCTGTCCGGCATGATGCTCTGCTATCAGGATATCCCGCCAGCGAATCGCCTCGAGGCTGTTTCCACGCGGGGAAAATTTCACCAGCACGTGCCCGGCAGGGCCGAAGGTTGTGAACTTCGGTTGTTCGCCACCTGCGGATGAGCCAGGCACGGAACCGCTAAGTACCTGGTCAGCGAGTGCGGGATAGTCATCGACAGATGTTTCCCGTGGTGGCCGGGTGGCAGTCTCCAGGGCACGGTTGCCCAGCACCAGATCGCCGGGCAGATCAGTACCCTGCTCCATTAAATAAGTCAGGATCTGTGTCGCGGTCCATCGCCGCGGGTCGGCTGGCCAGGGTGCTCCAAGTTGCCGGGCGATCTGTCGACCAAGAAAGCCTTGCGGGCGCAGGTCGTCGAGAAAATAGGGCAGGTCATCGAACAGGCCGGTGCCGTCCAGTCCTCTGAGCCAGACCTGCGGGCGTCGGGCTTGTACGGCATATCTCCCCTGGATCAGGGGTGCTATCTCCGCCAGCTGTTCCGGCACCCCGGCCGGATCGATGCGGTAAAGTGGTTGTATCGTGAATAGATGGTGGAGTAGTGAATAACGGGTATTCCGGCCTTTGCCAAGCCTGTAAATGCGCCTTCCGGCAGCCCTTAACAGACGCGATACGGTTGCCTGGCTCGTGCCTAAATCATTTTGTAAATCATATGAATAGGCTATTCCGCGGCGTTCGAGCGCCTGTAACAGTTGTTCAGCTGTAACTGCCATGAGTGACCGTGTACCCTTTCAGTCAGCACTAAGAATGAATAGATAATGAATAGAAACATGCATAGATTATCAGAAGCCGGTCATTTGGCAAGGTGATCGTACTTTGCGCGAGTCCTTGCGCCGGGGGTGGGGTGTCAGGCGGCCGACAGCTTCAACGGCGGATTACCCGGCGGTGCCAGGTCGGGGGTCCGTTCCAGAACTTCAAAGGCATCGTGCCGCACGTGGTTCTGTTTCATTTCCTCACACAGCATGTCTTCACTGACAATGCCCTGGTTGACGCATTCCTTGAGCAGCCCGAAAAACAGGTTGGTCTGGTTGTTGTCCGGGTGCTCCTTGTAGTTACCCAGCAGGCCGTATTCGCCGAACAGGTGGCGGCGCGCGCGCATCGCCCAGGCCAGCGGCGGGAACAGGCGGAATCGTTCTGCAGGTCGCCAGTCGATCGGTAGACCGGCCTTCCACGGCTGGGTCTTGCGGCGAGTGACGTGCAGCATCTTGGTGTCGGCGGTGAGCTTGTCGAAGTCGTTCCACTCCGGTTCAAAGAAGTCGATAGAATCCGGTGCTTCGTTGCGCAGGCAGATCCAGGGCATGTAGTCGGATGTAAATTCGAACATTTCGTTGAACTGCTGTTCCACTTTCCAGTGGGTCAGTTTGGCGCAGTCGAGCAGCATTACACTGCTGGCCTTGCAGCGGTCCACCAGCCCCTTTGGGCCGGAACGCATACGGCACATGATCGCTTTGCCATGCATGTCGCGGCTCAGTAGTTCCCATATATCGGCGACAGCAAAAATATCGGGATCGATGACAACGGCGCGGCCCTCGTAGCCCATCAGCTCCGGAGGCATAAAGCGCGTTGGCGTAAAGGATTGCAGGTCGTCGTTCAGCCAGGTGCGTTTGACGCCGTCGCGCAGGTA
>CAJXFW010000061.1 GCA_913053655.1 uncultured Thiogranum sp. | reverse complement strand
TGGGACCGCATCCGGGTATCGACAATCTTTACATCAATGCAGGTCATTTCCGGAATGGTGTGGTTTTAGCCCCGGCGACAGCCAGGATGCTGGCAGACCATGTTCTCGGGCGTCCTGAAGTTATTGCACGGGATCCCTATTTGCCTGAAAACATAGTTAGTGTCCGTCCATAAACACCGGTTATTTTCTCGCAAAGTTAAAACAATCAGTTAATACTTCGCGTGCTTTGCGCCTTGGCAAGAGCTTACTGTTTATGGACGGACACTATTTGATACAGGTTCAATGTGAGCAATCTGGACTTTGTCTAAATTGCCAGCGTATACTCGATTATTATGAGTCATTCGGTAACACTCACCACCCTGGACGATGCCGGGGTCGCGAAGCGGCTGTGCGACTATGACATTTTGCCCACCCGGCAGAGGGTACAGATTGCCCGGGTTTTGCTGGCGGGTGATCAACATCTTTGTGCAGATCAGGTGCTGGGCAAGGTCAAGGCAGCAGGCAGCGGGGTCTCCAAGGCGACGGTCTACAATACGCTGGGATTATTTGCCGACAAGGGTATTCTGCGCGAGGTAAAGGTTGATCCCAACCGCGTTTTCTATGATACCAATAACAGTGAGCACCACCATTTCTACAACATCGACAGTGGCGAACTGTCTGATATTGACCCCGGCCGGATTTTAGTCGACCAGTTGCCGGAGGCACCTGAAGGCAGTGTGATTGATAGTGTAGAGGTCATTATTCGCGTTCGTCAGCAGTCAATCCCGGACGTCTAGAAATCTCTGGATTTTTCTTTGACTCGCAGTAAAATGCGGGCAAATTCCTGGTGAGGCTCTGATTAATTCGTCATTCCGGCGTATGCCGGAATCCAACACGCTGATTTTTCTGGATTCTGGCATGCGCCAGAATGACGGTTATTGAATTAGTCAGAGTCCCCTGGACACACATCAGACTTTTCCTGCAACGGTTGCCGGAAGGAGAGTTTTATGGCCGCTGGCGGTTACATGACCGGGATTTTTGGCAGTTCGCCCGTCAAACCCATGCAGCAACACATGGCCAGAGTGCTGGCCTGTGTTTCAGAACTTATCCCGCTCTTTGAGGCTGTTTTCCGGGAAGACTGGGACAGCGTCGCTGCCTCCCAGCAGAAAATCTCCACACTGGAAAAAGAAGCGGATGTGCTGAAGAAGGAACTGCGCATGCAGCTGCCGAAAGGCCTGTTCATGCCGGTATCGCGGCAGGATCTGCTCGAAGTACTGACCATGCAGGACAAGATAGCCAACCGTGCCAAGGATATTGCCGGGGTGATTGTGGGTCGGCACATGGTGTTTCCCGCCATAATCCACGATAACTACAAAAAGTATGTGCGCCGTTGTGTGGATGCCTGTGAACAGGCCAATCGCGCCATTAACGAACTCGATGAACTGGTGGGTACCGGCTTCAGCGGTCAGGAAATCAAGCTGGTCGTTGAAATGATTCAGAAGCTCGATGCTATTGAGAGCGATACAGATAGCTGGCAGGCGGATATACGCTTGCAGTTATTTGCGGTCGAAAAAGAGTTGCCGCCGGTCGACGTCATGTTCCTGTACGAAATTATCGAATGGACTGGTGATGTCGCAGATCGCGCCCAGCGTGTCGGTAGCCGCTTGCAATTGATGCTGGCGCGTTAGTCACGGAGGGCGCATGGATATTATTGTCAGCTACGGTGCTGTATTCCTTATTCTTGCCGGCGTATTCGGCCTGTTCATGGCCTGGGGCATTGGCGCCAATGATGTAGCCAATGCTATGGCGACGTCTGTGGGATCCAGGGCGCTGACGATCAAACAGGCGATTCTCATCGCGGCGGTATTCGAATTCGCCGGCGCTTTTCTGGCCGGTGGCCAGGTGACCAGGACCATTCGTAAAGGTATCGTTGATGCAGACCTGCTGGTCGCATCACCCGAGCTGTTGATCTACGGCATGCTGGCTGCGTTACTGGCAGCCGGCGTCTGGCTGCTGATCGCCTCCAGAAACGGCTGGCCGGTTTCGACAACGCATTCCATTGTCGGTGCCCTTGTCGGGTTCGCCATGGTGGGCGTCGGTATGGATGCGGTCAAGTGGGGCAAGGTGGGTTATATCATTGCCAGTTGGGTGGTGTCGCCATTGCTGGCGGGACTTTTATCGTACGGCCTGTTTCGCAGCGTCCAGAGCCTTATTCTGAATACTGATGATCCGTTCAACAACGCCAAGAAATACGTTCCATATTATATGTTCCTGGTCGGTTTTATTATTGCGCTGGTTACATTCCTGAAAGGTCTGAAACACATAGGCCTGGAAAACAATACGTTTGAGACCTTCGTGTACGCCCTGATCGCGGGCGGGGTGATGATGCTGGCAGGCAAGTACTTCGTAGGCAGGATAAAACTCGATCCTTCGGCAGACAAGGACTTTCACTATGCCAACGTGGAGCGTGTCTTCAGCGTATTAATGATTGTTACCGCTTGCGCCATGGCATTCGCGCACGGGTCCAATGACGTGGCAAATGCTATTGGTCCGGTCGCAGCCGTCGTGAGCATTGTCAGCAGTGGTGGCGAGGTCGCGGCGAAATCGGCTTTGCCATACTGGATCTTGCTGCTTGGGGGGGCGGGGATCGTGCTCGGTTTGGCAACGTACGGTCGACGAGTCATTGCGACCGTCGGTAACAGCATCACAGAACTTACGCCGAGCCGCGGATTTGCGGCAACACTTGCTGCTGCCTCGACAGTCGTCCTCGCGTCAGGCACCGGCCTGCCGATCTCGACGACACATACGCTGGTAGGCGCGGTCCTTGGCGTAGGCCTGGCGCGCGGTATGGAGGCATTGAATCTGACAGTAGTGCGCAATATCTTCATGTCCTGGATCGTGACACTGCCGGCTGGCGGCCTGTTGTCTATCCTGTTTTTCTTTACGCTCAAGGGAATATTCAGCTAGGGATGCTCTGAATAAGTTGTTTCCCGTCATTCTGGCGTATGCCGGAATCCAGTGGTTTCAATGAGTTGGATACCGGCATACGCCGGTATGACGATTTGATCAGGGTTTCCCTGGCGGGGTGTAAATACTGTCAATTCCCGGTAACATGCGGCTTCTTTGCAACATGCCCCTGCGGCAGTCAAAGTTGTCGTACAGAAAGTCCATGCCGGAGTAGCTCAGTCGGTAGAGCAGCTCACTCGTAATGAGAAGGTCGGGGGTTCAATTCCTCTCTCCGGCACCATGTAAATCAATAGCTTATATTTATCCCAGGCAGCCTAAGTATTTGTGGGTAGGGATGCGGGTAGCAAATAAGCGAGGCCAAGAGCGATTTTTCCGGGTATTTATTTCAATTCCCAGGCCATTTGGGCGATAATAGCTTACGGTGGGTAAATCCTGGGTAAGCCGCGACGCCGGAAGGTATCGTAAGCGCTCTTTAAGAGCGTCGGCCCCAGGGTCCACTTTTTTTTTGCCTGAAAAAATTAACCCGTTCTTCAAAGGAATTGAAAAACTATTGTCCTCTGCGACCATTTGCCTGGATGAAAGTGGCGATTTGGGTTGGACCTTAGATAAGCCGTATCGGCGCGGTGGATCCAGCCAGCATCTAACTATAGCGGCCCTCATCACTACCCCGGAAAAAAAGCACTTGCCGAAGCGCTTAATCAAAAAGTTGTACCAAAAACATGGCTGGCCTTCAGGCGTTGAGAGAAAATGGGCGGACATGCGCCTCAGCGAGCGGGTTGCCTTTGCTGAAAAGGCTCACAAGATCTCCAGTGATACCAACGAAATAAAATATGTTGCTATCACTGTTAAAAAGCGCAACGTGCAAGAGCATATCCGTAGGGATCCTAATAAGCTTTATAACTACATGATCCGGCTTTTGTTGATTGATGAGATGGCAAATTTTGATTTTGTCAGTTTTGTGCCTGATCCACGATCGATAAAGGTGCAGAGCGGAAATAGTTTGCACGATTATCTACAGACTATTCTCTGGTTTGATAAGGAGGTGAGTACAATACTAAATACGATCCCATGCGATAGCTCTTGTAGCCATAATGTACAGTTTTCTGACATGCTTTCAGGGGTGGTTCAATCCCATTTTGAAGATGGCCGTTCACAGCCGCTGAAAGCCCTTGGAACCCACATAACCTGTAAGAAGTTATTTTTCTAAGCATCGAAAGTTAGGAACGGTTCAAGCCCAAGCTGTCCAACTGAGCCTATGTTCTTTTCAGGTTGCGAGAAAAGTAGGCATCACCGGCAATTAAAGTGTGTGTACGCTACCGGCGCCGGAATCAGGCCAGGCTCGGCCTATCCAGTGTTGCGCATGCCGCTGGCAATAGCATTGATCGAGCGCAGCAGCGGTTCCATCCACCGGTCCCGTTCTTCTTCCCCCAATTTCGTGTTGCGAACGCGGTTCAATAACTTGACCTGGATATGATTCAGAGGGTCCAGGTAAGGGTCGCGGCGCGACAGTGACAGGGCGAGAACAGGATTTTCCTCTAGCACGCAGCCGATGCCGGCGACTTTTTTAACCATGTCCAGGGTTCGGTCGTGTTCTTCGCGGATACGTCTATATACCGTATCAGCCATTGCCTGGTTTTCAGCCAGGCTTGTGTATTCACGCGCAATGTCCATTTCTGCTTTTGCCAGTGACATCTGTGTATTGCTGAGCATGGCTCTGAAGTAGGGCCAGTCGTGGTAGATTTGACGCAGTTTTTCCAGGTTGCCATCCTGTTGCCTGGTGAATTCCATCAGGGCACTGCCAATACCGAACCAGGCCGGTAGTGTATGACGTGATTGTGCCCAGCCAAACACCCAGGGAATGGCGCGGATGGAATTTTTTGAACGGTCCTGTTTTTTGCGATGGCTGGGGCGGGAGCCGATATTTAGCAGGCCGATTTCTACTACCGGCGTGGCTTCGTAGAAATAGTCCAGCAGGCCCTCGGTTTCGTCTATCAGGCCACGGTAGGTCTGCTCACCCTGGCGCGCGAGCTGCGTCATGATGGTGGCATAGTCTTCGCTATCTTCACTGTGTGGCTGTACCACGTTGCGGCTGGCTTTCAGCAAACCGGTAACGCCCATGGACAGTTCGTACACAGCGGTTTCTTCATTGCTGTACTTGTAGGACAGCACTTCACCCTGTTCCGTGAACTTGATCTGGCCGTGCACCGTGCCCGCCGGCTGTGACAGGATGGCGTCGTGGGTGGGGCCACCGCCGCGGCCCAGGGTGCCGCCGCGGCCGTGGAATAGTCGGCATTCAACATCGTGCGCCCTGGAAATGCGGATAATTTTCTGCTGTGCCTGGTACAGACTCCAGCCGGAGGCGAGTATGCCGCCGTCCTTGCAGGAGTCCGAATACCCGAGCATGATTTCCTGCAGGTTGCCGGACGCTTGCAACAGACTGCGATAGACGGGTTCGTCGAACAAGCGCGTCATGACCTGTTCGATGTGCGCCAGATCATCAATGGTTTCGAACAGCGGGCTGATGCGGATATGACAGAACCAGTCATCGCCGTTGCGGCCCGCCAGCCCGCACAATGACGCCAGCCACATTAACTCCAGCACATGACTGGCATTGTGGGTCATAGAGATGACGTAGGTGCCGAAGGCATTGGCACTGACCTCATCGCGCATATGCGACATGACGTCCAGCACCTGCAACGTTTCGACAGTTGCTTCGCTGAGCGAATCTCTGTCAATAGTGACGGCCGGCCGGTTAAGCATGTTACAGAGCAACTGGATGCGCGCGTTTTCGTCAAGCGCACTGTAGTCACTGCGACTCGTTATCTGCGCACACAATTCGTGAACCGCCTCACTGTGTCGCGTTGATTCCTGGCGGATATCCAGGTGCAGCAGGAAAAAGCCGAACGTTTCCGCCAGCCGGATCAGGTCCAGTAGTTCGCCCCGGGCGATGTTCCGGTCACCATGTGAAATCAGCGATGCTTCGATCAGCTTCAGATCTTCCAGGAATTCCTGCTCGTTGCGATAACGGTACGGGTATTTGCCCGGGTCAGCGGATCCCGGGTGATCAATCCGCTCACTTGTCAGTTCGATATTATGACTCAGGCGGTTGCGCATGATGAACAGCATGCGGCGATAAGGTTCGTGTGAAAATTGCTCGGGGCGGTCTCCCAGCACCTGCGGGTAGCGGTCTATGTCGCGTTCCAGTTTGTCCTGGAATGCCCGACTGGTCCGTACCAGGCGGCTGGAATAGGTCAGCGTGCTGCGCAGGTCTTCGACCCGACGCAGGTACTCGCACAGGACTTCGTGCATGTGCATGCGCAATGCGTATTCGGTGGTTGCGGGCTTCACGAACGGGTTGCCATCGCGGTCGCCACCGATCCAGGAACCGAATTGCAGCAGGCTGGGAAGGTGTATGTCGACCCGGCCGTAGACGCGCTGGATAGAGCTATCCAGATAGCGGTAAACGCGTGGTACTGCCTGGAACAGGCATTCGCGGAAATAAAACAGCCCATTACGGATTTCGTCATGCACACTCGGCTTGTGTACACGCACTTCATCCGTCTTCCACAGAATCTGGATCTGGTTGCGTAATGCGTCAATGATATCGACGCGTTCCTGTTTCCCCAGGCGGGGTCCATCGAGTTGCTCGGCAGTGATGAAGATTCCGCGCAGGGTGTGCATGACGGCACGGCGTTTCGATTCCGTGGGGTGCGCAGTGAATACCGGCAGATACAGGGCACTATCGAGCAGCGTCTGAATCTGTTCAGCATCGATTCCCGTATCGTGGAATTCACGCAGCGTGTGGTCAAAGGAGCCACACCACAGAGGCCCCCCCATGTGTGCGTGACGTCGTCGTTCCTTGTGCTGGAAAGACTCTTCCGCAATGTTGACCAGGCTGAAATAAATATTGAAGGCACGCACTACGTGACTCAGGGTCGCGGGATCCAGTTTGTCTATGGTGTTCGCCATGCGTCTGCGCAGTGCCGGATTGTCTTCCTTGCGCAGACGTATGTAACCCTTGCGCAGTTTTTCGACAGCCGCGAGCACTTCCAGCCCGGCTTGTGCTGCCAGCACTTCGCCGAGCAGATTACCGAACAGACGTACGCGGGAACGCAGTTCCTTGTCTCGGGGTGGAGGGGTCACACTGTGTGGCACTGGCATATCCATCAAGAGCCGCCTGCAATTTGTCGGGGAAGCCCCCCCCGGAAACGGGCGCGCCATTGTACCTGTTTCCGAACCCGTGTGCCGGAACGGTATTTTATGGGTCGAGCAGTCGGGTATAGAGATCCCTGTAAGCGGCGGCGCTGCGGGTCCAGGAGAAGTCCTCGCGCATGCCGGTCTGCATCAGAGTCTTCCACGCATCAGGCCTGGCATAGAGCTCCAGCGCGCGGTCAATGGCCTGCAACAGGTCACGGCTGTTGGCGTTCTTAAAGACAAAACCGGTCGCCGCGCCCTGCAACAGGTTCGCGTCGGTGGCGTCTACCACCGAATCAGCCAGTCCGCCCGTGCTGCGCACAACAGGCGGAGTACCGTAGCGCAGGCTGTAGAGCTGGTTCAGGCCGCAGGGTTCGAAGCGGGACGGCATAAGGAAGCTGTCCGAACCTGCCTCAAGCAGGTGGGCGAGTTTCTCATCGTAGTCGATACGTATACCGATGTGCTCGGGGTGCAAACTGTTAGCCTGGCGCAAAAGGTTTTCCAGATCCCGGTGGCCGGTACCCAGGATTACCAGCTGCATAGAGCGCTGTAACAATTTCGGAACCAGTTGCAGAATCAGGTCAATACCTTTTTGTTCGACCAGGCGACCTACGTGGCCGAACAGGAGTAGCCCGGGTTCAACGGGCAGCCCGAAGGCTTTTTGCAACGCACATTTGTTTTTGAGTTTTGCCGCCGGTCGGTGTGCAGTGTAGGCGTAAGGCAGCGATGAGTCGCGGCCCGGGCTCCATACCTGGTAGTCGACACCATTTAGAATGCCGGTGAGCGTGTTGCTGCGATATTCCAGCAGGCCTTCCAGTCCGCAGCCAAACTCCGCTGTGCGGATTTCCTGCGCATAGGCCGGACTCACTGTATTGATACGGTCGGCGAACACCAGGCCGCCCTTGATAAAGGACACTTGATGGTGAAATTCCAGTTTATCCATGGACCACCAGTCATCCGGTAACCGCAAGGCCTGGAACCGGTCCCGCTCAAACAGACCCTGATAAGCCAGGTTGTGGACAGTGAACAGTGTTGCCGGCCGCTCCTTTTCCAGGGACAGCAAAGCGGGTACCAGTCCGGTCTGCCAGTCGTTACAGTGAACGACGCCGGGTTGCCACTCCAGTCCGGTGCGGTTCATGGCGACGCTGCACACGGCGCGTGCAAACAGCGCAAAACGATCGGCGTTATCCGGCCAGTCACCACCTTGCGGCGCGCTGTAGAGTCCACCGGGGCGATCAAAGTACTCCGGGGCGTCGACCAGATACAGGCGTACCCGGGTGTGTGGAAGCCAGCCTTGCAGCAGGCGAACCGGTGTTGTGGTTCCGGGCAACTTGAGTTCAGCAACAGGTTTCAGTTTGCCGGCGTTGGTGATTGCGGCGGGATAGGCGGGCAGAATCAGGCGGATTTCCGTCTGTGAATTTTTTATGGCGCGCGGCAGACTGCCGGCCACATCGGCAAGCCCGCCGGTTTTGACGAGGGGGTGCGCCTCACTGGCGGCAAACAGAATATCCATGACTGGTACCCGACCCTTTTATGATGTAGGTTGCGTTAACGCAGGGTCAGCGTCAAGTTGCATTGACTAAACTGAAATAAGGGGCCGTTTTGAAAGACATGGAAGATTGCACGTACGTCATTTTCGGTGCGACAGGTAACCTCGCCAGGATAAAGTTGCTTCCGGCGCTTTATAACCTGGATGCTGCCGGCCGCTTGCCCGGGGGACTCAAGGTGGTTGGTTTCGGGCGGCGTGACTGGGACGACGAGCACTGGCGTGGCCAGGTGCGCGAAAGCCTGGCCGGTAAACCGACCGACCCGGACGTGCTGGAACGCTTCTGCGCACGCCTGTTTTTCTATCGCGGTGATCTGGGTGATGACGCGGTGTATCCCGCGCTACGGGATTACCTTCTTGGTGATTCACAGTTTTCCCCCAACCTGATTTTCTACATGGCGATCCGGCCGGCTGATTTTGGACCGGTCAGCCGCCAGCTGGGTGCGGTGGCGCTTAATCGCGAGGATGGCGGCTGGCGCCGGCTGGTGATCGAAAAGCCGTTTGGTTATGACCTGGAGAGTGCGGAGAGCCTTAACCGGCGTCTCAACCAGGAGTTCCAGGAAGACCAGATCTATCGTATCGATCATTACCTCGGCAAGGGCACGGTGCAGAATGTGCTGGTGTTCCGTTTTGCCAACCTGATGCTGGAACCGCTCTGGAACCGCAACTATATCGACCATGTGCAGATTACGCACTCGGAATCATTGGGCACGGAGGGCCGGGCCGGCTATTACGATGGCGCAGGAGCATTGCGTGACATGATCCAGAGTCACCTGCTGCAGTTGCTGACCCTGGTGGCGATGGAGCCGCCGGCCAGCCTGGACGCCGAATCGCTGCGTGATGAAAAAGTGAAAGTACTGCGCTCAATTCGGCCGATCCCGTCGAGTGCGGTGAATGCCCATGCCTTTCGTGCCCAGTATGCAGCCGGTGAGGTCAATGGCGAGAAGGTGCCCGGTTACCTGAACGAGCCGGATGTGCCGAAAGACAGTGTGACCGAAACTTACGTAGCGCTGAAGCTGATGATCGATAACTGGCGCTGGCGTAATGTTCCTTTTTACCTGCGTACCGGCAAACGCATGGCGAAAGGCAATTCTATGGTGTCGATTCGTTTCAAGCACCCACCCCAGCAACTGTTTCGCGAGACCCAGATCGAGCGTCTCAAACCCAACTGGATCCTCCTGAACCTGCAGCCCAACGAATGTATTCGTATGGAAATGCAGGTCAAGCAGGCAGGCCTGGAACTGCGTGCGGAAACGACTCGGCTGGATGCCAGCTACTGTGGCATAAACCCGGGTTCGCTGGATGCCTATGAAGCGTTGCTGCTGGATGTGATTGATGGCGATCACTCCCTGTTTCTGCGTTACGATGAAGTGAACTGGGCGTGGAAGGTGGTCGATCCGATTCTTAAAAACTGGGCGATGGAGCGTGATTTCATTCATACTTATCCTTCCGGCAGCTGGGGTCCGGCGGAAGCGGATCGCCTGTTTGTCAGGCAGGATCAGCGCTGGCGGAATACACTCGAAGATGAAGACGCCTGACCGGGGCCCGGAAAGCAGCGAGCAATGACAGAACTTGAAAAAATGCCCGCCTGGAAGGCGTTGAAAAAGCACTGCGAGCGGATGCAGGACTTGCATATGCGGGATCTGTTCGCCGACGATCCGCAACGCTTTGAGCGTTATTCTTTGCAGGCTGGAGAATTGCTGCTCGACTATTCCAAGAACCGAATCACGGACGAGACTCTGCAGCTGCTGTTCATACTGGCCGGAGACAGTGAACTGCCCGCCTGGATAAAGCGCATGTTTGATGGTGAACCCATCAACTTCACCGAACAGCGTGCGGTGTTGCACACCGCCTTACGCAACCGCAGCAATACACCGGTTTATGTCGATGGCGAGGACGTGATGCCGGAAGTCAACCGTGTGCTGGCACAGATGCGGGCATTTACCGAAGGGGTGCGTAGCGGGGAATGGAAAGGCTACAACGGACAGGTGATAACCGATGTCGTTAATATAGGTATCGGTGGTTCGGATCTCGGTCCGGTGATGGTGACCGAGGCGCTGCGTCCTTACGGTGACAAGCTGGCCGTACACTTTGTTTCAAACATCGACGGTAGCCAGATCAGCGATACGCTGGCCGGATTAAATCCGGAGACCACGCTGTTCCTGGTGGCGTCAAAAACCTTTACGACCCAGGAAACCCTAACCAATGCCACACAGGCGCGCCGCTGGTTGCTGGAGTCAGCACCGGATAACAACGCCGTCGCCAGGCACTTTGTCGCCATGTCGACAAACCGCGAAGCCGTACAGGCCTTCGGTATCGATCCGGCCAATATGTTCGAATTCTGGGACTGGGTCGGGGGACGCTATTCGCTGTGGTCAGCCATCGGACTGTCAATCGCGCTGTATATCGGCATGGACCGCTTTGAAGAACTGTTGGCCGGCGCACACGAGATGGATATGCATTTTAACTCCGCACCACTGGAGCAGAATATGCCGGTGGTGCTGGCCCTGCTGGGGATCTGGAACCACAACTTTTTTGGCGCCGACAGCCATGCTATCTTTCCTTATGACGAACACCTGCACCGCCTGCCGGCCTACTTGCAGCAAGCGGATATGGAGAGCAACGGAAAACGCATAACCCGCAATGGCGAAGTAACCCGTTATGCAACCGGCCCGATTATATGGGGCGAACCGGGCACTAACGGCCAGCACGCATTCTTCCAGCTGGTCCACCAGGGTACGCTGCTGATCCCCGCAGATTTTCTGATTGCAGTAAATCCGCACCACACCCTGGCTGAACAACATCAGATCCTTTTTTCCAATTACATCGCCCAGAGCGAGGCATTGATGCGTGGCAAAAACGCTGCCGAGGTTCGGGCAGAGCTGGTGGCGGACGGGCTGGACGAAGCTGAAATCAAACGGCTGTTGCCACACAAGGTTTTCCCGGGGAACAAGCCCAGTAACTCGCTGCTGTACCCCGGGTTAACGCCGCGTCTGCTCGGGATGCTTATTGCCTTGTATGAACACAAGATTTTTGTGCAGGGCGTTATCTGGCGGATTAATTCTTTCGACCAGTGGGGTGTAGAACTGGGCAAACAATTGGCAAAGGTGATTCAGCAGGAACTGGATGATCCGCAGGCGCAGAATGAGCACGATGCCTCGACGCACGGCCTGCTGGACTATTACCGAAGGAACCGAAAGTAACCATAAATTGGCAAATGGATTGCCAGGTAACACCACAGGGAGTGACATTATGACTACACAGGCAGCACGCCTATCCGCCGCGCGTATCCGTGAGGCGGAAGAGGAATATCAGCTCGGGTTGATATTTTTCAAAAGGAAGCAGTGGCACATCGCTACGCAGCATTTTTCACTGGCGGAAAAGCGCGCACCACGCAAAGACCTGCAGCTGCACCTGTATAGCTCCTGGCACGGGTTGGCGCTTGTCTACAACAAGGACGTCAGCGGCCTGAACCTGTGTCGGCGTGCAGCCACACGAAAAGGTATCCAGGCCACGATATTTCAGAACCTGGTGCTCGCCGAGCTGAAATTCAACCACCGCAAACGTGTCTGTGACGCTCTGGATCAAGGGCTGCGCCTTGAACCCCGTCACGAAGGGCTTCTGGCATTGAAAAAGACAATCAGGCTGCGCCGCCGGCCCTGCCTGGTGTTCCTGAAGAGAGAAAACCTGCTCAACAAGTGGCTTGGGAAAATGACTTACCGGAAGATAGCGGCGCGCGAAGGCTTGGCTGAGCGGCTGTAGCGATGCATCGCGCCCCGGCCGGTCCCGGCAATATTTCCTTGAGGTCGCACCAATTCGAGGGTACCTTGCGCGTGGAAGTCGGCCGGGCAACCGCGGTGACATCAGTCACGGAGGAAAGTCCGGGCTCCACAGGGCAGGGTGCCAGGTAACGCCTGGGAGGCGCGAGCCTACGGAAAGTGCCACAGAAAATATACCGCCTGTGCTCGCACAGGTAAGGGTGAAATGGTGCGGTAAGAGCGCACCGCGCGGCTGGCAACAGCCGTGGCAGGGTAAACCCCACCCGGAGCAAGACCAAATAGGGGAACATTGGCGTGGCCCGCGTCGTTCCCGGGTAGGTCGCTTGAGGTGCATGGCGACGTGCATCCCAGATGAATGGTTGTCCACGACAGAACCCGGCTTACAGGCCGACTTCCTCTTTGTATTTCTTGCCGCTGCCACAGGGGCAGGGGTCGTTGCGGCCGACTTTAGGATCAGAGTGTCTGATCGGCGTTGAAGGTGCCTGGTCTGCCCGGCGTGCCAGCCAGTAGGCGTGAATTTCGCGCACATTGGGTGTGATCGCCTGTTGCAGGTTGTGAATTTCCTGCGGGCTAGACTCTTATAGGTCAGCTAGGTTTGCGACGTTTAAACCCAATCTCACGACAAATACGAAAAATAAGCGACAAATAAAGTGTTTATATGTCGCTAAAATGATTTTAGCGACATATAATCTAACGCATGCCTAAAAAGATTTCCGAACAGGAGCTTGGGGCCATTGCAGTGATTGTGGCGGATCATCCGGCCGGCGTGCAAGTCGGGATCATTCGTGAAGGACTGGATTTCGATCTTCCACCCCGGATGCTGCAGCGCCGTCTGAACTTGCTCGCAGAGCAGGGCAGAATCGTAGTCAGCGGAACAGGGAAAGGAACCCGGTATTTCCCGGGGACTCCCTCTGCGGACAGAGTAAAAACAACCTTCGCCCCCCCAACGGTATCGAGTGGCATCAAACTTTCCCGGGAAGGCGGGGAGATTAGAAAAAACATCAGTCGCCCGGTATCCGTTCGCACACCCATAGGTTACCAGGCGGATTTTCTGGATGACTATCAGCCCAATGTAACGGCTTACCTGTCATTAGAGCTTCGGCAGCAGTTACTTGCTATTGGGCAGTCCGGGCAGGCCGAATTGCCGGCTGGTACCTATGTGCGTCAGGTGTACAACCGGTTGTTGATTGATCTGTCCTGGAACTCCAGCCGCCTGGAGGGCAATACTTACTCTTTGCTGGAGACGCAGCTTCTGCTCGAGCTTGGTGAAAACGCTGAAGGGAAAGATGCCGAAGAAGCCCAGATGATTTTGAACCACAAAGCTGCTATTGAGATGCTGGTAAATCAGGCGGATGAAATTGGTTTTAATCGCTATACGATCTGCAACCTGCATGCTTTGCTCTCGGACAACCTGCTGGTTGACCCCGCCGCTTGTGGGCGCGTCCGCGTTAAACCGGTGGGTATTTCCGGTACCGTGTTTCATCCTCTGGAAGCGCTCCAGATGATCGAAGAGCGGTATTTGCAGGTAATTGCAATGGCAGATGTCATCGAAAATGCCTATGAGCAGAGTTTCTTTATTATGGTGCACCTGCCGTATCTTCAGCCATTCGAGGACGTTAACAAACGAGTTTCCCGCCTGGCCGCCAACATACCCCTGATCAGGCATAACCTGTGCCCGCTTTCTTTTGTCGATGTGTCACAAAAAGATTACGTCAATGCACTCATCGGCGTGTACGAGTTGAACAGGGTGGAGTATCTGCGTGATGTTTACGTTTGGGCCTACCGACGTTCTTGTGCACGTTATTCGGCCGTTCGCCAGTCGTTGGGAGAACCTGATCCGTTTCGTTTGAGATATCGTACATTAATGGCAGAGATTGTTGCTGAGATCGTTCACGGTGGCATGGATAAGAAGGCAGCAGCAGCTTTCATCAAGCTGCGCGCTACGGAGGGCGTGCCACAGGGGGATCAAGCGCGCTTTATCGAGGTGGTAGAGACGGAAGTAATGAGCCTTCATGAAGGAAATATTGCGCGTTACCGTTTGCGCCCATCCCAGTACCAGACGTGGAAGGGAACGTGGCGTTGATGCCACACCGGAAAGACCCTGCCTGAATTCTTCGTTTTCAGATGAGTCGTGGTTTCTAACTAGTTGATTTGATTGGTGGGTGATACCGGGATTGAACCAGTGACTCGTGCAGTGTGAGAGTATGACGGAGCCATCAGCATGGGGTTAATCTACTGATTACACCTGAAATTTCCTGTAGAATGCCCCTAAATGGCTGGCAAAGTATTTATAAAAACCCATGGTTGTCAGATGAATGAGTACGACTCCGCCAAAATGGTGGACGTGCTGGCGGCTGCACACGGCCTGGAACTGGCGCGATCGGCGCAAGAAGCGGATGTGTTGCTGCTCAACACCTGTTCTATCCGGGAGAAGGCGCAGGAGAAAGTAT
>CAJXFW010000060.1 GCA_913053655.1 uncultured Thiogranum sp. | reverse complement strand
AGCCACTCGGCGTGTTCGGAACGCCGGCCGTGGACCTGGTCAAAATACAGGGTCTGTAATTTCTCGGTGATAGGGCCGCGCGAACCGGCACCGATAGTCCGGTTATCCACTTCCCGTATGGGTGTAACTTCGGCTGCAGTGCCGGTAAAGAAAGCTTCATCAGCGACATACACTTCGTCACGCGTGATACGCTTTTCGCGGACCTCCAGCCCCTGTTCCCTGGCGAACGTCATGATGGTATCGCGGGTGATTCCCTCGAGCGCAGAGGTCAGGTCCGGTGTGTACAGCACACCGTCACGTATAATGAAGATATTCTCACCACTGCCTTCGGCGACGTAGCCCTCGTTGTCCAGCAACATGGCCTCATCATAACCATCGGTCATGGCTTCGTTCAACGCCAGCATGGAGTTCATGTAGTTACCATTTGCCTTGGCCTTGCACATGGTGATGTTGACGTGATGCCGGGTGTAAGATGAGGTGCGGATACGAATACCCTTCTCCAGGTTTTCCTTCCCGAGGTAGGCACCCCATTCCCAGGCGGCAACAATCACATGTACTTTCAGGTTATCCGCCCGCAGTCCCATGCCTTCCGAACCATAGAAGCACATGGGGCGCAGATAGGCCGAGTCCAGCCCGTTCTCGCGCACCACGTCCAGCTGCGCCTGGTTGAGCGTATCCTTATCGAACGGCATCGCCATTTGCAGGATATGCGCAGAACGGAACAGACGGTCGGTATGTTCCCCGAGGCGGAAGATAGCCGTACCCTGTTCTGCGTGATAGGCCCGCACACCCTCGAAGACACCCATGCCATAGTGCAGGGTGTGGGTCAGCACATGGGTGGTAGCGTCCCGCCAGGGGCACATTTCCCCGTCGTACCAGATGACGCCGTCACGATCGGCCATCGACATGAAATTTCTCCTTCAATAAAAATTCAAAACATCAACCTGTAGGAGCGGCCTCCTGGCCGCGACCGGGTCGGAGGAGCACCAACCGGTCGCGGCCAGGGGGCCGCTCCTACAGTTCTACCGTAAGCGGCAGTGTATCAATCAGTAGGAGCGGCAGTTTATCAGCGTTAACTTTCCATCAACCGCTTCCAGATGTCGGCAACTTTTTTGCGCTGCATCGGCAGCACATCATCAGCCACCACGGGAGGCGCATCTGCCAGGGTCAGCCGGTGGCTGACAGCCCGGTACCGCTGATAGGCCTCGATAAGCGTCTGGGCGTAGGCTGACTTGAGCAAACCCGCGGTTGCCAGCGCTTTCAGCAGACGTATGGTGTCCGTGTAACGCCGCAATTCTGCATAATCTTTACCCCAGCGCAGAACGAGATATTGGACCATAAATTCGATATCAACGATACCTCCCCGACCCTGTTTGAGGTGGAATCCACCGCCACGCGTCTTGCCCAGCTCAGTGCGCATGCGTTCCCGCATATCACGTACTTCGGCGCGCAGATTTTCCAGCTTGCCGTCGGCTGTCAGCACCTGTGCCCGGATTTTACTAAAAGCCTTGCCCAGCTTCTCGTCACCGGCCACCGGTCGCGCACGCACCAGCGCCTGGTGCTCCCACACCCAGGCGTCCTCACGCTGATATTCGGCGAAAGCCTCGATGCTGCTCACCAGCATACCCGAATTACCGGACGGCCTGAGGCGCATGTCCACTTCGTACAGGGTACCGGCCGCGGTAAAGGTCTCGAGCATGTGTATGATGCGCTGCCCGAGACGCGTCAAAAACACTGCATTGTCTACCGCCTTGCGGCCCGAGGTTTTCTGCGCGGTCCCGGTACTGTCGTGCAGAAAGACCAGATCCAGGTCAGAGCCGTAACCGAGCTCCAGGCCTCCCAGCTTTCCGTAGGCAATGACAGTGAAGACCACCGGACGCTGTTTCCCTTTGTATTTGCAGCGCGGTTCACCGTAGCGTCTCACCATTTCCGCCCAGGCAATGGACAGGACTTTCTGTAGCACGACCTCGGCAATAGTCGTCAATTCATCGCTCACCAGCGTGACAGGCGCCGTACCGGCAATATCCGCCGCCGCAACACGCAACACCATGGCGTGCCGGAACTGGCGCAGGCTATCCATTTGTTGCTCCAGATCGCCGGCATCCACCGCCGCCAGATGCTGCTCCAGCTCGGCTTCAAGCTCGGCCCGTACCAGCGGCGCGTACAGGGTACGCGGGTCCAGCAACTGGTCCAGCAGCATCGGGAAACGTGCGATCTGCCCGGCTATCCAGGCACTGGCCGCGCACAGCTTGACCAGCTGTGACAAAACCAGCGGGTTTTCCTGTAACAGGGCAAGGTAGGTGGTACGTCCCGCGATATGTTCCAGCACACCCACCAACCGGCCCATAACTTCGGCAGCATGGGTCTGGCGCGCAACCGCACCCAGCACCATGGGCAGCAAAGCATCGAAGCGTATACGTCCCTGGGTACCCAGATAGCGTGGTGCAGTACCCGAACGCAACTGCTCTATCCAGCGCAATGCTTCGGTGGCATCTTTAAACCCTGCAGCCTCCAGCGCCTGGTGCGCTGCTTTATCGGACAGCCGACCCAGCCACACATTGGTCAATGCATCCGGTGCTTCGGATTTCTGCGCCTGTGGTGATGCGAACACCTGCTGGAAATGCGTCTCCACCTGACGACGATGTTTACTCAGTGCGGCATGAAACGTTTTCCAGTCCGGGAATCCCATGGCCTCGGCAAGGCAGGCACGCTCCTGTTCGGATTCCGGCAAATTATGTTCCTGCTGGTCGTGCATGGCTTGCAAGCGGTTTTCTGCGCGGCGTAAAAACCGGTAAGCCTCGATCAGCTCGACGACAACATGCGTGGGCAGCAGCTTCAACTCCGCCAGCGTATGCAACACATCAATAACGCCTCGCTTACGCAGACGTACTTCACGCCCGCCACGTACCAGCTGGAAGGCCTGGGCAACGAATTCGATTTCGCGTATGCCACCCGGCCCCAGTTTGAGATGGTCTTCCTGGCCCTTGCGTTCGACCTCGCTGTGAATCTGCCGTTTAAGATCACGCAGTTCGTCGAAGGTATGAAAATCCAGATAACGGCGGTACACGAACGGCCGCAGCAGTTCCATCAAGGCGGCCTTTGCTTGCGCGTCACCGGTTACCGGCCGCGCCTTGATCATGGCATAGCGTTCCCATTCCCGGCCCTGTGACTGGTAGTAATCTTCCAGCGCATCGAAACTGCACACCAGTGCCCCGGAATCGCCGTACGGCCGCAGACGCATATCCACCCGGAACACGAAGCCATCCTGGTCCTGGTTGGATAATGCCTGGATCAGCGACTGTCCCAGACGGGTAAAGTACTGTTCCGGATCCAGCGCGCCACGCTTGCGGGCCGCAACGGCATCCGGATAGCAGAAGATCAGATCAATATCCGAGGAGAAATTCAGCTCGAAGGCACCCAGCTTGCCCATCGCGATCACGATCAGCGGGACCGGGCTCCGACCCGGGCCAACCGGTGCGGGCGTCTGTCTGGCCTGCCAGGCAGTCAACTTGTCCAGCGCACCCTGGATACAGGCATCCGCCAGATCGGAAAGATCCTGCAATGTCTCGTCCAGCACCGCCCAGCCCGCCAGGTCACGCCAGGCGATACGCAGCATTTCCCGCTGTCTTATCCAGCGCAGTGCCTGGTGAAGTGCCGCTTCATTTTTGCAACGGCCGAGCCGGTCACAGACCCGCTTTTTCAGTACCTCCGGCCAGGAATCCGCCAGCAGGTCGCCGCTGTCCAGCAGGTCTCTGAGCAAATGTGGTGCACGCCTGCATAGCCCGGCCACGAACTCGCTAAGCGCAAATACGCGGCTGGTGCAGCACCGGAAGCCTGGATCCTGTGGTACCTGCAGCGTTGCCGACCTTGCCGCCTGCAGGTAATCCTGCCACCGTGTCTCGGCCGGCGTCCGGAGCAGCTCGGGAAGCCGCAGGCAAGCCTCTGTATCAGTGGATTTTTTTCTTTTCACTGCCACGCTGCAAGGTTAACCCGAAACACCGTGTCACGCAGCTGGAATTACGTGCGCCGCAAAGACAGCAGATTCACACAAACATGCCGTGTAATACGTTGAATCCAGTGTAAAATGACAAAAAACCACCCCCGTAGGAGCGGGCTCGTCCGCGAACAAACCAGGCCTGCAATACCGCCTGTTCGCGGGCGAGTCCGCTCCTACGGGGAATAAACAGGCCGCTGTACCGTCTTTACAGGAAATTGATGTTGGTATGAAAGTGATAACGAGTCTATGCAAACACCAGCGGTTCAAGCGCACCCTGGCCGAGTACCGGGGCAACCTGTATCGCATCGCCTACTCCTGGTGTCATAACCCGGCGCTGGCGGACGACCTGGTTCAGGAAACCATGGCCAAAGCGCTGAAAAACAGCAGCCAGCTGCGCGACCCTAAAACCGCCAAAGCCTGGCTGTACCGGATTTTGAGCAACTGCTGGCGCGATCACTTCCGGCGCAGCAAAGACACGGTGGACATCGATGACGTCGTCCTGGTTGAGAAAACCACGCCGGAGAGCCATCACGATCGCCAGCAGATTATCGACAGAGTCAGAAACGCGATTGCCTGTCTGTCGATGGGACAACGCCAGGTCATCACCCTGGTTGATCTGGAAGGGTGTACCTACATAGAAGTCGCACAGATTCTCGATGTCCCGATCGGCACAGTCATGAGTCGATTATCACGCTCAAGGAAAGCACTCAAGGAACGTTTGCTGGAAGCCGAGGTTCAGGGTGGCTCGAACGTTCACAGCTTAAGGTCAGTACAATGAGTAGCGACAAGCCTGTTTCCGAAGAATGTCTCAACGCCTTCATTGATGGCGAACTGGACGCTACGGAAAAAAACGAGATTTTCGAAGCGCTGGGTAAAGACACCGCGCTCAGCCAGCAGGTTTGCGAACTGCGGCAGCTAAGCGAGCTGGTGCGCCACGCCTACAGCAAACCGCCGGAAAGCGAAAAATACGGCAGACCGGAACCCCGCCGCATGAGCATATGGGGACGGGCCGCATCTGCAATGCTGCTGGTGGGACTCGGTGCAGTACTTGGCTGGGCAGGCCATCAGCCGACTGAGCGGCAGGTCGATACCAGCGTGCATGCCATGTACTGGGACAAGAACAACTCGTTCCAGAACACTGACCTTGACAAGGTTACCGAGCAGCAAGGCACCAAGCGGGTTATTGTACATCTGAACACATCCAGTGTTGCCAAGTTTGAGAAGGCGCTGGATACCGCTGAGCATTTACTCGAAACGTATGCGGACAGCGAAATGGGTGCGGAAGTGGAGATAGTGGCCAACGCCAGCGCCATCAAGATGCTGCGTACCGGCTACTCTCCGTATGCCGAGCGGGTACGCGCCTTGCAGGAGCGCTATCTGAACCTGACCTTCCTGGCCTGCAAGGATGCCCTCGATCATGTGCGCGAACTGGAAGACCTGGATACGGATGTCACCCTGTTGCCGGACGTGGATGTAACGCCGTCTGCGCTTGAGCATATTCTCAACCGGCTTAGTGAAGGCTGGGTATATATCAACGTTTAATCTCTCACAAATGACGCCTCCCGTAGGAGCGCCGCCCTTCGGCGCGATGTGTGGGAAAACAATCGCGGTCAGGAGACCGCTCCTGTAGGAGCGCCGCCCTTCGGCGCGATGTGTGGGAAACAATCGCGGTCAGGAGACCGCTCCTACGGTTTAACAATTAATTGGCGCAAAAAAAGCCCGCCATAAGGCGGGCTTTTTTTTGTCGTAAAGACAGCCTGATTTACATCATGCCGCCCATGCCGCCCATGTCGGGCATACCGCCACCTGGCATGCCGGCATCTTCCTTGGGAGCCTCTGCAACCATAGCTTCTGTGGTGATGATAAGACCGGCGATAGACGCAGCGTTCTGCAACGCTGCGCGGGTTACCTTGGTGGGATCCAGGATACCCATTTTCAGCATATCACCGTATTCACCTGTTGCAGCATTGAAGCCGTACTGGCCCTCACCATCTTCCACCTTGTTGAGAACTACTGATGGCTCATCACCGGCATTGGCACAGATCTGGCGCAGCGGCTCTGCCATGGCACGACGTGCAATGTCGATGCCCATGGTCTGGTCGTGATTCGCGCCCTTGAGATCGGCAATTGCCGCGCGGCAACGAATCAGCGCAACACCACCACCGGCTACCACGCCTTCTTCCACCGCCGCACGGGTTGCATGCAGGGCGTCTTCGACGCGGGCTTTCTTTTCTTTCATTTCGACTTCAGTCGCGGCACCTACCTTGATGACGGCAACACCGCCGGCCAGCTTGGCGACACGTTCCTGCAGTTTTTCCTTGTCATAATCGGATGTCGCTTCCTCGATCTGGGCGCGAACCTGATTAACGCGGGTCTCGATATCACCATGACTGCCGGCACCGTCGATAATAGTGCTGTCTTCCTTGGTGATCAGGATGCGCTTGGCGGAACCCAGGTCTTCGATGGTGGCTTTTTCAAGTGACAGACCGACTTCTTCGGAGATCACCTGGCCACCGGTGAGGATAGCGATATCCTGTAACATGGCCTTGCGGCGGTCACCGAAGCCCGGCGCCTTGACGGCACAGACCTTGACGATGCCACGGATGCTGTTGACCACCAGTGTGGCCAGTGCTTCACCTTCAACATCTTCGGCGATAATCAGCAACGGACGGCTGGCTTTGGCGACGCCTTCCAGAATCGGCAGCAGATCGCGGATGTTGGAGATTTTCTTGTCATACAGCAGCACGTACGGATCTTCCAGTTCGGCCTGCATGTTCTGTTGATTGGTAACAAAGTAAGGAGACTGGTAGCCGCGGTCGAACTGCATGCCTTCCACGATCTCCAGTTCGTTTTCCAGTGAGGACCCTTCCTCAACGGTGATTACGCCTTCCTTACCCACCTTTTCCATGGCATCAGCAATGATGCCGCCGATATTTTCATCGGCATTGGCGGAAATGGCACCAACCTGGGAAATAGCCTTGGTGTCAGCGCAAGGCTGGGACAACTCTTTCAGGTTTTCGACAACCGCGGACACGGCCTTGTCGATACCACGCTTGAGATCCATGGGGTTCATACCGGCAGCAACCGATTTCATACCTTCGCGCACGATGGCCTGGGCCAGTACGGTTGCGGTGGTGGTGCCGTCACCGGCGACGTCGGAAGTCTGGGAAGCAACTTCCTTCACCATCTGGGCACCCATGTTCTCGAACTTGTTGTCCAGCTCGATTTCCTTGGCGACGGAGACGCCGTCCTTGGTGACCGTAGGTGCGCCGAATGCCTTGTCCAGCACGACATTGCGGCCCTTGGGACCCAGCGTCACCTTTACGGCGTCGGCCAGGATGTTGATGCCGAGCACCATACGCTGGCGCGCTTCATCACCGAATTTGACTTCTTTTGCAGTCATTTAAAATGTCCTCTGAAAATCTTGAATTCTGTAAAATATTTACTGAAAAATCAGGCTTCTACAACAGCCATGATGTCTTCTTCGCGCATCACCAGCAGCTCTTCGCCTTCAACTTTGACTTCGGTGCCGGAATATTTGCCGAATAACACGGTATCGCCGACTTTGACGTCCAGCGGCACGTTTTTACCACTGTCGTTGAGCTTGCCGTTACCTGCTGCGATCACGGATCCGCGGATGGGTTTTTCAGTGGCGCTGTCAGGAATTACGATACCGCCCGGAGAGGTGCGCTCCTCTTCCATGCGCTGGATGATCACTCGATCATGTAGGGGACGAAGGTTCATCAGAAATTACTCCTTTTGGTGCAATGCTTTGGTTAGATACGAGTGCATTATTAGCACTCACCCTTAGTGAGTGCTAATAATAGTCGGCAAACTTTGAGAGTCAAGGGGAAACCCCGCTGGATCAGTCGTCCTCGCGGTGATATTCCCCCTCAATGGTGTGCGGATCCGGGCTGGAAGACCCGGAGGAATCGCGAAACTGCTGAGTTTTGATGGTAGATTTACTTAAAAACCAACGAATTAGCATTTTCCTGAGCGGAGGAACCAGTAACAGAAAACCCATAGTGTCGGTCACGAAGCCCGGCGTCAGTAGCAGCGCCCCGGAAAACACCAGCAGCACACCCTCGAGCATCTCCATGGCGGGGAGCTTGCCCTGCGCCATGGCCGAGCGGGTGCGCTGCAAGGTTGCCAGACCCTGAAAACGCAGCAACATGGCACCGAGGAGCGCGGTAAAAACCACCAGCGCGATGGTCGGAATAGCGCCGATTATGCTGCCCACCTTGATCAGAAAGTAGATCTCGACCAGCGGAATCAACAGGAAAAACAGGAATAACAGGCCAACAGGGTTCATAACCGCACCATAACCGCTGGCTGGCGCGCCTTCAACATGGTATTCACGAGTCCGGCAAAATACTAAGGAAGCTCTGAATTAATACGTCATGCCGGCGAAGGCCGGCATCCAGGTCATTGAAAACACTGGATCCCGGCTACCGGATCAAGTCCGGCACAGGCCCCGCCGGGATGACGATAAAGGAATTAATCAGAGGTTCCCTAAGGCAGACCTATTATGAGCAGTGCCGATGATATTCAGATTGTGTTTTGTACCGTTCCGGACCCGGACAGCGGCCAGCGTATCGCCAGCCACCTGGTGGAATACCGGCTGGCGGCCTGCGTCAACCTGATACCGGAGATCAAATCCGTATATCGCTGGAAAGGGGAAATCTGCACGGATTCCGAATCACTGCTAATGATTAAATCCCGAGTTGCCGACTATAAGGATCTGGAAAGCACACTATGCAGGCTGCACCCCTACGAACTTCCCGAAATCATCGCAGTCCCACTCACTAATGGCTTACCGGCGTACCTGGACTGGGTACGCTCAATCAAGAATGAGGCACCATGAGATACTGGCTTTTAGTATTATTGACGGGATGGTTTTCGGTTACGCACGCGGGCCTTTTCGGTGACGATGAGTTACTGCCCCCTGACAAGGCATTCGCTTTCGAAGCCTCCGTGGTGTCGGCTGATCGTATCCGTGTCGTCTGGACGATTGCGGACGGCTACTATCTCTACCGGGACAAGTTCCACTTTGCTACAGATGCAACAGGCATCAGTTTTGGCAATCCGGCCTTTCCGGCCGGCAAGATCAAGCAAGACGAGTTCTTCGGCAAAGTAGAAACCTACCGCAAGCGGGTCGCTATCGAGATTCCCGTTATCCGCGCTCCCGGCGCTGCAACAAAATTTGAGTTGAAAGCCACGTCACAGGGTTGCGCTGATCTCGGTGTCTGCTACCCACCGCATACCCAGCTCGCATCGCTTGATTTACCCGCCGACAAAACGGTCGCGAAAAAATCCGGGGGGGCGTTACAGGCTCTGAGTGACCTCGGCACCGGTTTTGGTTTCGGCAATGCTGAAGATGAACTGCTGCCACCGGACCAGGCATTCCAGCTCGACGTACAGGTTACCGATGCCAACACCCTGACCGCCAACTGGACCATTGCAGAAGGTTATTACCTGTACCGTCACCAGTTCGGGTTTGAGATCAAACCCACCGAAGGCGTTACCCTGCTGCCCGCACAGATACCGGACGGCGTGCACAAGACCGATGAATATTTTGGCGATATCCAGGCCTACCATGGGGAAGCACGGGCAACGCTCCCCGTGCAGCGCACCAGTAGCGAAGCAACCCCTGTCGTATTGACAGTGAAGTACCAGGGCTGTGCCGATCGCGGTGTATGCTATCCGCCGATCACCAAGACCCTGAACCTGCTGTTGCCGGCAGCCTCGGCAGCAACCCTTGCAAGCCCGGGTTCTGCCTCTTCACCCCCGACACACGGTTTGCTCAGCGAACAGGATGCTATCGCCAAGCGCCTGAGCGAAGGCAATCTGCTCGTCACCCTGCTGGGCTTCTTCGGCCTTGGGTTACTGCTGGCCTTTACACCCTGCGTGTTCCCGATGATTCCGATTCTGTCATCGATTATCGTCGGGCAGGGTGAAAAGATCACGGCACGCAGGGGGTTCGTATTGTCTTCGGTGTACGTACTTGCCATGGCACTGACGTACACCGTTGCCGGTGTAATTGCCGGCGTATTCGGAGAGAACCTTCAGGCGGCCTTCCAGAATCCGTGGATCCTGTCTACCTTTGCCGCGGTATTCGTGCTGCTGTCGCTGTCCATGTTCGGCTTCTACGAGCTACAGATGCCCGCCTTCATACAGAGCAAACTCACCGAAACCAGCAACCGGCAAAAAGGCGGTAACCTGACCGGTGTCGCAGTCATGGGTTTCCTGTCAGCGCTGATTGTCGGCCCGTGCGTGGCCGCACCACTGGCCGGCGCGCTCATCTATATCGGCCAGACCGGTGACGCTGTGCTGGGTGGGCTGGCGCTGTTTGTACTCAGTCTGGGAATGGGTGCTCCGCTTATCGCCATTGGCACCGGTGCCGGGAAGATTTTACCGGCGGCCGGGCCCTGGATGGACAGCATCAAGGCGGTGTTCGGCGTCATGCTGCTCGCTGTAGCCATCTGGATGCTGGAGCGTATTCTGCCGGGTCCGGTCACCCTGGTACTGTGGGCGACGCTGCTGATCCTGTCTGCGGTTTACCTGCGGGCACTGGACGGTCTGGCCGTGGAGGCGACCGGCTGGTCACGGCTATGGAAAGGTACCGGTGTTGTGTCGCTGGTCTATGGCATCCTGTTGCTGATTGGGGCCGCCAGCGGCGCACACGACCCGATGCAACCGTTGCAGAACCTGTTTGTGGCCCAGTCATCGGGAACTGCACACCGTGGCCAACTGGCAGAGCTGCCGTTTAAACGGATCAAAACAGTCGACGATCTGGATCACGAGCTGGCTGATGCCGCCCGGCAGGGAAAACCGGTCATGGTGGATTTCTACGCCGACTGGTGCACGACTTGCAAGGAAATGGAAAAATACACCTTTGCCAAACCGGAAGTTCAACAGGCACTTGCCGGTATGGTGTTATTGCAGGCTGACGTTACCGCTAACGATGACGCTGACAAGGCATTACTGAAACGCTTCAAGCTGATCGGACCGCCAAGCATCCTGTTCTTCGATGCCACCGGCAAGGAACGCAAGGAGTTAAATCTGGTCGGTTACATACCGGCGGATGAATTTGTACAACACGTACAGGTTCTGAGATAGCCCAGGGGGAAGAACAGCAGGTTTTATAATCAAACCGTCATACCGGCGAAGGCCGGTATCCATTGCATGAATCTCCTGGATACCGGCCTTCGCCGGCATGACGGCAGATTACTTCATGACGGCAGATTGCTTCATGACGGCAGATTGCTTCATGACGGCAGATTGCTTCATGACGGCAGACTACTTCATGACGGCAGATTGCTTCATGACGGCAGACTACTTCAGACTGTATTTCTTGATCAGGTCGTACATGGTCGGACGGCTGACACCCAGTAGTTCAGATGCCTGCGATATCTTGCCAGCGACGTGCCCCATCGCGCGTACAATGGCCTGACGTTCGGCCTGCTCACGAATCTCTCGCAAGTTGAAGGTACGGGTGTCATCCAGACCGGCGCCGCCCAGCTCAAGATCAGATACCGATATCTGCTTGTGCTCGGCCATGATCACCGAGCGTTTTACGCGATTCTCCAGCTCACGAACGTTACCGGGCCAGGGGTAGGCTTCGATAGCCGCCAGCGACTCCTTGCTGAATCGGTGCTGCTGCTTACCCATCGATTTGCTGTATTTCTCAAGAAAGAGTCTGGCGAGTAACAGGGTATCACCCTCACGTTCCCGTAATGGCGGAATGCGGATACTGATTTCGCTGATGCGGTAGTAGAGATCCTCCCGGAACTCTTTCTCACGCGCCAGCTGCGGCAGATCCTTGTGTGTCGCGCAGATAACACGTACATCCACCGGAATCTCCTGACGCCCACCAACACGCTCGATCACGCGCTCCTGGAGAAAGCGCAGCAACTTGGCCTGTAACGACACGGGCATATCGCCTACTTCGTCAAGGAATAACGTGCCACCGCTGGCTACCTCGATTTTACCCGGCGTCTGTTTTACCGCCCCGGTGAACGCCCCTTTCTCGTAACCGAACAATTCACTCTCGAGCAGATTCTCCGGAATCGCTGCACAGTTGATGGCAACGATTTTACCGCCAGTCCGGCCGCTCATTGAATGAACCGAACGTGCAATGAGCTCCTTGCCGGTCCCCGATTCACCCAGTATCAACACCGTCGCATCAGCGGGCGCCACTTTCTCAACCGTATGACAGACCTTCAACATCTCGGGACTGCCGGTAAGCACACCTTCCAGCGGTGAGTCACCGCCGGTAAAGTGCAGGCGCTGATTTTCGTCTTCGATTTCACGCAAGCGGTAAGCACGATTGACGATAAAACCCAACAAATCAGCGTCGATCGGCTTGTAGAAAAAATCGTATGCGCCCAGCCCTACCGCCTGCAATGCGTGCTGGCGATCGTTATTACCCGTCACTACGATAACCTTGGTAGCGGGCGCTCGGGTCAGGATGGCTTCAAGCGTCTGGAATCCTTCGCTGGTACCGTCAGCGTCGGGAGGCAGGCCCAGATCAAGGGTTACGACGGGAGGACGGTGCTTTTCGAGCTCACTCAGCGCAGTCTCGCGGTCGCCCGCGATAAGGACGTCGTAGCCTTCAAAACACCATTTGAGTTGTGTCTGTAATCCAGGGTCATCCTCAACAACCAGCAGTTTCTTTGAATCGGTGGTCATCCGCCTTTCCAGTATTAGTATTGTCGAAGGACTTTACACTGTTTTTGGTTTCTTCGCTAATCGGAATACGCATCCGGAAGGTGGTTCCTTCACCGACCCGACTGATGACTTCCACCTCACCGCTGAGACCACGAATAAAATCACGGGTCTCGTAAGCTCCTATTCCCATTCCAGATTTTCCCTTTGTGCTGGTGAAGGGCTTGAACAATCCATCGCGCATAAAAGCATCATCCATGCCCTCACCGTTATCCTGAACCTCGATGACGGCCTGGTCGTTTTGTTTAAATAACCGAATAATAACCATGCCCTTATCCGGCGTCGCATCCTGGGCATTTCGGACCACATGACCGATCACTGCGGCGAAGCGTTCCCGGTCAGCCTGAACGTGCAGGCCGGTCGCCTGATAATCCAGGCTCGGTTTGGGAGAACCGGCCGACATGGTCTTTAGCACATCGTCAAGAACCTCGCAGAGATCCAGCTGCGCGACGTGCTGCTCAGGGTCGCGCCCGCTGCGCAGATTGGTGAGCAGGCGGTTCATTTTGTTAACCGAATTTTCCACGGTCTCGATAGCATCTTCCATAAACTGCGGATTGTTTTTGTGCCGGGCGGCATTGGTAACAACCAGTGACAACTGGGCGATCAGGTTTTTCAGGTCGTGCATGACATAGGAGGACAACCGGTTACAGACTTCGAACTGCCGGGCTTGCGAAAGTGCCAGTGAGGAATCCAGCTGCGCCAGGTGCGCCGCAGACTGTCGCCCGATAATTCGCAACAGGTCGTAGTCCTCCCAGTTCATGCTGTGCGTTACCGCGGGCCGGGCCAATACCACCATACCCAGCAGGCGATCGTGGAAAACAAGGGGCGTAATCAACCACGCGTCCTCAATTTCGCTGAAACAGTCCGGCATCACCATGCCCTTGTAAGCACCGGGATCATGCGTGTACTCGTCGTAGTTAATGACCCACTCTTGCTCCTCAAGATACTGTGTCAGCGAATTGTCAGCACTCAAAAAAGTTGCCGCGCCAGACATCGGCATTTGCCAGTTGGCGACCAGCTCATAGCGGTGTCCGTCCCGGTACTGCCATAACAACCCGCCCGGACACTGGAATATATCGGCAATCGCTTTTATGGTTCTTTCGCGCAACTGTTCGTTGGGCTCATCCGAAGTCAGCGTATGGATAAAACGCAACCACTCATCCCGGTATTCAAACTTGTAGTGAAAAAAGTGCTTGTTGATCAGTACCCGCAAGCTGGCGCGTAGCTGGGCCGAGAACAACAGTATTGACAGCATCAATACTGCGCCGAACAGGAATATAACCTGCGCAATCATGCCCCAGGTGCCACCGTAATCACGAATGACGTAACCACCAACCCCCATAGCCAGGAGATAGATTCCTGCACCCATCAGGGCGGCCGTGTGGAAAACCACGCGGCGTGAAATAAAGATATCCAGGGACCAGCGCGGGTCCCTGACCGCTGCAATTCCGATAACGGGCACCACCAGCGCATTGATGAAACCGCGTGCATTCCAGAGCGCCGGATCAACACCCTTGAATAACAGGGCATGGGAATAAAGATAGAAATCGTAGACAAACAGGGCGCCCAGACCCATGCAAAGATATTTCACCGAGCGTCTCGATTCAGCCCTGGCATTGCGGATCAGCTGCTCTACCAGCACGAGCCCGAATATGGCCATAACCAGGAACCCCGCCAGGAGAAAATCTATTCCCGCAGGGGTATATATCGCGTCACCTGAAACAACACGGTAAACCATCATCATGATCAGAAGGACCGTATAGCTGGCTAGAACACTCAGCGTGCGCAGACGGTAACGGGCCGCTTCTGCCGGCTCAGTGTAAGCCGCACTTAAAACGCGAACCAGAAACGCCAGCAGGGCAAGATCACGGAGGGGTTCAAACAGGTAAGCGATGACTAACCACGACGGGTGACTGGCAGCGTAGGCGGTAACGGCCATCCATATGGCGCTGACAAGCGACGCCAGCATAAGCGCCATCTTGTGCGGTCGCCCCCGTTGCCCGGTCATCAGCACCAGAGAAAGGACCAGAAATACTCCGGAACCAATGGAATAACTGATTGTGCCGATGTCATTCATTCAGCAATTGCCCAGGTCGCCCCCACAGGCCATCGACTATAGCGTAATGACGGGGTTGTCGGCCAGCCTGACAGACTGAAACAAACAGGCCAGACCGGGGAAAGCCTGATGATCAGGCGTTATCACTTTGATTTTCGGCCGTTTTATTAAAGACTTTAGGCTCATCGCCCGATCTCCAGATTTGGGCGACGAACTGATTCTTACATTGACTTCAGTGTGGCGCGGGCTTCTTCGATACCCTGATACTTGTAATCGCCGTCTGTGGCTTTGCTCAAGTGTTCGCGAGCGGCGTCCTTATTGCCCTGCTTGTAGTACGCCATGCCAAGGTGGTACTGGAACACTGGAACCTTGGG
>CAJXFW010000059.1 GCA_913053655.1 uncultured Thiogranum sp. | reverse complement strand
CAGCCGGCAAGCCGCCATGTTGCTCAGCTGGTCCGTTCCGGACAACTCTCTGCAACTGGCCACACCAAAGGGCGAACCTACAAGCTCGAACCCTACCAGGATACAACAACCAATCTTACGATAGATGACTCCCTGGCGGAGGATCGCGTGTGGCGTGAATGGCTGGTGCCAAAATTAAAAGATTTACCTGGAAATGTGCGGGATATTTGCCATTACGGATTTACTGAAATGGTTAATAACGTTATCGACCACTCGGAAGGCGATACGCTTTATCTGGGCGTTACTTACTCCGCAAAAGAAATTGAACTCATTGTAATGGACAACGGTGTGGGGATTTTCAACAAAATTCAAAAAGCGTTTGATCTTGATGATCCACATCATGCAGTGCTGGAGCTGGCTAAAGGCAAACTAACCACCGATCCGGAAAATCATACCGGCGAAGGCATTTTCTTTTCTTCACGCATGTTTGATGAATTTGCTATTCGCTCAGGTGAGTTGTTATTTACTCGTGAAGATAATAAAGACTGGCTACTCGATAGAGCCTCGGACATCACTGGTACGATCATAATTATGAACATTGATCCAGAGTCCACCCGGATCGACCGTGACGTATATGATGAGTTTACCTCAGAGCATGAAGACTTTGGTTTTACCAGGACACGCATACACGTGAAGCTTGTCCAGTATGAGGGCGAGAGACTGGTTTCCCGCTCACAGGCGAAGCGTTTGCTCGCACGGTTTGAGTTGTTTAAGGAAGTCTATCTGGATTTCGATGGTATTGAATCCATCGGACAAGCTTTCGCAGACGAAATATTCCGGGTATTCAGTAATAACCATCCGGATGTTCATATTTATTATGGAGAAACGACTCCTGATGTAGAGCGGATGATTAAGCGCGCACTATCAGTAGGAGGCTGACATTGACTTGTATTTACATACAGAATGAGATTGCCGCGCTTCGCTCGCAATGAATCAGGACTTGCTCTTTTTCCCCTCCAGCTGTTTCTCGATGTGCTCACACAGGGTCCTGAGCACTTTCACGCGGGCAAAATACTTGTCATTCGCCTCGACGAGTATCCATGGCGAAAGCCGGGTACCGGTGGCGTTGACCATGTCGCAAACGGCGGCTGCATAGTCATCCCATTTTTCGCGGTTACGCCAGTCTTCGTCGGTAATCTTGTAGCGCTTGTAACCGGTTTCCTCCCTGGCCCTGAAACGCGCCTGTTGTTCGTCTTTGTCGATGGCCAGCCAGAACTTGATCACGATGACTCCGGCATCGGTCATTTCTTTTTCAAACTCATTGATCTCACCATAGGCCCGGCGCCAGTCTGCCTCGGAGCAAAAACCCTCGACCCGTTCGACCAGCACTCTGCCGTACCATGAGCGATCAAAGAATGCGATGTGTTTGCGTACTGGCAGGCGGCGCCAGAAACGCCACAGGTAGGGCTGCGCCTTTTCTTCATCGGTCGGTGCAGCAAACTGGTTTACCCGGTATCGACGCGGGTCCAGGAATTCGGTAACGCGCCGAATCGACCCGCCCTTGCCTGCTGCATCATTTCCTTCAAACACGAGTACCAGTGAGTGCTTGTTGAATTTCTTTTTCCAGAGCAGCTCGTTGAGACGGTCCTGGTATTTCGCCAGTTGCTCCCTGTAGTCGGATTTATCCAGATTCAGCGACAGGTCAAGATCCATCAGGACCGTGCGATCGTGAACTGCCGGAATATTCGCCGGTACACTTATCGGCTTCGCTTGATCCGCTTGCGACAAGCGCGACTGAATGGCATTGAGCAGGGTTCGACCCACAGTAAGCCCCCGGTAATAGGGGTTCTCTGCATTCACGGCAATCCAGGGAGCGTGGTCGGTATGGGTGGCCGTCATCATCTGCCCGGCAGCACGTTCGACTTGCCTGTACCGCTTTGTACCACCCCAGGGTGACTCCTCCACACGCCAGCGGGTGCGCGCATCACTGTCCAGCTTTTTCAGGCGTTTTGCCTGTTCTTTCTTGCCAATGTGCAACCAGAACTTGAGTATCAATGCACCTTCCGCTGCCAGCATCGCCTCGAAACGATTAATCGTCTTCAGCTCCTGTTCGAATTCCGTGGTGCGGGATTCATCCAGAATACGGTCTGTCAACGGGGTTGTGTACCACGACCCGACATAAACGCCCATTTCACCTCTGGGTGGCAAAACCCGCCAATAGCGCCACATACGAGGTCGCCCGGACTCTTCATCGGTGGGCGCGTCAAGCGCAAACGTCGTAACATAACGCGTATCAAGCACTGTGCTTGCATGGGTAAGCGCATCGACAACCCCGGCGCCTTCCATGCCCGCAACAATCAGGATGACAGGGAACTTTTTTGCCTCGAGCAGACTGAACTGGGCCTCCAGTAAATCAGTACGCAGTTTGGGTAACCGCTCCTCAAAACTGTCCTTATCAATATCGTGTGCAATTTCGACGGGTTCGAACACTGATTCCTCCCACTCTGGTGCAGATACAAAACTGTAAAGAATCCAAGAATATTGTCCGGCATTCTTTACAGAATCGCACCCCGAAAATCACTGGAAAATAAATAGTCCATAGTTTTCCGTCTATTAAAAAAACCGGCATTCATTATGCTTGTATACCTGTCAAAAGCATAACGCCGGAGGGCGGATTATGAAAGCACATAAGATGACCATAATCCTTGCGCTGTTGTTTGTATTCGGACTGCTGGCTGTTGATTCAGTGGTAGCCGAAATCATGAACTTTACCACAGCGCGGTTAATATGATGCCGGGGTCGGCTTTCGTTAAACAGAGCCGGGTGAATTCTCTGATAACAGAACAGGAAGAGTTATGAACTACTCATTCTTGCTAAAGATATTTATTACTACAGCTCTGCTGGGGTTCACGGCCTCTGTGATTGCACTGTGGGCGATACGCTCCAGCCTGATCGGCGTGATTCATGTTGCCCATCGCACAGCGGGTAGCCTGACATATACCAGACTCCCGCTACCGCGCAAGTAACAGACTGGCAGCAGGCATCAATATTGTGATGCGCAGGTCAACTCGCGCATAACTTCGTTCAGTGATGCTTCCGCGTTATCGATGAAGCAGACCAGGTTCCCAACGCTACAGACTGTGCATTGCGCACCGCGTACATTCCAGCCGCGCGGAGGCGCCCAACCAGGGAGTCCTGTAAACATGGAAAACTGATCGGTATTGCCCTGCACCATGCGCTTGTAGTCATGGGCAAATTTTGCCAGCCGTTCCATCATGTCTTCGCCCAGCATGCCATAACCTTCCACCAGCGCACCGTCATCACGAAAGTGGCAGATAACCAGCACACCGTCCAGTGCGAGTAGTTGTCTGATCATGGCCTTTACCCGGGACCATCCAGCGCGGCGTAGGCGGCTTCGAAGTCCGCCACGTCGTTGCGCAGTACTACACCCTGACGCCCGTTACCCACGGTGGACCACTCAAACCCGACCAGCGTAAAACCCTGTATCGGGTAGAAGCCGCCCTGCCCGGTCGTGGTTTCCCAGCCGCGCGCCTGCAGGGTGGCTATTGCAATGTTGGCCACGAACACATGTGCCAGCAGATCCAGTGTTTCCGGCGTGAGGTTTGAATCTGGTGCAACCCAGTGATTTGTCAACTCGCCGGTATCCGAAAATTCGAATGCAGCTGAAACCCCCTCCAGGCTTTTTAACGTGTCCAGACTACTCATACGTCTTCTCCGGATTTTTCATACCATTTCATCCGCGTCCATCAGCTTGTCACGCATGCGTTCGAATATCCTGTTCAACACGCCGGGTTCGTTCTGCACGAAACAGAACACATTGGCCATCACGCATACGGTGAATTGTGGACCCATCACTATCCAGCCGTGTGCTGATTCAAACGGACAGTTATCACTGTTGGCACACAGGATATCGGCTTGCATGTGGGTACTCATGGTCGTTGCGCGGCACATGATCGATGCCATGCGCGCCATTTCTTCGCTGAGCTGACCCTTGAAATTGTAGCGGTCACCACGGTAGGCGTATTCACCGGCGGCAATGACACCTTCCATGACCGCAAGCTCGGAATATACACTCATCCAGCTGCTCCTGATTATTCTGTTATTGGTCTGAGGTTCCCTAAATCATTTCATAGCACAGGCAACTGCTGTTGTCACCGTTGCAGAGGCAATTAGAATGCGAGTACATTCAACCTGCACATCATAACCGTGACAATTATGTCAGATGCCGATAAGCTGCCCAAACCCGCCAACCTGCCGCGACGCCTTGCAGCGCTGTTCTATGACTCGCTGCTACTGCTGGCGATCTGGTTTATCGCCACGGCCATACTGCTACCGTTGACCGACGGTGCCGCCATCCACGCCGGTAACCCACTGTTTAGCACCTATCTGCTGTTCATCAGCTTTTTTTTCTACGGCTGGTTCTGGACACACGGCGGCCAGACACTCGGTATGCGTGCCTGGCGCCTGCAGCTTGATAACCTGAGACCGGGGCCGATTACCTGGATGCAGGCATTACTGCGCTTTATGGTCGCCATACCCGCCGGATTACTGCTGGGAACGGGCTACCTGTGGATGCTGGTCGATAAGCAGAAGCTCACCTGGCATGACCGCTACTCGGAAACCTGCATCGTGCAGCTGAAAGAAAATCCTGGCAAGCGCGTGCGCTGACACTGTCAGCCTGTTCTGCGCAGCAACAGCAAACCTGCGATAAACACCAGCGCTGACGGTGCGAAGACACTCAACCAGGGCGGCGCTCCAAACACCAGCCCGGCGTGCGCCGTTATTTCATTGAACAACTTGAACACCAGCCCCACCACCACGCCGATCAGAATACGTTGGCCTATACTCAGACGGCCAATCGGCCCCAGCACAAAACTGACCGCCAGAAACAGCATGGCCATGGCGGCCACCGGTATCGCCAGGCGCTGCCAGTAGTTCAATCGGTAGAGGGCAACGCTGGTGCCATTTTCTTGCAGGTAGTCGATGTACTGGCTCAGCTCCGGCAACGACAACGTTTGTGCATCGCGGGTCAGCAGCTGTGCCAGACGTGGCGCTATCAGGCTGGGCCATACACTTTGCGATGTCCGACGAACATCAACCTGTTGATCATTGAAATAACTGGTCTGAATATCTTCAAGATGCCATTGCCCTTGCTGAAAGCGCGCACTTGCCACACGGCTGGCAGACACCAGCCTGGGTGTGGCATCGATAGCGTAGACAAGCAACCCGCTCAGACTCCCGTCGGCTTCGCTACGACGCACCTGGATCATTTGCTGCCCGTTGCGCACCCAGAACCCGGCATCCCGCTGCACACTGACCTGGTCGTAAAGTGCCGAGGTTCGCAACTGCCTGGCCAACTGCTGGCTGGAGGGCGCCCAGCCCTCGCCCAGAACCACTACGGCAAGTAACATCACCGCGCCTGCCTGCAATACCGAACGCGTCAGGCGCGCCGGGGAACAACCCGCCAGCCGGAAAGCGTTCAGTTCAAACTGTGCCGCCAGACTGCCCAGCCCCAGCAGGGAACCGATCAGCACCGCCATGGGAAACGATTGATAAGCGCGTACCGGCAACGTCAGCATGACAAACAGCGACGCATCGGCCAGTGTGTAGTCGCCGTGCCCGATAGCACCGATTTCGCCAAGAAAGACAAACAGGCCCTCCAGCACGATCACCACCAGCCAGGTCAGCAGCGTCGCAGCCAGCATGGTTCTGCCAATATAGATATCGAGCCGCTTCACGCCATCCCCTGCCGCGACCACCCGCGTCTTTTCCAGGCCCATACCAGCAGCGGCGCAAGCAATAACCCGTGTACCCACCACAGGCCCAGCCAGCCCGGCACTCTGCCCTGCTCTATCCATAACTGCCCGGTGCCCAGCAGATTAAAATACAGGGCAAATACCAGCACCCCCAGCCACAGTGGATAGACCGGGCTGGTGGCGGGGCGAAAACGCGCCAGGGGTATCGCAATTAACGCCAGCACCAGTACCGTAACGGGGCGTGACAGACGCTTGTGCAGTTCGGCACTGGCCCGTGGACCCGGGGTTGCCCAGAGCGCCTGCATGCTGATCTCGTCCCATTTTTTTTCATGGCCGACAGCCGTGGTCTGCAAGTGCAGAGCATATTCCCTATAGTGCAACACGCGGTAATCGGCCTGTCCGGGATTCCCGTCGTAGCGGTAACCGTCGCGTAATACCAGGAAGCGTTCGTCGCTGTCATCGGCGACTTCCACGCCGGCACTCCTGGCTACCAGCACCTGCGCACGTTCAGAACCGCTGACGTTAACAAACACGTCTTCCAGTGTGCCGGCCTGACGACCGGAGCGTCGGGCATACACCAGCAAGCGACCCTGTTGCAGCGTGTGAAAACGACCGGGTGTCAGTGCCCCCATGTCCAGATTGTGCTCTGCCTGACTGCGCAGTTGATAGCCCTGCGCCGCCGTGCGCGGCACCAGGTACCCGGTCAATGCCGCCACCAGCAGTGTCGCGCCCAGCACCGGTATCGCAACAGCCCGGTACAGCTGCACGGTACCTGCGCCACTGGCCGCCAGTGCCAGCGATTCATAGTCCCGGTTAAGCCGTCCCAGCAACCACAGCAGGGCCAGAAACAGCGTCAGCGGTAGCAGAAAGACAAAAAACCCGACTGATTTCAGCGCCAACAGCCACAACACGGTGCCCGCAGGTAGCTGCCCGCCGGCCGCCTGGCCCAGATACAGGGAAAAACGCGCAGCCACCAGCACCAGCCACAACACCAGGGTGATGACCAGCCAGTACTGCAACAACTCAAGACTCAGATAACGGCGTATAACCGATGACATGACTTTATGCTAAAAAATTTGGGCGCCGGTAAGGCATCCAGTACACTAACCGGAATTCGATCGGGCCACCATACCGGCACATCAGTAAATCTGGAGCAGTCTATGAATTTCAATGCTAGAACCGGTGATTCCGATAAATTAGCCAGCGCCTGCGTCGTAGTCGGTATTTCAGACCCGCGGCGCCTGTCGCCCGCAGCCAGGCAGCTGGACAAAGCCGGTCAGGGTCAGCTTGGCGACTTGCTGAAAAGTGCAGACATCGATACCGGCTGCGGCAAAACAACCCTGATCCATACGCCAAAAGGCAGCGTTAAGGCGGCGCGCGTTCTGGTGGTGGGTTGCGGCAAAGACAAGAAGCTGTCAGCACAGGACTTCGACAAAATCACGGCGGCGGCCGCCAAAGCCCTGCAATCCGGTAGCGCCACCGACGCTGTATCCTTTCTTACCGAGCTGGAGGTAGAAGACCGTGACCTGGCCTGGAAGGCACAGCGCACGGTGGAAGCCACGCGCGATGCGCTGTATCGTTTTGACGAACTGAAAAGTGACGCCAAGCCGGCCAAACATCCGTTGCGCAAATTAACCGTAGTGGTCAACGACCGCTCTGCACTCGCGGAGGCAAAACGTGGGGTAAACCGTGGCATCGCGGTCGCCAACGGTATTGAGCTGGCTCGTACACTGGGCAACCGGCCGGGCAACCTGTGCACACCGAGTGACCTCGCCGACCAGGCTAAAGCGCTGAAGAAGGACTACCCGGCGCTGAAAGTACAGATTCTTGAAGAACCGGCCATGAAAAAACTCGCTATGGGTGCCCTGCTGTCAGTATCCCGTGGCAGCCGCCAGCCCGCCAAACTCATTGTGATGCAGTACAGTGGCGGTAACAAGAAAGCCAAACCCGTGGTACTGGTTGGCAAAGGCGTTACCTTCGACTCGGGAGGTATCTCTATCAAACCCGGTGCTGCTATGGACGAAATGAAATTCGACATGTGCGGTGCCGCCAGTGTATTCGGTACTGTTTCGGCAGTCGCCGAGATGAAACTTCCCATCAACCTGGTGGGCATCATACCGGCCACAGAGAACCTGCCCGACGGGGACGCCAGCAAACCCGGTGACATTGTTACCAGTATGAGCGGGCAAACGATTGAGGTCCTGAATACCGATGCTGAAGGCCGCCTGATTCTGTGTGACGCGCTGACCTACGCGAAAAAGTTCAATCCGGACGTCGTGGTGGATATCGCCACCCTGACCGGCGCCTGTGTCGTCGCCCTGGGCCACCACACCACCGGCCTGTTGAGCAATGACCAGGACCTCGCGGATGAACTGCTGAAAGCCGGTCAGGCCAGTAGTGACCGCGCCTGGCAGTTACCGCTGTGGGACGAATACGACGAACAGATTTCCAGTAACTTCGCCGACATGGCCAACATCGGTGGTCGTGGCGCCGGCACCATAACGGCCGGTTGTTTCCTCGGCCGCTTTACCAAAGACTACCGCTGGGCGCATCTGGATATTGCCGGTGTGGCCTGGAAATCGGGCCATGCCAAAGGCGCCACCGGTCGTCCCGTGCAGTTGTTGACCCAATTTCTGCTGAATCGCTGTGCATGACGGAAGTCGACTTCTATCTGCTGAAAGATGATTCGGCGCGAAGCCGGGCGCAGTTTGCGTGCCGCCTCGCCGACAAAGCCTGCCGGCTCGGTAACCGGGTGTTTATCCATACCGAATCGGCCGACCAGACACATCAGCTGGATGACCTGCTATGGACCTTCCAGCAAAGCAGTTTCGTACCGCACGCTGTTTATCAAAATGAACAGGACAATCCGCCACCGGTACAGCTTGCGCACGACGCCGAACCGGATGCCGGTAGCCAGGTGCTGATTAACCTGGCAGCTGACGTACCGGTGTTCTTCAGTCGTTTTGAACGCGTAGCGGAACTTGTCAATGACTACGCCGATATTCGCCGGCAAAGCCGCAAACGATACAGTTTTTACAAAGACCGCGGCTACCCGTTGCGCACGCACGAGATCAAAAGCTGATGGAATCCGACCCGATCAAGCTGGACGATAACGGTATACCGGTACTGGAAAATGCGGTCACACTGGATGGCGAACTGGCCAGCGAAGCAGCAGTGGTGCCGCGCGCAGATCTGACTGACCACGAACTGATAGGCCGCCTGCTCGAAGGCGAGGCGGTCCAGCATATACTGGACGATATCACCGAAGACCTGCAAAAAATGGTGGCCTGGAAAATGGAAACCATCCTGAAAGAAGAAATCACCCGACTCGTCAAGGACGCGACCGAACAGAGCGCACCCAAACTCGCCGAGGACATCCGCACCCAGTTGCAACTGGCACTACCGGGGCTGATTGCAGAACTCGCCCAACAATCCAGACAGCCATAAATCGAACAAGGCTATTCGCATTTCTGCGGTATAATCCCTGCTCGTTTTTAGCACCCCGGCAAGATAACTGATTTTCATGGAAAAAACCTACAACCCCCACGGCATCGAACAGCGCTGGTACCAGACCTGGGAGGCGCAGGGTTATTTCGCCCCGGCCGGCGGTGATGCCGCGCCCTACTGCATCATGATCCCGCCGCCGAATGTCACCGGTAACCTGCACATGGGACACGCCTTCCAGGATACGCTGATGGATGCGCTAACGCGCTTTCACCGTATGCGTGGTCACAACACCCTGTGGCAGCCGGGCAGCGACCACGCCGGTATTGCCACCCAGATGGTGGTGGAACGCCAGTTGGAGGCAGAAGGAAAAACACGCCACGACCTCGGCCGTGAAGCCTTCATCGAGCGTGTATGGGAATGGAAAAAAACCTCCGGTGGACACATTACCCGGCAGTTACGTCGCATGGGCTCATCGCTGGACTGGCAACACGAACGCTTCACCATGGACGATGGCCTGTCGGATGCAGTGCAAGAAGTCTTCGTGCGCCTGCACGAGGAAGGCCTGATCTACCGCGGCAAGCGGCTGGTCAACTGGGACCCGGTACTGCATACCGCCATCTCGGATCTGGAAGTGCTGTCGCAGGAAGAGAACGGCCACCTGTGGCACATGCGCTATCCGCTCAGCAACGGCACCGGTCAGCTGGTGGTAGCGACCACCCGTCCCGAAACCCTGCTCGGTGATTTTGCGGTTGCCGTACACCCGGGCGACGAACGCTACAAACACCTGCTGGGTGAATTCGTGGAACTGCCACTGACCGGACGCAGGGTTCCGGTTATTGCCGATGATTATGTCGATCCTGAGTTCGGCACCGGCTGTGTGAAAATAACTCCGGCGCACGACTTCAACGACTACCAGGTCTGGCTGCGCCACCGCGACGAGAAAACCGTCAGCGAACAGCCACACGGTGGCCTGATCAACGTCTTCACCCCCGATGCTGCCATTCGCGACAACGATGCCGAAGAAGATGGACTGATCCCGGAACCCTACATTGGCATGGACCGCTTCGCGGCGCGCAAGCAGATCGTCAAGGATCTGGACGCTCTCGGCCTGCTGGACAAGATCGAAGACCACAAGCTGATGGTGCCGCGCGGCGACCGTTCCGGTTCCGTGATCGAACCCTTCCTGACCGACCAGTGGTACGTGCGCGTGCAACCACTGGCCGGCCCGGCGATCAAGGCCGTCGAGGATGGCGATATTCGCTTCGTACCGGACAACTGGAAAAACACCTACTTTGAATGGATGCGCAATATCCAGGACTGGTGTATCTCGCGACAGATCTGGTGGGGCCATCGCATCCCGGCCTGGTACGACGATCAGGAAAATGTCTATGTCGGTCGCAGCGAAGCCGAAGTACGCGCCCGGCATAAACTGGCTGACGATGTCACACTGCGCCAGGACGAAGACGTGCTCGACACCTGGTTCAGCTCGGCGCTGTGGCCCTTCTCAACCCTGGGCTGGCCGCAACAGACCGAACGCCTGCAAACCTTCTACCCCACCAGCGTACTGGTGACCGGCTTCGACATCATTTTCTTCTGGGTCGCACGCATGATCATGATGGGCCTGAAGTTCATGGATGAGGTACCTTTCAGGGAAGTGTACATACACGGCCTGGTACGTGATGCGCACGGCAATAAAATGTCCAAATCCAAGGGCAACGTACTCGACCCCATTGATCTCATCGATGGCATCGACCTGGAATCACTGGTAGAAAAACGTGCCGGCAGCATGATGCAACCACACCTCGCGGAAAAGATCACCAAACAGACACGCAAGGACTACCCCGACGGCATACCCTCCTTCGGCACTGATGCACTACGCTTCACCTTTGCCGCCATGGCTTCCACCGGCCGCGACATCAACTTTGACCTGAACCGTATTGAGGGTTACCGAAACTTCTGTAACAAGCTGTGGAACGCTGCACGCTACGTGTTGATGAACACCGAGGATCGGGACTGTGGACAGAGCGGTGGTGATGTGGAGTTCTCAAATGCCGACCGCTGGATTATTTCGCTATTGCAACGGACCGAACAGCAGGTCATCAATAACTTCGCGAACTACCGGCTCGACCTCGCTGCACAGGCCATTTATTCATTTATCTGGGATGAATACTGCGACTGGTACCTGGAACTCTCCAAGCCGGTACTGAACAATGCCGACACCGGCGAGGCTGCGTTACGCGGCACCCGTCAGACACTGGTGCAGGTACTGGAAACGATACTGAGACTGGCCCATCCGATCATTCCCTTCATTACCGAAGAAATATGGCAGCGTGTTGCCCCGCTCGCAGACGTACAGGGAGAGACCATCACGCTCTGCACCTACCCTGAGCCAGACGATAGCGCTATCGACCAGGATGCCATTGATGAAATAGAGTGGGTAAAGGAATTCGTGCTGGGGGTACGTAAAATACGCAGTGGCATGAACATAGAGCCACGTAAAGCCTTGCCGGTACTGCTGCAAAACGGCAGCGATACTGATCAGCAACGCCTCGCCCACAACCAGCACTACGTCAAGTCACTCGCACGCCTGGCATCCATTGAATGGCTCGGCAACCAGGAAGGCCCCGAATCTGCAACTGCGCTGATCGGCGAAATGAAATTGCTGATCCCCATGGCCGGCCTGATCGACAAAGAAGCTGAACAGGCGCGACTGGAGAAAGAGCTGGACAGAAAACGTACTGACCTGGAACGCACCGAAAAGAAACTTGGTAACCCTGCCTTTGTGGAAAAAGCGCCCGCCGCAGTAGTCGACAAAGAGAAAGCCAAAGCAGAGGATACGAAAGCTGCCATAAAACAACTGCAAGAGCAGCTACAAAAGATAGCCACCCTGTAGGAGCGCCACCCTTCGGCGCGATTGGTTTCGTTGCCAACAATCGCGCCGAAGGGCGGCGCTCCTACAGGAATCTAATCGTCATTAATATCGGCCAGACCACGCAGAACCATATCAGTAAAACTCACAATTCCGATCACTTTACCGCGTTCCAGAACCGGCGCCCGTGACAGGCCAAACTGCTCGAACATCCTGGCACAGTAGCGAATATCCATATCCGGCCGTACTGATACAACCGGCTTGGCCATGATTTCATAGATGTTCACCCGCTTTGGCGAGCGGTCTTTGGCAAGCACCTGCTTGGCGATATCCGACAGCAACACCATGCCGTACTCGTCGTCATCATGACGCTTGTCAACAATGAGCGACTTCGTTTCCACGTGCTTCATGGTCTTTAATGCGTCCTCAACCGTTGTTTTTCCGTCTATCATATCGAAGTTCACTTTCATCACGTCGCGAACCCGAACCAGTCTGGCTTTATTCATAATTCATCCTCCACACGACCCACCAGCTCCCTGACCTGGTGCTGTACACCTACTGCATCTTCAACGTCTATTTGAATAGCAATGCCCGTACCCGGACTGTCATCAAACTCACCAACCTTGCAGACCTTCTCAAGAATACTTCTGCTGAGGTGCTCCTCTACCAGAAACAGCAACACGTCGCGCTGTGTTTCAAGGGACAACCCGAAAAATGTTTTGCTTTTCCTAAGCCCTTCACCGCGTGCGTTATTGACGACTGTCGCTCCAGTAGCACCTGCATCACGTGCCGCGTCCATGACCTTGTCAGTCTTGGTGTCATCCACGAAGGCGATAATAAGTTTGAAATGCATGGTTATGTTCTCTCTTTACGTTGACTCTGGATTTCGGGAACGTTCCCGCCTGGCGCGGAAACCTGAAATCTGCGCATAGGCCATCACGCTCATAATGGGGAACAGGCTGGCGAAGGCGATCAGCCCAAATCCGTCGATGAGCACATTACGCCCTGGCACGGTTTCTGCCAAGCCGAGGCCGAGCGCGGCCACCAGTGGCACCGTTACTGTGGATGTTGTAACACCACCGGAATCATAGGCAAGCGGAATGATCAGCCGTGGCGCAAACATCGTTTGTATAACCACCACCACGTAGCCTGCGATAATGAAGTAGTGAATAGGCAGACCGGTCACGATACGGTACGAACCCAATGCCAGCCCAACCGCCACCCCCAAGGCAACCGCGATGCGCAGACCCCAGATGCCGATAGCCCCACCGGATACCTGCCGGGCCTTGATGGCAACCGCCAGTAATGCCGGCTCCGCAATCGTGGTGGAAAAACCGATCGCGAAGGCAAAAATATAGACCCAGTAGTACGCTGACCAGTGCACGATCGCGGGTATATGCCCAATCCCCCCAAAAATAAAGGACGGATCAGTCAGTTGTTTTGCCATCAATCGCCCCAGAGGGAACAGCGCCTCTTCCAGACCAACCAGAAACAGGGACAGCCCGACGATGACATACACGAACCCCAGCACTACGCGCCGCGCGCCGGGTAACGGGCGCCGAATAACCACGAACTGGAAAACCAGGATCATTGTCACAATGGGGAAAATATCGCGCAGGGTGCCGACAAAGGCGTCCAGGATTTCCGCCCACAGCATCAGTTCACCACCATGCCGTAAATCATGACGAATATGATCGGTGTCAGGGAAGCGAACGCAATCAGACCAAAGCCGTCAATCATGGGGTTACGTCCGCGGATAGACGATGCCAGCCCGACGCCCAGCGCGGTGACCAGTGGCACGGTGATCGTTGACGTTGTCACACCACCCGAATCGTAGGCAATACCGATAATCTCCCGTGGCGCAATTGCGGTGATAGCAACGACTATCACGTAGCCTGCGGCTATCATCCAGTGCATGGGCCAGCCTTTCAGAATTCGCACCACACCGATTACGATTGCCAGTCCGACGGCAAATGCCACGGTCAGGCGCAAACCCAGTGCATAGCTTTCCTGCGCCTGTCCGGATGAACCGATGACACCTGCCTGTGCAGCAATTTCGGAAGCCTCTTCGGCAACAGCAATCAGTGCCGGTTCAGCAACGGTGGTGCCGAATCCAAGGGTAAAGGCAAATGCAACCAGCCAGAACAGGCTGCCTTTGCGGGCCAGCGCGCGCGCCAGCGATTCGCCGACCGGGAATAGCCCCATCTCCAGGCCATTGATAAAAAAAGTCAAGCCCAGTACAACCAGCAAGGTCCCGAACAACAGCTGGCCAAGATTCGGCAACGGCTGTTGTAATACAACCAGTTGAAAAAACATCACCACCAGGATAGCGGGCGAAAGATCCCGCAGACTGCCAAGCAGGGACCTAGCCATGACCTTCAAAGACTGGGGCAATCCAGGCTCCCGATCAGGATGGTTGCGTTGCGTTTACCACCAGCTTCACAATGCCCCACACCGTAAGGACAAACAGAAGCGTCGCGGCCAGCCCGACTGCGACGTACGAAAAAACACTGCCCTTACTGAAATCCTCTGCATGCTTACCGCTGCTCTGCACCCCGAACATGGACGATAATACGCTGCGAATGACGCTGCCCAGCGATTGACGATCGGGTGATTGTGAATTTTCCTCTCCAGACATGCAGACCCCTCATTAACTATTACCGGTAAAACAAAGTGATAGACTCACGTCTACCCGAGCTAATTTAAATCATACGCTTAAGTTTGAACTATTTCCGCCGTTAGCTTCGAACAGCACTCAAGAGAACAGACCATTCCTCTGTTTTTCAGTGTGTTAGAAACTCAGCAAGTCCAGTTATGCGGTCAGCACGGAGGCACCGCAGAGAATTTTTCTGCTGTGAATATTGGGGAATTGAGGCACCGTATGCCGACAATACTACTACTGGACCGGGATTCATCCCGGTGCGAGCATCTGGTCGGGCTGATCCGCAGGATTGATCCAGTCATCTGTATCGAAGTTTTCACCAGGCCCGGGCCGGCGCTCTCCTGGTTACGCTGGCACAATGCCGATCTGGCGATAGCAAACAGCAGATTCGAAGATACCTCAGCCACTGATCTGGTCCGGAGGATACGCGCACTTCCGGGCGGCAGCGAATTACCACTGCTCATGATGGCTCCCTGGAGTGACAAGGAACAGCGTCGCCAGGTCCTGGATGCCGGTGCCACAGACTTGCTTGCAACACCGGTCGACGACCTTGAATTCCATGCGCGCTGCCGCAACCTGCTTACCCAGTGCAACCAGAAGAAAATCATTCACGAACGTGCACGCTGGCTGGAACAGCGCGTCTCGGAAGCGACCAGCGAGATACGCCGGCGCGAACACGAAACCCTGCTGAGGCTCGCCAAGGCCGGTGAATACCGGGATGAGGAAACCGGCAATCATGTTATTCGTATGGCCAGGTACGCACACATCATTGCCGAGCAGATAGGCCTGTCCGTAGCCGACTGCGAAGCCATCGAACTGGCCGC
>CAJXFW010000058.1 GCA_913053655.1 uncultured Thiogranum sp. | reverse complement strand
TTGCGCCGCATGCTATGGGAGCGACTGGAGGAATGGCGCTGGAACAAGCCGGATAATGCCATGGGCCGTGCCATCCGCTGCTATAACTTCGAGGACAACCTGGATGAAGCGCTGGACCAGATGACTGAAGTGGAAATCGAGACACTGACCCTGCATGAAATCGGTGAAGTCAGGGCCGGCGAAGTACTCGGCGAAAACTGGCGCGAAATGATCAACGCTTTTCCCCGTTCACGCCTGGAATTGATGGCGCGCGCGGTGCGTGACCACCTGGCCGATGCGCTGTCCACTCTTCCCAGCCTGATCAAGCGGGCGCACCCGCCTTCGCTTCACTTTTACTTCGCCAACCTGTCCGGTGCACGCAAACAAATCTATCCCGCCCTGTTGAATGCTTACCAGCACTGGGTAGAATGTGGCGATCGCAGTCAGCTCGAAGCCCAGGTCAGCACCGGCCGTAAGCACTGGACGCAGGTTGCGCGCGATCTCATTACGCTCCATGAAAGCCGCGTTACGACAGCGTGGCAGGATATGGAATCGTTGATTGAACAGAAACAGCTGTAGGCCTGTACTTACCATGCCACAAAACAAAACTGTTATCCCGCTGCGCAGTATTCAGGAAGTAAAACCTGACACTTTTATATTCGAAAAGCGCCATGCCCTCAGCGCGGAAACCTGCGAGCTGGCGATCGAGCGCTTTGCACAGTGCGGCGACGAGCAGTATGAAGGCCGTATCGGTCAGAACGTCGGCAAGGACCGTGGCATCAAGAAGATGACTGACCTGGTGGTCAGCGGGAAACCTCGCTGGAAGGACATCGATCGGGCACTGTTCCGCTCGCTTGGCAAGGCCGTTTTTGAATTCAGGGAGAGCTACCCGTATTTCAAGGGTCCGTTCAAGGATATGGGGTATGGCATCCAGCGTTACACCGTCGGGGAACACTACCACTGGCACATCGACGGTGGCAGTCACAACTTCAGCCAACGCCAACTGGTCGCCTTATGGTATCTGAACGACGTACCCGGACCGGGTGGCGAAACCGAGTTCCTGTACCAGAACATAAAAATAAAACCGGAGCAGGGCAAGCTGGTATTGTTTCCTCCCTTCTGGACGCATGAACACCGCGCAGTCACGCTGCAACAGGGTGAGAAATACATTGTCACCACCTGGGTGATGTTTGCCTGAGTATGGCCGATGTCAGTGTACGCACCCCGCAAAGTGATAAGGCGTATCAACCGGCTGGATTATATTACTGGTTTGCGGTTTGTGGCGATTTTGCCGAGCCGAGTTTAAGCCACTTGAGCAGGTCCGGTAACGGTAACGGGGGGCAGATGCAGAAACCCTGTGCGTAGTCACAGCCCATCTGGACCAGACACGCAAGTGTCGCATCGTCTTCGATACCCTCTGCAACCACCTTTAGATCCAGACTGTGTGCAAGATTGATACTGGCTTCAACAATGGTAGCGTCGCCTTTGTCTACAAGCATATCCCTGACAAATGACTTGTCGATTTTCAACTCGGAAACGGGCAGTTGTCTGAGTTTGCACAACGAGGAATGACCGGTACCAAAATCGTCGATGGACAAATTGACGCCCAGCGAGCGTAGCTCCTGGACGGTGTACTGATGCATCCGTTCTGACATCGCTACACCTTCGGTAATTTCGAATGTCAGCGACGAGGCAGGTATCCCGCATCTCTCGATCAGCGCCTCAACCCGTTCCGTAAAAATACGGTCCATCAGGCAGTGTGGCGACAGGTTGATCGCAATACCGGACACAAATCCATCCCTGATCAACTGCGCACTCTGGGCAATTGCCTGCTCCATAACGAGCTGCGTAACGGGCAGGATATGGCCGCTTAGCTCGGCCAGAGCAATGAACTTGTCCGGCGGTACATCGATACCACCCCGTTTCCAGCGTGCCAGCGCTTCCAGACGGACCCCTCCGTCGCCCTGCAACGGAACAATGGGCTGCATATGCACGTGGATCCGGCAGTTGTCCACAGCGCTTCTAAGATCGTTAACCAGAGAAAGGCGTTCGCTGCCTGCGCCATAGAGCTCCGGGTAAAAGTTTTTAATGCCTGTCGCCATATTCTGCTTGGCATGGTGCAGGGCGGTCTCCGCCGCCTGCAACAGGTTACTGCGACGCTCGACCTGTGCCGGGAACTGGGCGATACCGATACTGGAACCCAGGGTAAGTTCCATAGCTGCGTGCTGCATGGGACGAGACAACGCTGCGTGAATAGCGTCCGCAATCAGTTCGATACTGTCGGCGGTCTTGCCGCTGACGACGACAGCAAACCGGTTGCCGGTTAAATGACCGGTTGTGGTGCCCTGATAATCATTGGCGGTCACCTCGATTCGACGTGCAACCGCTTTCAGTATTTCATCTGCTGTGCGGTAACCCAGCGCCTCATTCACATCCCTGAAGCGGGGTATATCAACAACCAGCGCTGCGGCCGGATCAGTCTCATCAGCGCAACTGCCGAGCAAACCCTGCAACATAACCCGGTTGGGCAACCCGGTAAGCACATCGTGTGTTGACTGATAGTGAATTTTAGCCAGCTGTTCGCGCTGCCGGGTCATATCCCGCGCTACCGCGATAATCATGTCACCAGCCTCAACATCCACGCGCGTCATGCTGATTTCAAGCCAGCGCTGCGGTGCACTGTCGGGATTTATGAAGCATTCAAGACGCTGGGGCTTGCCGGCCAGCACCTGCTCGACACTATTGCGAAACTTTTCAATTGATGCGGCATCACCGAGTAAATCTGTGATGGGGTGTCGCTCGTTGTGGCTGGTAAGCGTGAACTCGCTGTGGCCGATCCACTCTTCCATGAGCTTGTTGCACATCAAGAATTTCAGTTCATTACACAGTACGAAGATAGCATCATTCGCGCTGTCAAAGTAAGCGCGCAACAGCTCTGTGTAGAATTCAGTATCGTGCTTGCTCACGTAGTTTTATTCGGCCGGTTATTATGGGTACCAGTGTAATCCAGGTGTTCCCCACCTGGTAGTCTTCGGCATGAGGCGCAATAGGTTGAGGAAACTGCCGGATTTAATACGATAACCGGCAATGCAGCCGCAGCAGAGACAGGATCGAACCATGGCAGGCTCCGCAGGCTATTTCTGGAATAGAACATTATCCCACTGTTTTATATGATGTTACCTGTCTATACGTGACTGATGTGCGGGGCTCAGATGGCTACGTCACCACCTCTGTCAGCGTGATATCCCCCGAGGTATCCACCACCACTTCCTCGATATGGGGAACCCGGCTGAGAATGTAACCTGACATCAGCACGGCCATTTTCCGGTTTTCGGTGTGGAAAGCTCCGAGAATCCTGTCGGCAACGATCTGGCAGCGCTGGTACAGGTCAGGATTCTCCACCCAGGTGCGGCTCATCTGCCAGCCCTTGTCCATATCCTTGTCCATTTTCGCGTAGAACGCTTCCGCTTCCTGCATAATCTCCGCGGACACATCGATATTGCAGGTTTGATCATCTATGGTCAGTTTCAATATCATCTTACCTCTCCGATTCATTGACCGCAGGATATCTGAATGCTGCTTGTTATTCCCGGCGTACTCGACAACCGGAAACTCTCACAGGTTCGTTCACTACTCGAGCAGGGCCGGTTTATGGATGGCCGCCTGTCCGCGGGCAAAACCGCCAGGCGCGTCAAGCACAACGAAGAACTGCAATCCGATGCGCACCGCATGGAACAGCTGAACAAGCTGGTCATGAGTTCACTGGTGCAGCACCCGCTCTACCAGGCGGCGGCGATGCCCTACCGTGTTGCTACGCCCTACTACGCCCGCTATACCCCCGGAATGTCCTACGGCGATCACGTGGATGACCCGGTCATGGGTCCGCCGGGAGGTCAGTACCGCTCCGACATATCGACCACCGTTTTTCTGAATGGTCCGGACGACTATGCAGGTGGCGAACTGGTGATCGGGACTACATATGGAGATCAAAGCCTGAAACCGGCGGCCGGGGACGCGGTCATCTACCCCTCGTCCAGCCTGCACCACATCAACGAGATCACTGCGGGCGAACGGCTGGTCGCGGTGACCTGGACGCAGAGTATGTTGCGCGATCCACAGCAGCGGGAACTGGTGTTCGAACTCTACCAGGCCCGGGAAAGCCTGCTGGAGTCAGAACCTGAAAGCGAGGTGGCCACCCGGGTCGATCACGTTTATGTCAATCTGGTGCGCATGTGGTCCGAACTTTAAAGCGTTCGTTTTTCTTGGCGGTCTTTGCGTCTTGGCGGTTCAAAAATAAGAAAAATCTGGCACCTACGCCCTACCTATGGATACTCGCAATGCCGGTCAGGCAAGGGCACAAAAAACGGGCCGGTGCGTACACACCGGCCCGTTTTTTTGAGAGCAACCGTATTAGCGGTGCGAACCTTTCTCTTCGTGGGCGACGTCCACCAGCTTCATCGCCAGGTCATTAAATTGCTGACGGTAATTATTCAGCTCATGGCCTTCCGATGCCGTAAAATACTCTTCCTGCGTGACACCGTTCGCATGTTCATACGCGATGAACTTCTTCTGCATCTCGATCAATTTCTTGATCATCTCTTGCTTTTCGCTCATGGTTTTGCCTCCAAAGCGTCGATTCAAAAGGCGTGCACCGCACGATAACTGTCGGGCACTATATTACGGGTTACTAATCCGGGCTATATCCCCTATGGGCAGGCCCGGTTAATAGCCGCCCTTGCGGGTGCTTTGCGACAGACCGGCAATCTTGCGGCCCTGCTTGCTGGGCATTCCCGGGAACATGTTGTACATGTCTTTACTGCTGGCCTTGGCGCCCCACTTCTTGCTCATCTCCTTCATGATGGTACGCTCGTTCGGCTCGGCGCCACCCTCATTGAAGTGCGCATCGCGCAGGTAGTTTACGATATCCCAGTGTTTCTCGGTCATTTCCAGCTTGTCTGCATCAGCAACGGCCTGACCCACCGCTTCTGTCCAGTCTTCCTGGTTTACCAGGTAACCGTTCTCTGTGACTTCGACAGTTTTGCCGTTGACTTCGAGTGCCATAGTTTTCTTCCTGTTAATTAATATGTTAACGAATAATATTAATCCTGGTTATGAAGTAATCTCTCCAGGTTTAAAATTGAAACCTAATGCTTCTTGTCGGCCGTCATTTCATGCACGGCCTTGATACCCTTGTGGGGGATGAACAGTCCACACCCGATTTTGTGATGCTGCCCGATACCTTTTTGCTGCAAGGCAACAGCCTCTTCGAACCCCAGATCCGCCAGCATAATACTGCGGGTATACAGGTCACCGTCGGGGTGTTGCAGCGCATGTGTCCGGCCACATAACAGCTTGCGTACGCGAATATCCAGCGCCTTCAATGCTTCAACGGCGTAGGCCGTGAATGCCGCTTCGTCTTCGTGGCTGACACCCTCAGGTACAACGACGTAGCGCGCAAACTGGGTTGGCAAGGTGCTGAACAGCCGCACCTTCGCCTTGCCGACTTCCAGGCTATGGCCGCCAATATCCAGTTTTTCGCCGCTCAGACTCCTGGCGTCCTCGACGCGGTGTTTGGGCACACGCAAAGTCATGCGCGAACGTTTTGACAAATACAGCAATTCATTAGCCGGGTCTTCCGGACGCATCCAGCCGTTGCCGGATTCGGCGCCGTGGATCAGGTGTATGCCAACCCGCGACTCGCCATCCATCCACGGCAGTGCGCTGCGTATCGCGTCGGAAAGCGTGTACGCATGATCCAGCGGCAAACACTTGCAGTCGATATTGTAAATCAGGTCTACCACATCATCCGATACCTGGTACGGTGTATTTTCGTCTTTATCTTCTTCCCAGAACATTAAGGCACACCTCTCAACGCTTACCTGCTACTGCAAAAGCAGCCTCGAGCCGGTCTTCCCAACTCTCGGGGGTATCCAGAAACGGCGGCCGTACGTCCATCCGGAAAAACAGTTCACCGCCGCGCGCCTTGCGCTCAACAACACTCACCAGCTCGTCAAAATTCTGCAGATCGTGATGCTGTAGCAGTATTTCACTCAGACATAACATGGTGCTTACCCGTCGCAATCGACATTGGCGACCCGATCGAAATAACGCGCTCGGTAGAGCAGGCGCCCTTGATCAGCGTCGCTGTCGTGTTTAAATTCAGTCCGGCAATGCAGGGCATTATTGCTGATAACGCCCTGGCCGGCTTCCAGTCGGTGGCGAAATATATAGGGTGAATCCGCCTGAAACAAGTCCAGCAGGCATTCTGCCGCTGCCTGCGTGGCTGGATCGTTCTTCCAGACAATGTTGCGCGCCCGCGCCGAATAACGCATGTGCAGCTTGCCACCGCTGTCGACGGAAAATACCGGCCCGCCCTGTTCGGGGCGTATCTCACGGCCGTTCTGTATGTTGGCCGGGACAACCATGGCGTCCGCTTCCATCAGTGCCCGAATATAGTCCGGATTCTCATCCCGCAGCTGTAAATAAGCTATTTCATGATCCATGAAAGCGTTCTCGCCGCCCTCGTCGGCCGGCTGAACACAATGCAGAATCACGCCGCGAATCTGCTCATCGGGGCGGTTATAGTAACCATCGGTGTGCCAGTTGAGACGCTTGTTGGTATAGGGTACGTATTCACCCTCGCGCCGCTTGTCCACCACACGAAGCGTGGTGATGCCGTCTTCATCAGCGCACAGATTACTGTCAAGTCTTTCCAGCCCCAGCTGACGACCGAGCTGGAGAATCAGCGGCTTGCTCTGGCTGGCGGGATCCTTGAGTTCGTAGACCACCATATTGGTTCGCTCAAGCCGGTCGAACACCGCGTTACGTTCTGTGGTGCTGAGCCGTGCGGCGTTGTCCAGCGCCAGCACAAACACGCCAGATCCTGCCGGCGCGCTGTCAAGCTTGCCCTGTCGCCAGGCGGAGTACGCCGCATCCGCATTCAGATCAAACGGATTATTGGCTACTGCGATCGCTGCGGTATAAACGCTCGATGTCATCATGTTTTCACGGTGTTATTAAAGCTGATGTAAAATTTTATCAGATTTGATCGTGCCATATTCAGATTAACCTCTGGTTTTTTATGGGGATAACCGCCGGTTGATCGCTGCGCCGACAAATGTTCACGCCCTGGCTGGCGAATAAGTTTTTGATAATATTAGAACAATCTGTAAGCATGGAAATATTCCAGAACCAACCGTATAATCGCCGGCCGCACATAGTCAGGATTTATCTATCCCCAAAGAGATAGCTGTGGGATGGTAGAACACCCCAAGGGTAGGGTTCTCGGATCACACGCAGACTCCTAAACTTCTTAGAAGTACCGAACACTGATTTTTCGACGTTACGTAACGGCGGCGCTGAACGTACGCAGCATCCGCCACAACAATCTGGAAGGAGATGGCCATGGCTGACAAGCATTACCCCACGCCTATGCTCGACGAACTGGAAAATGGCCCCTGGCCGAGCTTTGTTTCGGGCATCAAGCATCTGCGCGACGACCACCCCGACGAGCGTATCCGTAAAGTAAACAATTCCCTGCTCGGTCAGCTGGAGCACTCCTACGAAACCCGCAAGGGTTACTGGAAAGGCGGCACAGTATCCGTGTTCGGATACGGCGGCGGTATCATCCCGCGCTTCTCCGAAGTCGGCGATGCCTTCCCCGAATCCCGCGAATTCCACACCCTGCGTGTGCAGCCGTCTCCGGCTAATTACTACACCACCGATATGATGCGTAAACTGGCTGACAGCTGGGAAAAATGGGGTTCCGGCCTGCAGACTTTCCACGGCCAGACCGGCAACATCATGTTTATCGGTACCACGACCGAAAACACCCAGCACTTCTTTGACGAGATCAATGAATATGGCTGGGATCTCGGCGGTGCCGGCCCCTGCGTACGTACCGCCATGTCCTGTGTCGGCGCCGCCCGCTGTGAAATGTCCTGCACCAACGAGCACGCTGCCCACCGCCGCCTGGTCAACAACTTCACCGACGACGTACACCGTCCTGCTCTACCTTACAAGTTCAAGTTCAAGGTATCCGGTTGCCCGAACGACTGCCAGAACTCTATCGAGCGTTCTGACTTCGCCGTCATCGGTACCTGGCGCGACGACATGAAGGTCGATCAGGACGAAATCAAGGCCTACGTTGCCAAAAAAGGACGTCAGTACATCATCGACAACGTCACCACGCGTTGCCCGACCCAGGCGCTGACCCTGAACGACGACGACACGCTGACCGTCGACAACCATAACTGCGTACGCTGTATGCATTGTCTGAATGTGATGCCCAAGGCGCTGCACCCCGGCGACGACAAGGGTGTCACTATTCTGATCGGTGGCAAGCGTACTCTGAAAATCGGTGACCTGATGGGCACCGTAGTGGTTCCGTTCAAGAAGCTGGAAACCGAGGAAGACTACGAGTCCATCGTCGAGATGGCCGAAGAGATCATCGATTTCTGGGCCGAGAACGGTCTGGAGCACGAACGCTGCGGTGAAATGATCGAGCGTATTGGTCTGGTTAACTTCCTTGAAGGCATTGACATCGACGTCGACCCGAACATGGTCAGCAGCCCGCGTCAGTGCTCCTACGTCCGCATGGACGGCTGGGACGAGGAAGCCGAGAAGTGGTTCGAGCGTCAGTCTGAAAAGGCCAGCGCATAAATCACACCGGCTTAATTTAGCCCGGTAATGTATACACACTGGCTCCGGAGCGGGTTTATCCGCTCCGGCCGGCATTAGACAGCACTCACAATCAGGAGAGCACCATGTCAATGGCAGATATGAGGGAACCTATCGAAACGGGTTGTCCGGACGGTTTCCAGTACATGCATCCCGCGATGCGCAGGAATTTCGGTCAGTGGAAATACCACGATGATCCGCAGCCCGGCGTTTTGCGCCACGTTGCCTTCAGCGGTGACGAAGTCTACACCATCAAGGCGGGTACCCAGCGTATTCTCGACGTATTCACCCTGCGCACCCTGTGCGACATCGGTGACAAGTTCGCGGATGGTTACATTCGTTTCACCATCCGTTCCAATATCGAATTCATTGTCACCAAAGAAGCCCAGGTTCAGCCGCTGGTCGATGCGCTGACCAAGGCCGGATTCATTGTTGGCGGTACCAAGAACTCGGTGACTTCACTGTCTCACACCCAGGGCTGGTTGCACTGCGACATCCCGGGCACCGACGCTTCCGGTGTCGTGAAATCCATGATGGACGAACTGATTGGTGAGTTCACCGCCTGGAACATGCCGAACCGTGTGCATATGACCACCTCCTGCTGCCAGATCAACTGTGGTGGCCAGGGCGATATCGCCATCAACGTTCAGCACACCAAGCCACCGAAAATCGATCACAACCTGGTTGCCAATGTCTGCGAACGCCCTTCGGTTGTCGCCCGCTGCCCGGTTGCGGCCATTCGCCCCGCCGTGGTTAACGGCAAGCCTTCGCTGGAAGTCGACGAAAAGAAATGCATCTGCTGCGGTGCCTGCTACCCGCCTTGCCCGCCGATGCAGATCAACGATGCCGAGCACAGCAAACTGGCCGTCTGGATCGGTGGTAACCACTCCAACGCCCGCGGTAAGCCCACCTTCCAGAAACTGGTTGCTTCCGGTATTCCGAACAATCCGCCGCGCTGGCCTGAAGCTACCGCCATCGTCAAGCGCATCCTGAAAGAATACAAGGCAGGCGCCAAGGACTGGGAACGCATCAACGAATGGGTTGAGCGTATCGGCTGGCCGCGTTTCTTCGAAGTGACCGGTCTGCCGTTCACCAAGTACCACGTAGATAACTGGCGTGGTGCCCGTGCCAGCCTGAACGCTTCTACCCACATCCGTTTCTAAGCAGGGAGTCGTTGCATGAAGTTATCTGTATTGGTCAACGAAGGCCCCTATCAGCACCAGTCTGCTGATTCAGCAATCCAGTTCACCACGGCTGCGCTGAAAAAAGGACACGAGATCTTCCGCGTGTTTTTCTACCATGACGGTGTTAACAACGGTACGCGCTTTGCGGTCCCCCCGAAGGACGACCGCAACATTACCGAACAGTGGACCGCACTGTCCAAGGAATACAATCTGGATCTGGTTATCTGTATTGCTGCAGCACAGCGCCGCGGCATCCTCGATGAAAACGAGGCCAAGCGCCAGGGGAAAGACGGTCATAATATGGCCGACGGTTTCCGTATTTCCGGCCTGGGCCAGCTCATCGAAGCCGGTATCCAGTCAGACCGCCTGGTCATCTTTGGCGATTAATTGAGGAATCAGAATTATGGCAGAACCATGGGAAGACGACGAACTTGAGGGCCCGGTCCGCAAGTTCATGTATGTCAACCGTCGCGCCCCCTACGGCACTATCTATGCCCTGGAGTCGCTGGAAGTTGTACTGATCGCCGCCGCATTCGAACAGGACGTAACACTTGTGTTTATGGATGACGGTGTTTACCAGATCAAGAAAGAACAGAACACCGAAGCTATCGGCGTGAAAAACTTCTCTCCAACCTATCGTGCCCTGGAAGGTTACGATGTCGAGAAGCTGTATGTCGAAAGAGAGTCGCTGCAGTCCCGCGGTCTGACGGTAGAAGACCTGATTGTCCCTGTCCAGATTGTCGACAAGGACCAGCTGGCTGAACTGATGGAAGAACAGGAAGTCATCCTGAGCTTCTAAGACGGAGAGAACTGCTATGCCCATGTTACACACGGTAAATAAATCGCCTTTTGAGCGACGTACGCTGGATACCGCGTTGCGTCATGCCGTTAAAGGTGCCGCCATTCTGCTGATTGAAGACGGTGTATACGCTGCTTTCGACGGCACTGTGGTGGCGGAGAAGGTCAAGTCCGCACTGAAAGATCACAAGATCTACGTACTTGGCCCGGACGTTGCCGCACGCGGGATGTCCGAGCACCACGTCATTGATGGCCTCCAGGTTGTCGATTACGGCGGATTTGTGGATCTGGTCGTTGAATACGACAAGGTCCAGTCCTGGTTATAAACTGAAACTGATTTGCACTGAAACTGCAAACAAGGAGAACTTACGATGGCTATTGATGTAAACGGTAAATCCCTGGAAGTTGACGAAGAAGGCTATCTGGCCGATCTGAACCAGTGGGAACCTGATGTTGCCACTATCATGGCCAAGGCCGATGGTAGTGACCTGAGTGATGCCCACTGGGAAGTCATCAACTTCCTGCGCGAGTACTATGAAGAGTATCAGATTGCTCCCGCCGTCCGCGTGCTGACCAAAGCCATTGGCAAGAAACTGGGCAAGGACAAAGGCAACAGCAAGTACCTGTACGAACTGTTCCCCTACGGTCCTGCGAAACAGGCCTGCAAGTACGCTGGCCTGCCCAAGCCGACCGGTTGCGTCTAGCAGGCAACGCCTGCGTGTAATCGATGGGGGAGCTGGCCTCCCCCACGTTTTATGTAACACCCTGCATCAAAGGAGAGTAAAGCGTGTCTTTAGTGTCGACTCTGTACTTCGGACTGTTTTACGCTGCGACATTGATCCTCGTGATCGGTGTCGCCATGCGCATCAAAAAGTACGCACAGACCCCGGCTCCTTTGGTTATTCCCACGATGCCGGCGCCTCGCACCGAAGCCGGGGTCATCATGCGCATGTTCCGCGAAGTGGTTTTTTTCGAAAGCCTGTTCAGAGCCAACAAGTGGACCTGGATTTTTGGTTACCTGTTCCATTTCGGCATGGTGCTGGTGCTGCTTCGCCACCTGCGCTATTTCACCGAACCCGTCTGGTTCTGGGTGAACTGGGTTCAACCGTTCGGCAAGTACGCTGCCTTCGCCATGCTGGCCGGTCTGCTCGGCCTGTGGGCGCGCCGCTTCCTGGTAGACCGGGTACGTTATATCTCTACCCCGTCGGATCACCTGATGCTGGCCCTGCTGGTCGGTATTGCCCTGAGCGGTATGGGCATGACCTTCCTCGTGCACACCGACGTTGTTTCGCTCAAGGCATTCGCCCTGGGGTTGCTATACCTCTCGCCGCAGCCACTACCGGTCGATCTGCTACTGCTTACCCACCTGGGCCTGGTCGTAACTCTGTTGGTTGTTTTCCCGATCAGCAAACTGTTGCACGCACCGGGTGTGTTCTTCAGCCCGACCCGTAACCAGACTGACAACTCGCGCGAGCGTCGTCATATCGCTGACTGGGCAAAAGAACTGGAAACGAAGCAGTAAGGGACCCGAGGATTAGGCATGGCTGATTTTGACGTACCGGAACTGAACGAATATCCCATTGTCCCCAAACTCAGGGAAGGGGCAATGGCGCACTCCGCACCCTTCGTCGCGGCGGGCAAATTCCAGGGACCGCTGGGCTTTCCGGGTGAACTGCCGGACAACTGGAAAGACGTTGCCATCGACAAGATGGGCGAGTTACTTGGCAAATACCGATCCTTGCAGGTATTCCTCGACATTTGCGTACACTGCGGCGCCTGCACCGACAAGTGCCATTACTACCTTGGCACCAGCGATCCCAAAAATATGCCGGTGGCGCGCCAGGACCTGCTGCGCAAGGTCTACCGTCGCTACTTTACGTTTGCCGGCAAGTACTTTCCGAAACTGGTGGGCGCGGTTGACCTGACCGAAGACGTGCTTGACGAATGGTATACGTATTTTCACCAGTGCTCGCAGTGCCGTCGTTGCTCGGTATTCTGTCCCTACGGCATAGACACTGCCGAGATATCCATGGCCGCGCGCGAAATTCTCGACAGCGTCGGCAAGGGCCAGAAGTACTGTAACGAAATCCTTGGCAAGGTCTTTGTCATCGGTAACAACCTCGGCCTGCCGGAACCGGCGCTGAAAAATACCCTGGAAGGCCTCGAAGAGGACATCGAAGAAGAAACCGGTGTCAAGGTACGCCTGCCGCTGGACGAGAAAGGTGTCGACATTCTGCTGGTAACCCCGTCTGCCGACTTCTTCGCCGAACCTCACGTCGACGGCCTGATGGGCTACGCCAAGGTCTTCCACGCGGCCGGCGTGTCCTGGACGCTGAGTTCCTATGCCAGTGAGGCGGGCAACTTCGGTATGTTCATCGGCAGTTACGAGAACATGCGCCGCGCTGCCATGCGCATCCGCGAGGCCGCCATTGATCTTGGCGTCAAACGCATCGTCTTCGGCGAATGCGGTCACGCCTGGCGCATCGCCTACAGCTTCCTGGACACCCTCATCGGCCCGTTCGATTTTCTGGATCAAAACTACCCGATCCCGCAACACATCTGCGAATTTACCAACAACTTGCTCAAGGAAGGCAAGCTGCGCATGAACAAAGCGGAAAATGATCACATGAAACTGACCTTCCACGACTCCTGCAACGTCGCGCGCGGCGCCGGCATGGGCCAGGTGGAAGGCGGTCAGTTCACCATACCCCGCGATCTCATCAGGGCATCCTGCAACTATTTCTATGACATGGACCAGGACACTATCCTCGACGCCACTTTCTGCTGCGGTGGTGGTGGCGGCCTGCTGACCGACGACATCATTGAGCTACGTGTCAAGGGTGCCCAGCCACGCATGGAAGCGCTGAAGAAGGTTACCGAAGAACATGGTGTCACCAATCTGGCGGCTATCTGCGCGATCTGCAAGAGTCAGTTTGCGAAGACATTACCGTATTACGGTTTCACCATGGACCAGATTGTCAGCGTGCATCAGCTGGTCAGTAACGCCATTGTATTGAAGGGTTCCGAGCAGGAAGCGGAACTCGACGGCAGCGCCGAACAACAAGGCGAGGCCGAAACGGCTTAACCGAATATTTAACTATCTATCGATTGCAACGTTGAATCCTGAACGGGTTCAGATAACAGGAGACAGGCATGGCTACTTCTCGCGACGACAAGAAATTAACATTTCGCAAGTTCGAAGAGGGTGACAATACATGGGATAGCTGGACGGACAACATTTTCGATGGCGACAAGTCCCATAAGTGTCCCACCTACGTACACCGTACACCGCCGTGCCAGGGTAGCTGTCCATCCGGTGAAGATATCCGTGGCTGGCTGGATATCGTGCGTGGTATCGAGCACCCGCCGAAAGACGTCAGCATGCAGGAATATGCTTTTCGCCGTTTGACCGATGCCAACCCCTTCCCGGCCATGATGGGTCGTGTCTGCCCCGCCCCCTGTCAGGACGCCTGCAACCGCAGCGAAGTCGAGGATTACGTCGGTATCAACGCCGTCGAGCAGTACATCGGCGACACCGCCTTCAAGGAAAGCTTCAAATTTGCAGCCGGTACCGCACTGACCGGCAAGAAAGTCGCCATCATCGGTGGTGGCCCGGCCGGCATGGCAGCGGCCTATCAGTTGCGCCGCCGTGGTATTGCTTCCACCATTTTTGACGATCACGACCAGCTCGGCGGCATGATGCGCTACGGCATTCCCAACTACCGTATTCCGCGTGACGAACTGGATCAGGAATGTCAGCGCATCCTTGATCTGGGCGATATCGAATTCAAGGCCAACACCCGTATTGGTCGTGACATTTCCGTCGACGAGCTGGACAAGAAATTTGACGCCGTACTGTGGGCGCTGGGCTGCTGGATCGGCCGTGGCCTGCCGCTGGAAGGCTGGGATGAAACCCCGAACTGTGTCTCCGCTGTGAAGTTCCTGGAACAGTTCAACAAGGGGAAAATGCACTACACAGCCAATCGAGTGCTGTGCGTGGGTGGCGGTGATACCTCCATCGACGTGGTGTCCGTGTCCCGTCGTATCGGCACGCTGAAGGATTACAAGGAAAATCCCGAAGCCGTGGTTAATGCTGAGATCACCCACGACGAGGTCGACCTGTCCAAAAAGAAAGGCTGCGACAACGTAACGCTGACCGCCCTGTTCCCGCGCGACCAGATGACCGCCGCCGAGCACGAAGTGAACGACGCGCTAACCGAAGGCGTGGACATCCTCAACGAAGTCATGCCGGTGGAAATCATCCGTAATGCAGAGGGTCGCGCTACTGCACTGAGGCTGGTTGACGCCAAATGGGAAGGTAACGGACCGGTTGCCGTTGAAGGTGGCAAGGAATACGTGATCGAGTGCGACATGATTGTGTCCGCAATCGGCCAGGGCGGCAACATGAGCGGTCTTGAAGACTACGCCAACGAACGTAATCTGATCGACGCCGACAAGTATTACCAGGTACCGAAGCGCCCGGGACACTTCGTCGCCGGTGACATCGTACGCCCGCACCTGCTAACCACGGCCATTGGACAGGGTTCGATTGCTGCAGAATCTATTGAAAATTACCTGAAGCATGCCGAGCTGGCAAAGCGTCCCAAGGTCGACAAGCACCACTTCTCGCTGCTGGATAAGATGAAGGAAGCTGGTCTGGAACCTGAACCCTATACCGTCGGCGAAACCCGCGGCACCAATTCTGAAAACTTTGCGATTCACAACTACGAAGACCGCTCCAGGCAGGAAATTATTTCTGCTGACCACCTGTTCCTCGGACACTTTGAATATACCGAACGCCTCCTGCGCGGCGAAGACGTGCCAAACGCGGAACAGGTACTGGGACACTTTGAAGAACGCATGCAAGGCTACAGTGATGAACAGGCTGTCGCCGAGGCCGGTCGCTGCATGAGCTGCGGCATGTGCTTCGAGTGTGATAACTGCGTTATCTTCTGTCCGCAGGATGCCGTGTTCCGCGTGAAAAAGACCGAAGCCACCCTCGGCCGTTACGTGGACACCGACTACGACAAGTGCATCGGCTGCCACATCTGCGCCGATGTCTGCCCGACCGGCTATATTGATATGGCACTGGGTCATTAAACGGAGTCAGGCAACATGAGCCAAGCCAAACTGCTGCGCCGTTTATTCGCACTGGTGATCAGTACGCTGCTTTTGCTGCCTCTGACAGCAA
>CAJXFW010000057.1 GCA_913053655.1 uncultured Thiogranum sp. | reverse complement strand
GCAAGGAGATCGATGAATTTCTGAGTGTTACAAAGGAAAATGCCGGTCAGATTCATAACAATCTGTCCGAAGTCATGATGGCGCAGGAATTTCAGGATCTTACCGGCCAGATTTTGCGCCGGGTAATTACTCTGGTGCAGGAAGTGGAAGAGAATCTCGTTGAACTGATTCGCTTATCCGGCGGCAGGGAAGAAGAAACCGGATCTGCTACGCCTGCGGTACTGGAAACCGCCATGTCAGACGAAGTTATGCAGGGTATTGGTCCACAGGTGCCCGGCGTAGAGGATGGCGGTGGATCGGTATCGGGACAGGACGAAGTCGATGACCTGCTCTCCAGTCTGGGATTTTGAGGAAGCGAAAGGATGAGCCTTGATACTGACGACGAGATTCTGCAGGATTTTCTGGTTGAAGCCGGAGAAATACTGGAACGGTTGAATGAGGAACTGGTCGAACTCGAGCAGAGTCCGGATGACACGGATCTTTTAAACGCCGTATTTCGCGGCTTCCACACGATCAAAGGCGGTGCCAGCTTCCTGAGTCTGGATGGGCTGGTTCAGGTCTGCCATCGTGCAGAAGATGTCTTTAACGTACTGCGCAACGGTGAGCGAGCCGTTGATACGGATTTGATGGACACGGTGCTACAGGTGCTGGATGTTGTGAACAGCATGTTTGCAGAGGTGCAGGGTGGCGAAATGCCCACTCCGGCAGCGCCTGAATTATTGGCGATGCTCGAAAGCCTGGCGGTGCCTGCCGGTACTGAACCGGCTGTTACCGGGACTCAAGTGCCAGGCGGCGACGATGTAGACGCCGAGTTTGAGGCGATGCTGGATCAGGCAGCACAGGGCGGTCCAGATGCGGGCAATGGCAGCGTGGCTACCGCGTCCGGTAGCGATGATATTACTGAAGAAGAGTTCGATGCTTTGCTGGATCAGTTGCACGGATCAGGCAAGGCGCCTGTGCCGGCAGCAGGAGCAGAGGGCAGTCCGGCAGTACCTCCAAAGCCGGCTTCACCTGGCAGTGATGAGATTTCTGAAGAAGAATTTGATGCGCTGCTGGACGAGTTACAGGGTTCGGGAAAGTCACCGATGCCGAATACGCCCGGTAGTAATGAGCCGGAACAGGTCAAACCTGCCGCAACAGTAAAACCCGCTGCGGCAGCCAAACCGGAAAAAAAGAAAACGCCTGCGCCAGTTGCCAACAAGGCGGAAGCAACGGTACGCGTCGATACCGGCCGGCTGGATGAAATTATGAATATGGTGGGAGAGCTGGTGCTGGTGCGGAATCGCCTGACGAATCTCAAGGAATCGGTGGCCAATGAAGCTATGTCCAAGGCTATCGCCAATCTGGACGTAGTTACCGCCAACCTGCAGAACTCGGTCATGAAAACACGCATGCAACCGATCAAAAAAGTTTTCGGTCGTTTCCCGCGCGTGGTGCGCGATCTGGCGCGCAGTCTGAACAAGGAAATCAATCTGGAACTGCAAGGTGAGGAAACCGATCTCGACAAGAATCTGGTTGAGGCGCTCGCTGACCCACTGGTTCACCTGGTACGTAATGCAGTCGATCATGGCATTGAAATGCCTGATGAACGCGAGGCCAGGGGTAAGTCGCGTGCCGGTACCGTAATACTGGCAGCCGAACAGGAAGGTGACCATATCCTGTTATCCATCGAGGATGACGGTGCCGGTATGGATCCCGAGGTACTGCGTAAAAAGGCGGTGGAAAAAGGCATGATGGATGCAGAGGCTGCAGCGCGTCTGGACGACAAGGATTGCTATAACCTGATTTTCGCGGCAGGGTTTTCGACCAAGGAACAAATTTCCGATGTTTCCGGCCGTGGAGTCGGCATGGATGTGGTTAAAACCCGTATCGGCCAGCTGAATGGCAGTGTCGAGATTGATTCAGAACTGGGTAAGGGAAGCCGCCTGATGATCCGGGTACCGCTGACACTGGCTATCATGCCAACCTTGATGGTCAATATCGGCAATCAGCCCTTTGCTCTGCCCCTGGGTAGCGTCAGCGAAATATTTGATCTGGACGAAAAGCGTACCAGTATCGTAGACGGTCAACTGGTAGTCATGGTGCGCGAAAGGGCCTTGCCCCTGTTTTATTTGCGCGAGTGGTTGGTGAGCGATTCATTGCAGCAGGAAGTTGACGTGGTAAGGCATGTGGTTGTGGTACACGTCGGCAGTCAGAAGGTTGGCTTTGTGGTTGAACAGCTGGTTGGTCAGGAAGAGGTGGTCATTAAACCGCTGGGCGCATTCCTGCAAGGGATGGCCGGATTTGCCGGTGCAACTATCACGGGCGATGGCAGGATAGCACTTATTCTTGACGTCCCCAGCCTGATGAAAGCCAACGTTCAGTGTATGTAAAGGATGAACAGTGATCTGCCAATGGTTTCGGGGACTAACTTCTCAACTGAAAAAAAACCCGCCTAGCGGCCGGCTGACTGCCACCGTGGGACTATGGGTCTACACAGGGTTCAAAGGAATGGGTCCATGGTAACGCGCGTTCTGGTCGTAGACGACTCCGGGTTTTTTCGCCGGCGTATTATCGAGATTCTGGAAGCTGATAGCCGCATCAAGGTTGTCGGTAGCGCGGCCAATGGCAAAGAGGCCATCGAGCAGGTCGCGAAAACGAAACCGGATGTGGTAACCATGGATATCGAGATGCCGGTCATGGACGGCATCACTGCCGTTCGCCATATTATGTCATCCAACCCGGTTCCTGTTTTGATGTTTTCTTCCCTGACTCATGACGGCGCACAGGCAACCCTCGATGCACTGGACGCCGGAGCGGTAGATTTTCTGCCCAAGCATTTTGAGGATATCGCCAAGGATCGGGACCAGGCCAAACTGTTGTTGCGCAGACGCATTCATGCGGTGGCCCGAAAGCGATCAACAAGCCCGTCGGCGTCGGCAAGCCGGGCTCCGGTTAAACCTGCTGCGCCGCCGGTCAACATCAAGCGGGGTCAATTCCAGGTGGTCGCCATTGCCAGTTCAACCGGTGGACCGGTAGCGTTGACGCAAGTGTTGACAAAACTGCCGGCGGATTTTCGTTTTCCAGTGGTGGTTGTACAGCACATGCCGGGCAGTTTTACACCGGCATTTGCTTCACGTCTGGATCAGCAGTGCGCGGTCAAGGTCAAGGAAGCCTGTAACGGTGATGTGCTGGCACCGGGCGAGGTACTGATTGCACCGGGAGGTCGGCAGATGACCTTTAAACAGTCCGGCGGGGCGGTGCAGGTCATTATCAGTGACGGTGATGCCGGGTTGCATTACAAGCCGTGTGCCGATGTCATGTTTGACTCTGTGGCGACGGTGTACGGCGGAAAGACACTGGCCCTGGTATTAACAGGGATGGGAGCCGATGGTCGTGAAGGTGTGCGCACCCTGAAAAAACAGGGTGCAACTGTGTGGAGTCAGGATGAGGCCAGCAGCGTTATATACGGTATGCCAATGGCTGTAGCGGAAGCAGGCCTGAGTGATCAGGTGTTGTCGCTACGTGATATCGGACCTACGCTGGTGAAGACGGCGGGTGGCTGAGCATGGATATGCTGAGCATGATCGGGATTCTGCTGGCGGGTGTTGCCATTCTGGGTGGCAATATCCTGGAAGGCGGCCACATATCTTCCCTGGTGCAACTAACGGCATTCGTCATCGTAGCAGGCGGCACGCTGGGCGCCGTTATGGTCCAGACACCGATTGCCACCTTTGTGCGCTCCATGAAAATTGCAGTCTGGGTATTTCTGCCGGTCAAACTGGAGCCGGAAGAGGCTGCGGAAAAAATTGTCAACTGGAGCAATATTGCGCGTCGTGAAGGCCTGCTGGGGCTGGAAGCGATTGCCGAGGAAGAACCCGATCAATTCGCCCGCAAGGGACTTCAGCTGCTGGTGGACGGCAGCGAACCGGAAGTGATTCGTTCCATTCTTGAAGTGGAAATCGATACCAGGGAACACCAGGATATCCAGGCCGCCAAGGTATTCGACGGTATGGGCGGGTACAGCCCGACCATCGGAATTATCGGTGCCGTGATGGGTTTGATCCATGTTATGAATAACCTGGCTGACCCCTCCAAACTTGGCGGTGGCATCGCAACTGCCTTCGTCGCGACTATATACGGTGTAGGTTTTGCAAATCTTCTGTTCCTGCCGATGGCTAATAAACTCAAGAGCCAGGTACACAGCCAGACCCAGTTCAGAGAGATGATAGTTGAGGGTGTGATCTCGATTGCCGAAGGCGAGAATCCTCGCAATATAGAGACCAAGCTGCAGGGATACTACCAGTAGTGCAGTCAGGGCGATACAGCCTCAATCAGGTTACAGCTACCACAAGCAGAAACGCATGGCGAGAAAGAAACGCATCGAAGAACCCGAAAACCACGAGCGCTGGCTGGTGTCCTATGCGGATTTTATAACCCTGCTGTTCGCGTTCTTTGTTGTCATGTATTCCATTTCCTCGGTCAATGAAGGCAAGTACCGTGTTCTTTCCGATTCCATTGTTGCAGCATTTCGCGATCCGTCGCGCAGTCTGAAACCTATCCAGGTGGGAAACCTGCTGCGTTCTCCGGTGCCGTCAGAATCCATTATTGATCACAATAAACAGATCATCGAGATATTCCGGGTACCCTTGCCGAATAAGCCGGGGGCACAGTCGGAAGATAAAAAGTCATCGCCTGAGCCACAGATACCACAGGATGAAACCGGCGCTGAGGAGCCGGACGAGGCCGCACAGAAACTCGCCGACTCAATTGAGGAAGCGATGGCGGATCTGGTAGACGCCGGCCTCATCGATGTGCGCCGCGACAAACGCTGGATTGAGGTTGAAATAAAGTCCAGCATCCTTTTTAAATCCGGGAGCGCCGAATTATCTGCCCAATCCGCACCGGTGCTGAGAAAACTGGCGGATAAAATCAAGCCGCTGGACAGCGTGATTCATGTTGAGGGATTCACCGATAATATACCGATCAATAACTTCGAATACGCTTCCAACTGGGAGCTGTCTGCATCACGTGCAGCCAGTGTTGTGCATTTATTCACCCGGCTGGGTGTAGATCCACGGCGCATGGCAGCTATCGGTTACGGCGAATTTCGACCGGTTGCCAGCAATGCGACATCGGCAGGACGGGCAATGAACCGACGTGTTGTGCTGGTGATCATGTCCGGGTCTGATGCGCGTGTCACTCAGCGCCTGGACCATTTTCAGACAACGCGAGAAGGGCAACCCGAACTTGTGACCACGCCGGCGGCCGAGCCGGCAGGACCGGTGCCGCAATCCGAACCCGGGGCCTTGCCGGCAGATGAGGTCACACCTTGAATATCTGGACCGTTTCCAATCAGAAAGGCGGTGTGGGTAAGACCACCACCGTTGTCTCCCTGGGCGGATTGCTGGCACAGCAGGGCCGGCGCGTACTGTTGATCGACCTGGACCCGCAGGGCTCCATGACGTCATACTTTCGCCTGGATCCGGATGCCAGTGAACGCAGCCTGTATTCATTGTTTGAGGCGTGTGCCAATAATAGCCGCATTGAGTTTCTGGACACACTGTTACACACCACGGGTGTGGAGGGTCTCTCTCTGCTACCGGCATCGACCGCCATGGCTACCCTTGACCGGCAACTCGGTACGCGGGATGGCATGGGGCTGGTTATCAAGCAGACACTGGCACGACTTGAATCGCAGTTCGACTACGTACTGATGGACTGCCCACCGATGCTGGGCATCCTGATGGTTAACGCACTGGCCGCCTGCCAGCAGTTGTTGATCCCCGTACAAACAGAATTTCTCGCCCTCAAGGGACTGGACCGCATGCTGCATACCTTGCAGATGATCGCGCATTCGCGTGGTGGCTTATTCCCGTACACGATTATTCCGACCTTCTTCGATCGTCGCACCCGCGCTTCCCTGGACGCACTGCGTGCCATGCGTGATCAGCATGGCGAACACCTGTGGCCACGCGTGATACCGGTTGATACACAGTTTCGTGAGGCCAGCAAGGCCGGCAAGCCGCTCAGTGTCTACAATTCTTCAGCACGCGGTAACGAGGCTTATGCTTCCCTGTTGCGCAGCTTGCAGCGGGAATATTTACCACTGGCAGAGGCGGCGTCCCAATGACTACCGCTACCCGCAAGGTACAGTTGCTGGATCAACAGCTGGCCCTGAGTGCCTACCTCGATGCCATGCTGCAAGAGCAGTCACTGCCAATTGAAAGTCGGGCCGCTGTCCAGGCAGCAGCATCGGTGTCTGTAGAAAAGACGCCCGCTGCGGAACAGCCCGGGATGGAAAAAATACCGCCGGGGGCCGGTGTCCCGGTTTGGGCGACAGTGCCATTCCAGGTTTTGCTGTTCAAAGTCGCCGGGCTCACGCTGGCGGTGCCGCTGATCAAGTTGAAAGGTGTAATGCCCAATGAAGCGGAAATGACACCCATGCCCGGGCATTCACCACTGTTCCTCGGCATCGTGCCTTACCAGGGTTGCAAGGCCAAGGTTGTGGACACGGCACGCTTTATTCTGCCGCAGGGTAGTGCTCAGCTGGATGCCGATGGGGCGGGGCGCAGTGCCCATCTGGTGATGATCGACGAGGGCCGCTGGGCGCTGGCGTGCGACAGCATTGGTGAAGTGATCGAACTGGAAGAGAAGGATGTCAAATGGCGCAGCGCCAATAGCAAGCGTGCCTGGCTGGCCGGTACCGTGATCGAGCAGATGTGTGCGCTGCTGGATATCGATGCGTTGACCAGGAATTTGGTCGATGGTCTGGCATGATTAATGCTTTTTTTAGGGTATCCAGGCAGTTGACAGGTTTTTGACGCCTGATCTGACTATGGCACACAACTAACCCGAGGTTTCAAGATGGCGAATGTAGTTGCCAAGGCAAATGGAAATGATGAGGTAATACAGTGGGTTACTTTCCGTCTTGCGAATGAGACCTACGGTATCAACGTGATGCAGGTTCAGGAAGTCCTGCGTGTCACGGAAATAGCGCCGGTGCCGGGTGCGCCGCACTATGTACTCGGTATTATCAACCTGCGCGGCAACGTAGTGACGGTTGTGGATACCCGCATCCGCCTGGGTCTGGAAACGACAGAAATGACCGACTCGACGCGTATCGTCATTATCGAAGGCAGCAAACATGTAGTCGGCATTCTGGTCGATTGTGTTGCCGAGGTGGTAGACCTGCATGCGTCGGAACTTGAGTCTGCACCCAACGTCGGTAACGATGAAAGTGCCAAATATATTCAGGGTGTCGCCAGTCGTGGCGACGAACTGCTGATTCTTGTGGATCTGAACAAACTGCTCACTGATGAAGAGTGGGAGGAATTGGCCGGTCTTTAACCGGCTGATTTCTGGTGCGGTCCGGGACATGCAGCTATGGCCGAAATCGGACATCTTGCTCCTGCCTACCGTGTCCCGCCCAGCTTTCCCGGCAAGGGAGCCGGGGAGGGTAAGCGCACTCCACGGCACAAGCCTGACAGCGAACGCCGGCAATCTGACCAGCACCGTCAACGCAAGGACAAAGACAATGACGGATCGAGCATAGACGAATACGCCTGAGGTACCTTAAATGATCAGACAAATCCTGAGAGAAGTCAGTACACGTGTGATATCCGGCCTGGCGGCGCTAGGTGTCGTCTACCGGCGTGCCCGATCCGGCGAGGAAAGTTTGTTAGAAGAGCTTAGGGCTATGCGGCAGCGAGTCCTGCAGCTGGAACAGGAACTGGGTGCGCTATGCAGTGCGTCGGCGGGTGTTGGCGATCATGTGGTCACACTGGAACTGCAGGTTCAGCGCATTACTGAAAGACAGAATCTCCTCGAACTGCGTACCGGTAGCGATCGCCCGTACAGCCAGGCAAACCAGCTGGTGCACAATGGTGCGGATATTGACGAGTTGGTGGGCACCTGCGGTTTGACCCGTGGTGAAGCCGAACTGTTGGTGATGATGGAACGCGGCTCTGCCTGAAGATACCCTTGTTCATTGCGAGCACCTCACTGAGTTTGCCGAGGTACTTTACCTGAAAGATGGTAGGCAAATGCAATTACCTGCGCAACGGCCAGATATAAAGCTTCAGGTATTTCTTCCCCGAGTTCCACACGTGCCAGTACGGCTGCCAGTGGTTGATTTTCCTGCATGGGGATACCGTGCTTGTGTGCCAGGTCGATAATCTGTTCGGCGACACGATCATGCCCCTTGGCGGTGACCCGCGGTGCGCGATCGCCATCGTATTGCAGTGCTACCGCCAGAGGTATGGCCGGTGTTTTCCCTTTCATATTTTTTCCCTGATCAGAGGTTGCTCTGTGGCGGTTTTTTCGGCAGGCCTGAGTCCCTGCCGGCACTCCAGTTCGCCGACATCCAGTCCGGTCGTATGCAACGCTTTGCGCAGTTCAAGCATATGCTCGTGCAGTAGCGGTAACGTGTCTTGCTGCTCTACCCAGAAGCGTGCCGATACCTGTTCATCGCAGAGCTGTACCTGAACCTGTACCGGACCCAGTCCCGGCAGATCAAATGCAAGCTGCGCTGTCCAGCGTTGTGCCGGCTTTTGGGTTTCCTGCCGTCGCTTGTCGCTGTCCTGAAGCAGGCGCATCGACCAAAGATCAATATCATCCCCCCGGCGTATGGGTAGCTCAAACAACCATTCCAGCAAACCACGCTCGCCTTCCCGGGGAACAGCCGCCAGTTGATGCAATTGTATGCGCGCCAAAGCAGCGTCAGCCTGTTGCAGCAGGTCGGTGCGAAAATTGCCCATGCGATTGACCAGGTCGAGACTGATCTGAAGCACCGACTGCGGAACCGGTAGCGCACCGCGTAGCGGGGCAGGAAGTTCGCCGCTGCGTGGTGTGGCAGGCAAAGCCCCGCCGCCGGCACCAGCGGGGCGGGGTGCCGCCGCCGTGGCCGGTAGCGAAGCCGTGCCGGCGGGCCTGGTCGCGTCTGTTGGGGCACCGTGAAGGCCGGCCCGGGTAGCACGCTGAATTTGATCCGGGGTTGGCTGCTGTGCCGGCGGCGCGGCGCGTGACGGTGTGGCCGGTGGCGGAGCGGGTGCCCTGGTGGCGTTTTCCGAGGGTACCGGTGCAGATGATATTGCACCCTGGCTCAGGGCGCCCGGGGTGGATACCGGTGTGCCGGTCGAGGGTGCTGCAGTACTAATGTTTGTGCGGGTACTGCTTCCCGGCCAGTTACGCACCAGCTGCACCAGGCGCAGCAGGTTTGCTTTGAAGTCGCTCTGAACTTCAGGTGCAGTAGCGGGTGTGTGGGTAGCCTGCAACAGCCGGCTCTCCAGAAAGATGCCGGTGTTGCCGACCGCCTTCTTCAGGCCCTGCCCGGTCGAAACGGCCTGGATATCGGGCATTTGCCGCAGGGTGGCGCGTACCAGTTCGTTCAGTAGCGGCGGCGTGGGTGGATTGGGCAGGCGTGCCAGCTGGTTCAAATTAGCCAGTAACGGCGCCAACGGCCCCTGTCTGGGCAGTAACAGGCGCACACTGGCTGTGAGCGGCAACTCGTTCAGCGCGGAGATTATCTTTAATACCGGCTGTTCACCCAGGCTGCGCACTTGCAAAGTCAGTTGCTGGCCTTTTTCCAGCGGCAGTGAAGTCTGGGCACTGACCTGCCGATTACCAATGGCCAGCAGGACTTTCCCGATACTGCTCCCGGCTACAGTTGCCTGCAGTAACTGGCCCGTTTGCCACTGCTGTGTCGTGGTCAGAGCGCCGGCTGCGGTTGGGCCGGGCAGTCCCGGTATGGGTCCTGTGGTTACCACGGGGTAGTGATAAACGCGTCAAACATGGCATCTATACTGCATCATTTACAGGCATAAAGGAACGGCTAAACATCCGGCTAAACAAGCATGAAAACAGCGAGAATTCATCAAGTGCTCTGGTTCACACGCAGGGATGGCGTAGTGCGTGGACCTTACCCGGGCAAGCAGGTCAGCCGTTACATTTTGCTGGGCCGGATTCGTGAAGGCGATGAACTGAAGCGGGGTGACAATGACTGGGCACCGCTATCCGTGTACCCGGAATTGCTTCCGGAGGTCATGAAACTTCCTCCAACCAAAGAGAACCTGAAAAAGCTTCTGATGGCGCGTATGCACGAGGATGAGCGCGAGCCTGTTGATCGCCGTGAGCGTGCACCCAAAAAACCGTCCGGGACCCAAAACAAACGCCGCAGTGGCGAACGGCGCCGCGATGAAACTGAAGAAGAACTGCGTTATCGACTGCTCAGATTCGAGCTTTTACATAAGGCGCACGGGAATCAGAATTTATACCGCTATCCACTGCTGGCGAGTGCGCTGGTATTCCTCGGTCTGGCGGTCAGCTACGCGCTGGAGCAGGTTCAGCCTGAGCCGGTTGAGCCTGACTGTGCAGCAAGAGCACACCCGGGGGTGAACTGGAACAACTGCGATCAGACAGGCCTGGTGGCCGATCATGCGGATTTAATCGGTGCGAACATCAAAAATGCCCGCCTGGATGCAGCACAGTTGTACGGCGCAAACCTGGCGGGCGCAAACTTCGAGTACAGCAGCCTGAACATGAGCAATCTGCAACAGGCGGATCTTAGTCATGCCCGGTTGGTGGGGGTAACCCTGCGCGGTGCAGACCTGCGTAACAGTACTCTGGTTCAGGCAGACCTGTCCTACGCTAACCTGAGTGGCGCCAGTATCGAAGGCGCGAATTTTGCCGGTGCAATTCTGGATAATGCTATCTGGATCGATCAAAAGCCCTGTGTGCCGGGGTCGGTAGGTGTCTGCAAGCGTTACCGAAAAAAATAGAGCGTTCGTTACGGACTCGCCGGACTATCGTTCCAGAAAACCGAAACCCTCCGACTACGCGGTTCACAGGATGCCAGGCGTCGACTGGCGACTCGCCAGAGTGCTCGCCCGCAGCCGGCAGGAAATACTAAAGACTTTTTCCCCTGTCATTGACAAGTTCGAACTGGTGCCTGAACAGGCTCTGGATTGATAAAGTTTTCTATGTGTCTGCGCAGAATTGCGTCAGATTGTCCGATGCGCCGGTTCGGTGCCGTCCATTGTCGAGCAACCAGCCGGCGATATCGCGCAACACCGTCTCGGCGTGCAGGTCTCTGGTTAACATATGATAGCCGTTTTCATACAGGATAACCCTCCAGTGTACCGGCGCCGTACCGGGCAGGTTTGTCAGTAAATGACAGGCCGGTTGCCTGGGAATGACCTCATCGTGTATACCGTACAACAGCAAGGCTTCATCGTCCCGCCCGGGTGATACCGCGGCAGCCCGGTCCATCAGGTTACTGATGCCGTAAAGCACATCTACGCGGGTCGCCTTGATAACCCGTGGATCGCGACCCAGCGCACGCAACATCTCGATATTATCCGACGGATGGATATCCAGCCCCTCACCGGTGAGCTGTTTGCCCGGTACGGTGTGCACAGCCAGCCACAGTGCCAGTCGCTGGTAGAGCGGCATACTGTCACGCGACCAGACTGCCGGTGCTACAAGAATCACACCTTTTATATCGGTCTCTATTGAGTCCAGCGCTGCGAGCGTTACCGCACCGCCCATGCTCTCGCCGAGCACGTACAGCGGACAGTCGGGATGTGCTGCTTTCAGCAGTATCACCATGAGTTGCAAATCCCTGATCATACGATCACTGCCATGCCATAAACCGAAGCCGTCCGCGTCGCCGAAGCCGCGCTGGTCGTAAGCATAGACAGTCACGCCCTGAGCGGCCAGGAAGTCACCGGTGGTCGCAAAGGCATTGCGGTAATCGTTCAGGCCGTGTAGCGCAAGCACCTGGACACGGCAATTGCCACCCGGCAGCCAGCGCGTCAGCGGCAGGCGGTAGCCATCGTCCATGAGTGCATAGTCTTCATGCAGGACGGGGATAGTTGCAGCCTTGCCCTCAGGCTGGACATAGGGACTGGCGCAGGCACCGAGAAAAATCACTGCACCGGTCAGTAAAAAGATCAGTTTGCCGGGCATACGATCTGATTCTCTCATAATAAAGGATAGGAAATTCAACGCCCCTTTTCGCCTCAATCTAGTCGCCAAACCGACGCCGGTCAATAGGGCTGAGACCCGGCTAGTGCCACGGAGACCGTTAATTACGCAGACAGCCTTGTTTTTACGTTCTGTCGGGCAGAGAAAGCCCGCGTTTTCGGTGATGGACGCAGGGGTATCCGTGCCGGCCGACCGGGGTGGTTGGCTGGGAGAGATTACCAGCTGACGGTCTGGTCGAATTCGAACTCGGGGGCGGACGGTGGTTCAAGCCAGGCGTTGGGAATGGATTGATTGATCTCGGCTGCCTCGATGGGCGGGGCGCGGGCTGGGTAGGGCGTTGGCGGTGTAACGGGTTCACCGATGTGATCCAAGATACGATTGATTGGATGAGTGCCGCGACCCGATCCAGAAATTCGGCTGGGCGCAACGTTAAAACAGTCTCGCCTTGTGGCCCGGGTTTGGATAGGCGATAGTGGAGTTGTTTACCGTCATTGACCCATTCCAGCCGTTCACTGGCGAAGATCGGGCGGGCACAGTAGCGGAACAGCCGTTCGCGCCCGATGCTGTCATCGGCGTCAATTTGCACCATGGCGTGGGCGCAAAAACCTCCGCCATGTCCCCAGGTCTGCATCATGTGTGTGGCTTCCGGCGTTAATAGTGCCCGCCGCTTGAACAAGCGCAGCAGTTCTGCAGCAATAAAGGCCATTGTCTTTCAGGATAAACCCGCTGGGTATACCCGGTATCCTGCTTTGGTAACACGCTGGATATTTGTCCCGTCATATAAGGTTCACTTTCATTTAATTCCGCTGTCACACCGCAGTCACATTTTTCGCCTAGAGTACATACTGTACAGCATGAGGTCGCTGAATCGGAACGACATAGCGCCGATTCGGGCAAATGATAGAACCATTCTGCCGGATAGCCACAGTGAAAAAAGCCACACTTGGCGCGAGGCGGGGTCGGAAAGTCACGGGTCTTTGCTGATTACCTCTGATTATGAGATCGACGCCATGGCTAATGCTCAGGACTCATTTGTTGATTCTGTCATTGGTAATAGCGCTGCATTACTCTTTTCGGTAGCGACTGATGGCAACATATACTCTGAAAGTAACGCTGGCGTAGGCGGCATATGGTTCACTCCAGGCACCATCAATGCCAACCATCCGCCTGCGGATGTTGATGGCCTGCGGGAAGTTGCGTTTGGTCTAAGGAACACCAATCTGCCTAGGGGGGCATTCGAATGAAATTGTGCAATAAAGGATCAATCAACACGAGAACGTTGTTAGCAATAACCGGGTGTCTTGGCCTGTTAACATCTGCACCGTTTGCGTCTGCAGATCCGGGACCGGCAACAGGGGCAAGTGACCCCATATCATTGGACAGACAATCTCCATCGGTTTTTACCTTCGGCAGTTCGCCAGGGAACATTTACGGTGATAACCCCCCTGTACTGGGAGGGTATGATGTAGCGGGTCCTGGTCCGGTTCTACACGTTCAGGATAACAGCTACGGTCTAGGCCCTGCAGACAATAATGACGGCCATTCGAACGGTGAAGTTGACCCTACCGCCGCACCGGTTATTTACTTTTCGGCCGATGACAGTTCAATGGGTGCAGCTGGTACTGAGTATCGCCAGCAGGCAGTACGTACTCAGGCTGCGGGTGACCGTTTTGTCACAAATGGTGAAACCAACCTGTCTCCTGCTGCAGTAATGAGTGGCACAGGGCCAGCAACTATTGCCGGCCCCGTAATACCAGGACGATCCTCCATCAATCTGTTGAGTATAAATCAGGATTGGTACAATGAAGTCCCTTCAATTGGACCTGCTGCCATTAACACCTACGCACCTAACCCTGGTGAGACTGCCATGGATGATATGGATGCACTTGAACTGACGGAAATGGACCTCAACGGTGATTTCATTCATGATACAAATATCTACTTCAGTCTTGATGCAATAAGCCCGGGGTTGAATGGTGCGTCGGCAGCCGACATTTTACTGTCAACTGTTGGCACTCCAGGATTTGGAGTTTTTGCATCGTCTTCCACACTGGGACTCGTCGCGGGTGATGAGGTAGACGCACTCGCTGTCTGGGATTTATCCAATACAGATATACTCGATATTGGAAGTGACTACGCCCTTTTCTCGCTCGCTCCAAACTCACCATTTCTTGCCGGAGTTGATGGTATCTTTGGCACAACTGATGATTTTTCAGCTGCTGATATATTTGTGACCGACTTTACCAATACAAATGCGTTATTTCTCACGGCAGGCTCAATCGGCCTCCTGTTTACAGACAACCTCAATGCATTGGATGTTGAGATAGGTGGTGGTGGTATACCTCAGGTTTTTGAGGCTGCCGTTGTGCCAGTACCGGCAGCTGTGTGGCTGTTTGGCTCGGGCCTACTCGGATTGATCGGGATAACTAAACGCAAGCAAAAGTGAAGAAGGTCGAAACATAATTTTGTAGGGCCCCACACCCACACAGGCGGGGTGGCTTAAAAATACAGTCAGTTATTCAGTAAGTCGCTCAGTTGGCCTGTCAGCGTTCAGGGCAAGGCATGTCTCGTCGCGAATGACCATAGTCCTTTGCAAGAAGACGTAACGCGGCCATGGAACGCTGACAGGCCAACCCTTCGGGCGGTCACACTGTGGTGCTCCGTCACCGCGTCGAAGGATAGGAAATTCAACGCCCCTTTTCGCCTCAATCTAGTCGCCAAACCGACGCCGGTCAATAGGGCTGAGACCCGGCTAGTGCCACGGAGACCGTTAATTACGCAGACAGCCTTGTTTTTACGTTCTGTCGGGCAGAGAAAGCCCGCGTTTTCGGTGTCGGTGCAGAAATGCCACGCCGCCGGTGCGCGCTTCGTTGGCGCCTTCGCTACCGATCCGTGTAGTGCGTTCCACCTCACTGAGTGCGATTCGCACGACCCGGTTGAGCAAGCTAGCGTCACGCACCAGGAAATAGCGCAACCGTTTGGGAAAACTGATGACCCATTGGCGCACGGGGACGGCGGGAAAGACATGATCCACCAGATGCGCTGCCGTCTCAGCCATCCGCCGCGTGTTGCACGATGGACAGATCCCGCGTCCTTTGCACGAATAGGCGATCAGGAAATCATGTCCACAGGCATCACAGTGCGCCCGGGCAAAGCCGTGTGCCAAAATGCCGCACTCGAGGAATTTGCGCAGATCGCGCTCGACATAGGCCGGGATGGGATCGTCGTCGGGGTTGGCTTCCCGCTGCCGGGCCAGCCAAGTCTCGAGGTGTTGCTGTACTACCTGATAGGCGACCGTTTTTTCCGGGCGCCGTCTCTGGTAAACCTTGGGCGGGTTCGCATCCCGTTCATGCGCCGGCGAAGCCTTGCAAGCTGTCGACATCCGTGTCGATCCATTTGTCCAATCCTGGCCTCACCCTAGGGAATCGACATGACTGAGTCAATGAGTCCTGTGGGAGATTTGTGGGGTTCGGTTATGCACGGTTGTGCATTGTCCTGCAATATGGGCAACGGACGCCCCAGTATTTGTGTTCCACATGAGGGAGATGATACGCGGCTGGAGATTCTACGATCATTTCCGTACAGACGTGGATGCACCCGCACGGTTGCCGCAGTTAGGTACCCGGACGCCGGTGCTGCATCATGACGGCCGAGATCTGGCGGCTGCTTTGCAGACCATCCGCGAAATCGGTGATGTTGCGGCCCTGGAAGAAGCGGTTAGCGATGCCTTTCCCGGTGCAAGGATTGATATCTCCATTCAGCAAGACGGTCGTTTCTCTGTCGAGTTTTACCAGGAAGGATTATTGCGCCCTTTATCCGGCTCAGAGATATCCGACGGTACTTTGCGATATTTGTTGTGGGTCGCGGCTCTACTGACACCGCGCCCAGCCTGAGCATTCGGCCTGGCACGTCCCTGCTCCCAGTTTTCCACAGTGCGTGTAGACACCCGCAAGCGCCGAGCAA
>CAJXFW010000056.1 GCA_913053655.1 uncultured Thiogranum sp. | reverse complement strand
GAGGTTAAAGCCCCCTCCGAGCACTTTTCCAACACCGTGGCCCAGCGCAGCACCGAAGGTCTTTCCAAACTTCGTCAGCCAGTCCTCGGTTTTTGTGTAGTCAACAATGGTCTCTTCGCCGATAACTTCGCGCGCCACGTAACTCGTGCTGCCGAGCTCATCTACCAGACCCATCGTTATCGCCTGCTCGCCGGTCCAGACATAGCCGCTGAACAGATCGGGGTCATCCTTCAGTTTGTCACCACGACCTGCTTTTACCACGTCTATAAACTGCTGGTGGATGTCATCGAGCAGTTTCTGAACCTGTTCGATATCGGCGGGTTGGGTGGGCTGGAACGGGTCCAGAAAGCCTTTGTGTTTACCTGCTGTCAACAGGCGGCGCTCGACCCCGAGTTTTTTTATGGTACCAACAAAACCAAAACCGTCCATACGCACGCCTATGGATCCGACAATACTGGCTTTGTCAGCATAGATCTTGTCGGCGGCGGAGGCCACATAGTAGCCGCCGGATGCGCAGATATCGGCGATAACAACGTAGAAAGGTGTGTCAGGGTATTTCTGTCGTAGTCGTCCTATCTCATCATTGATATAACCCGCTTGCACCGGGCTGCCGCCAGGGCTGTTGATGCGCAAAATCACGCCGGCGGTGTTCTTGTCTTCAAATGCATCACGCAGGCCTGCTACCACGTCATCCGCGTTGGCTTCCTTGTCAGCCGCGATGACGCCCTTCAGCTCGATCAGCGCCGTATGCTTGCCGGATCCCACTGCAGCCATATCAACATCGGGCGTATAAAGATACAGAATGGCGGCCAGATAGATGAACATGAGGCTCTTGAAGAAAATACCCCAGCGGCGTGCGCGTTTCTGTTCGTTTACGGCAGCGAAGGCGAGCTTGTTAATTACACTCTGCTGCCACTCGCTTGTCTGTTTCTGATCGTTACTATCGTGCGAATCCATATCTATTTTCCTCAATCTGCCGCCACCAGTGGCGGTGCTGTAATCAATTCCTGTGTGACAAGACCTGCTTCCGCCAGCCAGTCAACCAGCTCGCTGATATTATCCAGACACACCAGCGGTTGATATTGCATCAAGCGCTCACGCTCATGCACACCATAGCTGACGGCAACCGGATTGACTCCGGCATTGTTGGCCATCAGCAGATCGTATTCCGTGTCCCCTACCAACAGGGCCTGATCAGGCTCAATATCCAGTTCATCCAGAATTTCCGACACCATTTGCGGATGCGGCTTTGACTGTGTTTCGTCTGAGCAGCGGGTAGCCGAAAAAACGTCTGCCAGGCCGGTACTGGCCAGCACCTTGTCCAGACCTGCGCGCCCCTTGCCGGTAGCGACTGCCAGCAGAAAACCTGACTCTTTTAACAGGTGCAGGGTTTCGCCGGCGCCGGGGAACAGTTCGGAGGTATGTGCAATCGAGAACCAGTGATGCCGATAATGCTCGACAAACTGTTCCTGGAAAGTTGCATCATGCCCCGGATACAAGCTATCGACAGCCTCTTTCAAACCCAGACCGATGATATTCCGGCACTGGTCAGCCGTCCGTTTCTCCAGCCCCATATCGCTGATCGCACCGCTCATGGCATGCACAATCTGGGTCTCTGAATCCATAAGGGTCCCATCCCAGTCGAAAATGATCAACCGGATGCTGACGGGCACTGCTCGTGTGTGTGTGTTAGTCATATTACCTACGTCGTGTCGTGCCCTTTATCGGGCGCATTTTCCAATTGCTGAACCAGTTTTCTCAAATCCACGCCCAGCGGCGCACTGACTTCGATACTCCTGCCCCGCTCACTGTCTTCAAATGCCAGGTAGTGGGCGTGCAAAAACATCCGTTTCAGACCCAGACCGCGCATTTGCCGGTTGAACACTTCAGCACCGTATTTTTCGTCGCCGGCCAGCGGATGCCCTGCATGAGCCGCATGCACCCGGATCTGGTGCGTGCGGCCGGTTTTCAACTCCGCCTCCATCAAACTGGCACCTGGGTAAGCCTCCAGAAACCGGAATTGTGTCAGGGCCACCTTTCCTTCCGGGTCAACGCGCACTACGCGCTCACCACCACGCAGCTGGTTTTTCCTCAACGATGCGTCGATTTTAAAAGGCCCCTGGCTCCAGTCACCCTGCACCAGCATCAGGTAGCGTTTTTCCATATCTCCACTGCGCAACAACGCGTGCAACATGCGCAACTCACTGCGCCGCTTGGCAATCATCAGGCAACCGGATGTGGCTCGATCCAGGCGGTGCACCAGCTCCAGGTAAGGTGCGCTCGGTCGTAACGCCCTGAACGCCTCAATGACACCGTAATCAAGACCACTCCCACCATGGACAGCCATCCCTGCAGGTTTGTTCAGCACCAGCACGCGGTCGTCCTCATACAGGATTGCATCCGTCAGCGTGGCAAGCGACTGCGCGGCCGGATTTGCGGTGCCGGGTGCCGCCACGCGAACCGGAGGGACGCGCACCTGATCCCCGCTCTGCAAACGGTATTGCGGCCGGATACGGCCTTTGTTGACGCGCACTTCCCCTTTGCGCAGCAGCCGGTAGATACGGCTTCTGGGAACCCCCTTTAAAATCCGCAGCAGGAAATTATCGATCCTTTGTCCCGCCTCCTCGGCCGAAATCTCCAGCCACCGTACGGCCGGCTTCTTCGCGCTCTCCATGGCGGCGGATTCTACCAGTGTCAGGCGCGATCCGCTGCCGGAAATCAGCTATTTGTCAGAGAAATTCATCTGAATACCAAAGGTTGGAGATTTTTAACATATGCCGATAAGCGTTTGAATTTGCTGACTTGGGCTGCTATAGTAGGCACCGCAAGGGCACTCTTGGGCGTCGCCGAACTTCGCTTCTGATTGCCAGCACTGGAACCCTATTCGTTTCCACCGAATTACGTAGTAAACGTTCTCCGGGGATCGAGCAGAGACCACGGGGTCTCTACCTGTACTTTATTAAACGAACAATTATGGTTGCTCCTGTGTCGTTACCGCTTTTTCTGATGATTGGCCTGATTCTCGGACTGCTGACATGGTTTCTGCAGTCCCTCGGGGTGCTGTTTCCGGCGCGCCGTTATCGCACTATTCCAGTCCACATTCCTGACGCGCGTAGCGGCTCAGTCGAGCACGTGAGAGATAACTCATATGAAACGTATGCTAATAAACGCGACGCAGCCGGAAGAGCTGCGCGTCGCGCTGGTCGACGGCCAGAAACTTTTCGATCTCGATATTGAGGTACCCTCCCGAGGACAGAAAAAATCCAATATATACAAAGGTAAAATAACCCGCGTCGAGCCCAGCCTCGAAGCTGCCTTTGTTGATTACGGTGCCGACCGGCACGGGTTTCTGCCCCTCAAAGAAGTTGCCCGCGGTTATTTCCGCGACGGCGCCACCAAGGGTGGTGGTCGAATCTCCATCAAGGATGCGCTCAAGGAAGGCCAGGAAGTTGTCGTTCAGGTCGAAAAAGAGGAGCGCGGCAACAAGGGCGCTGCCCTCACCACGTTTATCAGTCTCGCCGGCCGCTACCTGGTCCTGATGCCCAACAATCCTCGCGCGGGTGGCGTATCACGCCGTATCGAAGGCGAAGACCGCAATCTGGTGCGTGATGCCATGGCGCAGCTCGAGATTCCCAGCGATATGGGTCTGATCGTGCGTACCGCCGGTATCGGTCGTGTTGCCGAAGAGTTGCAGTGGGATCTGGATTACCTGCTGCAGTTGTGGTCTTCGATTTCAGAAGCCTCGGAACAGCGCCCTTCCCCGTTCCTGATTTACCAGGAAAGTAACGTCATTATTCGTGCCCTGCGCGATCACCTGCGCGGCGACATCGGTGAAATCCTGATTGACGATGCTGATATTTTTCAGCAAGCCAGTGAGTTCATGACCCAGGTCATGCCGCACAACCTCAAGAAACTGAAACGTTACGATGACCCGGTCCCGCTGTTTTCCCGCTACCAGATCGAAAGCCAGATAGAATCGGCCTTCCAGCGCGAAGTCCACCTGCCCTCAGGTGGCGCCATTGTTATCGACCACACCGAAGCGCTGCTGTCTGTCGACGTCAACTCGGCACGCGCTACCAAGGGTAGCGATATAGAGGAAACCGCCCTTAATACCAACCTGGAAGCCGCGGATGAAGTGGCCCGCCAGTTGCGCCTGCGCGACCTCGGTGGTCTGGTGGTTATCGACTTTATCGACATGCAGCCAACCCGCAACCAGCGCGAAGTGGAAACCCGGCTGCGCGAAGCCTTGCGTGTCGATCGGGCGCGTGTGCAGATCGGGCGTATTTCGCGCTTCGGCCTGATGGAAATGTCACGCCAGCGGCTGCGGCCATCGCTGGGGGAATCCAGTCAGATTGTGTGCCCGCGCTGCATGGGTCAGGGTACAGTGCGTGGCGTTGAATCGCTGGCACTGTCTATTTTGCGCATTCTTGAAGAAGATGCGATGAAAGAAAAGACCGGGCGTGTTATTGCGCGGGTGCCTGTCGATGTGGCTACTTATCTGCTAAACGAAAAACGGGACATACTGTTTAACCTGGAGCAACGCCACAAGCTCAGCGTTACACTGATCCCGACACCGAGCCTGGAAACACCGCACTACGAAATCAAACGCGTACGTGCCGACGAACTCGAGGGTGAGGATGGCGCCACCAGCCATACGTTGATCGTTGCAGAGCAGGACGACCCGCTGGATGTGATGCCTGAACTCGGCGGCGTCAAAATGCCGGAAGTGGAAAAACCTGCAGTACAGGCTATTGCGCCACAGGCTCCTGCACCGGTCATTGTGCATCAGACACCCGCCGCCGCTGTAACACCGCAGGCACCCGGACTCATTCGCCGTATGTGGGACAGTTTGTTTGCCAAGGGTACTGAAGTAGAAAAAGAAGAACCCAAACCTGCAGCGCGCCCAAGACGCACCAGAGACAGCGGTGGTCGTGGTCGTAGCGGCAGCCGACGTCACGGTGGTGGTGGCCAGGGCCAGTCCAATCGTACCGGCGAAGGCAACCAGCAACAGCGTTCAAATGCGAATCAGAAGCGTAGAAACAAAGCCAATGCTGCACCGGAGGACAAGGGCGGCAAGGAAAATAAAAAACCGGAATCCCAGACTGCTGATAAAAAACAGCAAGGTCAACAACAAGGCCAGCAACAGCAAAGCGCCGATGCAAACAAGAGCGGACAGGATCAAGGTCAGGGCCGTAGCAGTAACCGGCGTGGACGCCGAGGTGGACGCCGCCGTTCCGGGCCTCGTACCAATGATGGTCAAAAGCCGGCAAACGGCGAATCAGCAACCGGTCAGGCCGATGCAACTGCAAAAGCGGAAAATACCGGACCCGGCGAGAGCAAGAACCCAGGCACAGAGGCCCGGCACCCCCAGAAAAACAACACAGCACCGGCCAGACAACCCGCGGCAAGTTCGGAAACACGCCCGCCGAACACCAGCGTCAGCGAGCCGCCCAAGCCATCGCCGGCACCTGAGGCAGCCGCTAAAGCGCAGCCTTCCCGGGCACCTGAAGTGGTCGCTAAAACGCAACCATCACCACCAGCACCCGAGATTGCTAAAAGTCCGCCATCGCCACCAGAGTCGAGATCTGGCTCTACCAGCGATGACTAGCCGATCATTGTAGGAGCGCCGCCCTTCGGCGCGATTGTTTGCATTGCCACCATTCGCGCCGAAGGGCGGCGCTCCTACCCGCATTAGATGAACGTCGTTATCAGGGCTAATCCAGCCGCCGCCTGATATCGTCCAGCAAGCCCAGTGACCCGGCTTCAACCAGGTCGAGTACCCGTTCGAAGCCCTGACCGCCTCCATAATAGGGGTCGGGAACATCCTGCTGAAGCGGGTTTTTTGCAAATTCAAGAAACAGCCTGACCTTATCCCGGTGTTGCTTCGGGCATATCGACAGCAAGTCATCCAGGTTGCTGCTGTCCATTGCGAGTACATAATCGAAGCGCGTAAAATCCGCCTCTTCTACTCGGCGTGCGCGTTGGCCACCAAGATCGATACCCCTTTTCGCAGCAGCCTGTATAGCACGCCTGTCTGGACCTTCGCCCACGTGATAGGCGTGGGTGCCAGCCGAATCGATTGCTATACGGCCATTAAGATCGGCTTCTTCAACGACTGATTCAAACATTCCCTGAGCGGTGGGCGACCTGCAAATATTGCCCATACAGACAAATAATACTTTTATATTACACATAGTTATATAAATTACTTAATTTTGTTTATATTATATTCCTGGAACAGCCCGGCACCTGCTGTAGACTTGTTCACAAACCATCCCGAAGGATGCTGCCGTGATTGAAGCCACTCTCCTGCAACGCCTGCGCCTGCTGGTCGGCAAGCGTGTCGAATACAGCGGGCATGCCTGCCGTGTGATTGAAATACTCGATAGCGAAAAAACACTCGTACTTCGTTGTGAAGATACTCAGCCGGTGATACAGGGTAACCAGTTCGGTGAAGCTACCCGGCGCGTCCAGCAATGTCGTTCCCTGCACCTGTTCGATGAGGATGGAACCCTGAACCCGGTCATTAACGGCTGGCTGGTCTAGGGAAGCTCTGGTTAATTCGTTTTCTGTCATTCTGGCGTATGCCGGAATCCAGTGGTTTCAATACGTTGGATACCGGCATACGCCGGTATGACGAATTGATCAGAGTTTCCCTAGGAGCTGCCGTTAAGTTTCGCGTGTAGCAATTGTTCTGCGATAACAAGATCCTCTTCGGTATCAACCCCCGGTCCCGGCCGCTGACTGGCTTCCGCTACATGAATACGTTCACCGTACCAGAGTGCCCGTAACTGCTCCAGGTGTTCAGCCTGTTCCAGCGGGCAAGCACGCATTTGCGCATAACGGTGCAGATAGGCGACACGATAGGCATAAATACCGATGTGGCGCAGCGGTACAATACCAATCGGCAAGGCCTTTACGCCATCGTGCAGTAAATCCCGGTCCCAGGGAATGGATGCGCGGCTGAAATACAGTGCAAAACCGGCACGGTCAGTGACTACCTTGACCACATTGCTATCAAAGAACTCTCCCGCCGCGACCATGGGTGTGGCAATGGTCGAGATCGAAGCTTCAGGGCAATCCGCCAGGTCACTGGCCACCTGGTCGATCAGTGCCGGCGGCATCAGCGGTTCGTCACCCTGTACATTGACCACAATATCATCATCCGGCCAACCGAGTTTCGCCACGACTTCGGCCAGACGGTCGGTACCGCTGGCGTGTTCTGGCGAGGTCATACACACCTCGGCATCAAAACCTTTGGCGGCAACCTCGATTCGGTCGTCATCTGTGGCAATCACAACCTGCCGGGCACCACACTGGCTGGCGGCTTCATAAACATGTTGTAACATGGATTTCCCCAGCAAGTTACGCAAAGGCTTGCCCGGCAAACGGGTTGAGGCATAACGTGCGGGTATGACTACCCGGAAAGCATGGGACATGACGATAGTTTCCTAGACGTCTTCTTCAGCGGGCAGCTGCCGGGCTTCTTCTTCCAGCATAACCGGGATGTCGTCGCGAATCGGATAGGCCAGACGATCTGCCTTACAGATCAGCTCCTGCTGCTCCCGGTCGTATACCAAAGGACCCTTGCAAACCGGGCAGGCGAGTATATCGAGTAATTTTTTATCCAAGTTTGGCTTCCTGATTGAGTAATTTCGCCAGCCAGTGTTCAAGGCGGGCGTCCGGTTGCGCCTCAATCGGCACGAACCACCAGTTGTGTTGCGCGAACTGTTCGCATTTTAGCGCGTCTTTCTCGGTCATTAAAACCGGATTGCCGTCGCCAAACTCCAGATCCGCCGCTGAGAAGGGGTGGTGATCGGCGAACGGATGCGCCTGAATACTGAGTCCCGCCGCCCGCAGGGTCGTAAAAAAGCGTTCCGGATTGCCAATTCCAGCAACAGCATGCAGCGTATGCCCGTGAAACGAAGCCAGGCCGCGGTCGTTTGACGGATCTGCAACATTACGGGCCGCGCCCGGCACCAGGCACATTGAATAAGGCCAGCCGGCCGCATCCCGATCGTCCCGATTATCCCGATTATCCCCAAGCGCAACCACAGCATCGACGCTTCGCAGGCGCGAGACGGGTTCTCGCAAGGGTCCGGCAGGCAGGCACAAGCCGTTACCCTGCCCGCGCGTAATATCCACCAGTGCAATCTCAGTATCTGCCTGCAAGGCGTAGTGCTGTAATCCATCGTCACAGATCAGCAGATCACAGGGCGATGCCTGTAACAGCGCTCTTCCGGATGCCACCCGGTCCGGTCCGGCAAAGACCTCTGCCCCGGTTTTTCGCGCCAGCAATACGGCTTCGTCGCCCACCTGTCCTGGATCGCTGCTGCCATCAACCTGCTGCGGCCAGTGCTCTGCACGACCCAGATAGCCGCGCGTCAGAATACCGACTCTGAGGCCGGCCTGCTGTGCGCGTTTGGCGATAGCGATAACCAGCGGCGTTTTCCCGGTGCCGCCCACCGCAATGTTGCCAACGACAATCACGCGACAGTCGAGACAGCTTCTGCGTAACAGGCCAACGCGATAGGCCAGTGCCCGAACACGTACCAGTGCGCAGTACAGCCACGAGAATGGCAGCAAGGCGATAGCAACCCGGGAGTCCCCGTACCAGAGCGCCTGCAAACGTCGGTCCCAGCCGGTGCGATTCATGGCCGGCCGCTGTCTTCCCTGAATTGCAAACGGTACAGGTCAGCGTAGACCCCCCCTTTGGCCAACAGAGTCGTGTGCACGCCTGATTCAACGATCCGGCCCCGTTCCAGTACCAGGATACGATCAGCGCGCTCAACCGTGGACAGCCGGTGCGCGATGATCAGCGAGGTACGGGTTTGCATCAGCTTTTCCAGGGCATCCTGCACCATGCGTTCCGATTCGCTGTCAAGAGCGGAAGTCGCTTCGTCCAGTATCAATACCGGTGCATTCTTGAGTATGGCGCGCGCTATGGCGACGCGCTGTCTCTGACCACCCGATAACAGCACGCCACGATCGCCTATACAGGACTCAAGGCCATCCGGAAGATCGCGAATGAACTCCATAGCGTGCGCGGCTTCGGCACTGTGGCGTATCTCTTTTGCAGACACTTCGCCCGGGCGTCCATAGGCAATATTGTGCGCAATGGTATCGTTAAACAGGATAACGTCCTGCCCCACCATGGCGATCTGTGTACGCAGATCGGACAGGCGGTAGCTGCGAATATCCTCGCCGTCCAGATAGATCGCACCTTGCCCGGGGTCGTAGAAACGCACCAGCAGATTGGCCAGCGTTGTTTTTCCACTGCCCGAACGCCCCACCAGCGCCAGTGTCTGTCCGGGCTGTATGCTGAAAGATATATCCCTGAGCACGTCCCCTTTGGCAGGTTCATAAGCAAAGCTCAGGTTACGAAATTCTATCGCCCCTTTGGCCTGAGATAACTCCAGCCTGCCCTTGTCCTGTTCAACCGCTTCATCCAGAACCCCGAAAATACTACGCGCCGCCGCGACACCACGCTGAATCGAGGCGTTGATATTGGTCAGACGTTTTATGGGTTGCATAAGCAACAGCATGGCGGTGATAAATGACACGAAGCTGCCGACGCTGATTTCACTGGTAACCGATTCCAGTGTGGCAAGGTAGATGACCAGGGCCAGAATGCAGGCGGCGATCAACTGCACAATAGGTGTACTGGCACCGAGTACGGCGGCCATCTTCAGATGCAGTTTTCGGTTGCGTTCATTGACCTGTTCAAACTGTTTTTCCTGCCATTGCTCGCCGGTAAAGGACTTGACCAGCCGCTGGCCATGAATGATTTCGTCGCTGAACTGGGTAAGTTCCCCCATGGAATCCTGAATACGGTGACTGATTCTACGGAAGCTGCGGCTGACGACGCGTATGAGAATGACCAGTACCGGCCCGATGACCAGAAACAGCACTGTCAACCAGCCGCTGATCCAGAACATGTAGGCGAGCAGGAAAACCATAGTCAGGCTGTCCCGGATCAGGATGGTGACGGCGTTGGTGGTCGCTTCCGCAACCTGCTCGACATCGAAGGTCAGTCGTGACAGCAGACGGCCGGAGGGATTGAGGTCATAGTAGCGCGCCGGCAGACGCAACAGCTGGTGAAACAGGTCGCGGCGCAGCACCTTGATCACGCTTCGGCCGATCCAGCTCATGACGTAGCGCAATACAAAACCCGCCAGCCCGCGAAACACAAATAACGCAATCACCGCCAGCGGCACGAAGCGAATCATATGCGGATCACGCTCGGTGAAGCTGCCGTCCAGCATGGGTTTCATAAGCGCGGCAAAACCGGTGTCGGTCGCCGCAAAAAATACCATCGCCACCACGGCGACACTAAAGACACGCCAGTACGGTACAGCATAACCGAGCAGGCGTTTATACAGTGCGGCAGCCGTAACTGGCTGTTGCTTCACTCTTGCGCGTTTTCCGGCTGGCTGGTCGCGAGGGACATCTGCACCAGACCCAGCTGGGCTGTGGCGTCCATGGCGCGGATCACAGATTCGTAAGGTGTCCGTTTGTCTGCACGAATCACGACGGGTATTTCGGTGCGATCACCCATGAATTTGCTAATGGCCTTTTTGAGTGTTTCCAGCTCGGTATTGACCACCTGCTGCTGCCCTATGAAATAGCGACCCTCGGCGTCGATAACCAGTTCCAGTGTATCTTTCTGTTCTTCCACGGCATCAGCGCTGGCTTCCGGTAGTTCAATCTTGATTCGCGATTCTTTCTGGAAGGTAGTTGAGACCATGAAAAAGATCAGCAGTATAAACACCACATCGATCAGCGGCGTCAGATTGACTTCCGGTTCGTCACTATCGGCCTGGCGGAGGTTCATAGCTGCTCGCTCTCCATGCTCTCACGGCTGCGCTGGCCGTGCAGTACCTCGACCATACGCAAGGCCTGCTGCTCCATACGAATCACCAGCATATTCACCTTGCCGCGGAAATACCGGTAAAACATCAGCGTCGGGATAGCAACGACCATCCCCGCAGCGGTCGTTATCAGGGCTTCCGAGATACCACCTGCCAGCGCGCTGGGATTACCAACGCCCTGCGTAGTAATGGCCGAGAACACCTTGATCATACCGATGACGGTACCCAGCAACCCCAATAGCGGTGATATTGCAGCAATGGTACCCAGTGTATTGATGTAGCGCTCCAGCTCGTGCACCACATGGCGGCCGGTGTCCTCTATGGCTTCTTTCATAACTTCACGGCTGGCTTTGCGGTTGCTCAGCCCGGCGGCCAGAATCCGGCCCAGCGGTGAACCGGCGCGCAGGGTTTGTATGCGCTCCACATCCAGTTTCTTTTCCTTGGCCCAGTCCCAGACCTGGGCCACCAATGGCCCGGGAATCACTCGCTTGACGCGCAGCGTCCACAAACGTTCGGCGATAATTGCAAATGCGATAATGGAGCAGGCGATAATGGGGGCCATAAGCCAGCCGCCCGCGGCTACCAGTTCAAACACGTAATATTTTCCTTTCCTGTCAGTATGAAACCGGAGGAATAATACTTGATTCGGAGTAAAATACGAATGATTTCAGTGCAAAAGCCTGCACTCACGGCCCACGCTCATCCTGCGGCCGGTAACCGGCTGCTTCTATAACCCGTCCCGCCTCAAGACGCATCCGCACGGCACCGTCGGTCGCCGTATCCAGGATATGCGCGCCTGTCGCGCGATACCGGGCCACCACATCCGGTTTGGGGAAACCGAAGCGATTTCGGTAGCCAACCGGGAACAGAACGTATTCGGGATCGACCGCGTTGACAAACGCCTCCGTGGATGACGTCCGACTACCATGGTGCGGCGCGACCAGAACATCAGCTGCCAATCGCCGAGCCTGCTGTTCAACCAGTTGCTGCTCGATGCCGCGCTCGATATCGCCCGGTAGCAGCAACACACGTCCAGCCGCTGTTTCGACGCGCAATACGCAGGAATTGTTGTTGCCCTCCCCCGCCGCAAAAGGCGCCAGATATTCAAACTGAACCTGGTCCCAGACCCAGCGCTGACCCGCCAGACACTGTTGCGAACGCGCCCAGTCAATTTTCCCCGGTTCCCCGCTATGAATACTGAAAACATCCATGTGCTCAAACAGCGAGGGCGCCCCGCCGCTGTGGTCGTTATCTGCGTGGCTGATAATCAGGCGATCGATATGCCGGTAACCCTGGTTTACCAGGTAAGGAACGATGACCGCATCACCGGTATTGAATCCACTTCTGAATGCGGGTCCGCTGTCATAGACCAGAATATGATTTTGCGTTTCCAGCACCGCAGCCAGCCCCTGCCCCACGTCCAGCAGGGTGAACCAGACGTCACCCCGGGCCGGACGTTCGGGCTGCAGCCAGAACACGGGTAACAACAGCATGACACCGACCGGCGCCAGGCGGAATGCACCTGGTAATAGCAGCGTTGCGACACCGAGCGCAAATACCAGCATCCAGCCCCCCGATACGGCCGGCGATTGCCACAGATTCACCGGCAGGCCGGCCAGTTGCTCGAGCAACCACCAGAGTATCGACAAGCTGATCGCAGACAAACCCAGCAACCAGTCACCGACAACGGTGGCAAATGTCCACAGCAGCATTCCCGCCAGCATAACGGGCACTACCAGCAAACTAACCCAGGGGATGGCGATCAGATTGGCCAGAGGCGCGCTGATGGATAACTGCTGAAACCATAGCCACTGCAGCGGTGCAAGCCCGAGCAGCAGGCCGAACTGAACGCTCAACAGCTGTCGCCATTGACCGCTCTGCCCGTGGCGCCCCAGGGTCAACAGACCAATCAGTGCTACCGCCGTAAAGGATAACCAGAAACCGGCATCCGCCACCGCAAACGGATCCAGCAACAATACGGCGAGCAGAGCAAGACTCCAGACCCGCCACGGGTCAGGTCTGCCCGTCCACATGACCGCCAGCATCCACACGCTGACCATCACCAGTGCTCGCTGTGCCGGCACCTGGAAACCGGCCAGCAGCGCATACACCAGCGCTGCAATCATGGAACACAGGGCTGCGACTTTTGGTGCCGGCCAGCGTTGCAGGTCACCCAGGAGACTCCAGCCCCGACGCGCTATAAAAAACACCAGTCCGGCAACCATCCCGACGTGCAGCCCCGAAATAGCCAGCAGATGACTGGTGCCGGTTTTCTGCAACACCTGCCACTGGGCGGTCGACATCGCGCTCCGGTCTCCGACCCCCAGCGCGCGTAGCAAGGCGCGCATGGTCGCCTTAACATCCAGCTGTTGAATATGTGCCGACAGCTGCTGTCGCAGCCTCTGCACCGGTGCGCTGCCAGTCTGGTAGAGACGCCGGTTCGATTTTCCTTTCCGCACATAGCCGGTTGCCTGGATGCCTTGTGCCAGCAACCAGCGCTGATAATCGAAGCCTCCCGGGTTGGAAAAACCGCGCGGCCGTTTGAGGCGGAGCTTGAGTTGCCAACGTTCACCGGGTTCCATGGTCGATTTGTGACGGTACCAGGTGACGCGGGCGAGCAGCGGCAGAGGCTCCCAATGATCCTGCACAGTGATTTGATCAACCAGAAATCCAAACCGCAGGCGACCGGCTCCCAGGTTCTCGGGCAGACCCTGCACTACACCCCGGACCAGAATATCCTCACCTTCCAGGTGGCGTGGAAGTTGCGCATCTGCAACCTGGCCGGTCTGCCAACAGAGCCACAACACGCCCGCACAAAGCATTCCGGTCGCTCGCAGCAGGGGGATACGGAGCAATATCAGGGGAATACCGGCGAGCAGCCACCGGCAATCCAGGGACTGCACCCCCGGACTATATTGATAAATGCAAATACCGGCTAGAAAGCCCAGCGCTGAATAAAGCATTTCATCCTTGAAATCCTTAATTGCGTGCATCGGACGACGACAGTGACTCAAGTCCCGTTATGCGCTCGCCGTTATGCTAGTGTACCGCAAACCAGCCAACCAGGAGGGCATCGCATGCGTCAGTCACACAGTCTTGTTCTAGCAGCCTTATTGTTTCCCGCAGTAGCCGGAGCCGACCTGCTCGGCGTAACCGTCGGCGCCAATTACTGGAAGTATGATATCGGCGGTACCGCACGCTACCAGACCAGGGACTCTGCCAACGATATCGACGTCAACAGCGATCTTGGCTACAACGACGGCAACCTGGGCTACTACTACATTGCGCTGGAGCACCCTATCCCCTTTCTGCCCAATGTCAGAATCAGCAAAACCAATATCAATGAAGATGCCAACGGGACCCTGTCGAAAACCGTCGTCTACGGCGGCACTACCTTCCTGGTGAATGAGCAATTAAGCAGCAAAGTTGAACTCGACCAGACCGACATTACCCTTTACTACAGCCCGCTCGATACGATTGTCAATATTGATGTCGGTCTCAACGCCAAGTATATAGACAGTAAAGCACGTATCACCGGCGCCCTGTCGGGAACACAGAATGCCAACGTATCCGGCTGGGTGCCCATGGTCTATGCCGGTGTCGGGATAGACCTCCCGCTAACCGGATTGTCCGTCAGCGCAAAGGGTTCGTACATTAAATACCAGAGCAGCTCTTTCTACGATTACACGCTGAGCGTCACCTACACTTCGCCCTGGTACGTGGGTGCCGACGTCGGTTACCGGAAAATCAAGCTCGACCTGGACGATTTCGATAACTCGTTTGCCAACGTCGAATTTGACGGACCCTATGCAGGACTTTATCTGCATTTCTAGGAAGACCTGATACACCGTTCATTGCGAGCGAAGCGCGGCAATCTCTTTGGCCTGGTGCCAGACTGTAGAAGATTGCCGCGCTACGCTCTTGAAGAGCTTACTCCGTCATTCCGGCGCAGGCCGGAATCCATAAGGTTTGGTTAAGCCGCCTGGATTCCGGCCTGCGCCGGAATGACGGGGTTGTTCTTCACGGATTCGTGACCGCGCAGCGGGGTAAGGCGCTCGCAATGAACAGGCACATATAATCCACAGTCTGGTAAGCTTGCTTTCCAGATATGTCCGCTTTACACAAAAAACCTGTCTTCCTGATTGCTCTCCTGCTGTTTGCGGGGACAGCGATCGTTGCCTGTTCAACCACACCTCCCAGGAATATAAAGAACAGTTGCGAAATTTTTGCGGAGAAGGATGACTGGTACCCGGCCGCGCTCGACAGCTACAAAAAGTGGGGGGTGCCGATACACGTACAACTTGCCATCATCTACCAGGAATCGCACTTTGTACACGACGCGAAGCCACCACGTAAAAAACTGCTGTGGGTTATCCCCTGGACACGCCTGTCATCGGCCTACGGCTATGGACAGATCAAGGATTCCACCTGGGACTGGTATCTCAAATCCACCGGTCGGCGCTGGGCCGACCGTGATGACTTTGATGACGTAGTGGACTTTATCGGCTGGTATGGCAGTATCTCGCATCGCAAACTGGGAATATCCAAATGGGATGCTTACAACCAGTACCTGGCTTACCACGAGGGTCACGGTGGTTTTAAGCGCAAGACCTATAAAAAAAAGGCCTGGCTGATGAAAGTTGCACGTAAGGTAGACACACGCGCCAAAAGTTACCGCGCACAACTGAAAAAGTGCGAAGACTCGCTGGACAAGGGCGGGTGGTTTTTCTGGTGAAAATAGGCACCCCCCTTTCAAACAGCGCCACCCGCGTCATGCTTCTGGGCAGTGGCGAACTGGGCAAGGAAGTGATTATCGCCTTGCAGCGATTCGGTGTTGAAGTGATCGCAGTGGATCGCTATGCGAATGCCCCCAGCCACCAGGTCGCACATCGCGCCCACGTCGTCGATATGACTGACGGGGCCGCGCTCAGGGCGCTGGTGGAATTTGAGCGGCCCGATATTATCGTTCCCGAAATAGAAGCCATCGCTACCGACACACTCGCTGATAGCGAACGCGATGGTCTGGCTACCGTAGTACCGGTCGCGCGCGCCATCCTCGGTCTGCCGGTCGACACCACGCTGCGTCTTTCGGCAAACCCGAGGCCTTTGAACGCCGCCGCATGGGCGTCGCGCTTGCCTACGGTGATGATGTCGAAGATACCCGGGTGCGGGCCAAACAGGCCGCCGGGCTGGTTACCCCTGTAGCG
>CAJXFW010000055.1 GCA_913053655.1 uncultured Thiogranum sp. | reverse complement strand
GGAACCTCTGATTAATTCGTTTTCCGTCATTCTGGCGTATGCCAGAATCCAGTGGGTTAAACGAGTTGGATACCGGCTTTCGCCGGTATGACAAATTAATCAGAGTTTCCCTAGATCCATTTATCAGAACAGGGCTTTGAACAGACCGGGGTACTCAATTTCACCACCACCGGACAGTGCCCCCTCTACCAGCTCCATCGCGGTCAAAGCATCGTCAGGAATTGACAGGTTCGCGCTTACACCCCACCCCTTCGCCGGCTTAAAACCGAAACGCAGGTAGTAGTCCGGGTGTCCGGCCACCACGATAGCGCTGTAGCAAAGCGGCTTGGCGCGCGCCACGGCCGCCTCTATCAGCTCCGAACCGATGCCGCGATGCGACTGGGACGGAACCACTGACATGGGCCCCAACGCCAGTACTTCTACAGCACCCGCAGATGAATGCAACGGTACCCTGGATAACACTACGTGCCCGACAATACGGCCATTCAATTCTGCAACCAGTGACAGATCGGGAATAAATCTGTCGGATTTCCTCAGTTCACTCACCAGCTGCGCTTCCGCCTCACCCTGGAAGGCGCTCAGATTAACAACATCGATGGCGCGAAAATCGTCCGCAGTTTCGGCTCGTACCTTGATTGGATGCATACCCCGTCCCCGGTAGTGTGTTACATCATATGCTAGCAGGAAATCCCTGTGTGGAAAAGCAGTTACAGCGCACCAGGATGAAACGCCGCAGCCGGTCCGGCGGGTAAAGAAATCACTCTCCGGGCCGACACAGGGGAGGCGCGGTAGCGGCAAATTACGGCGCGAGGAACCTTTTCAGGAGATCGACAAGCAAATGGATACGGATTACACGTTGCGGCTGCTCATTATCGAGGAAACCCGCAACGACGCCGAGGCACTGGCCAATGTCTTACGTAATGCCGGCCAGGCCTCGCGCCTGACATACGCCGAAAGCCTGGAAGATGTCTGCGCGGCACTGGATGCACAGACCCCTGACCTGATTCTTTGCGCAACCGGCCTGGAAGGCGCATCGCTCACAGCTATCGCCGAACTGTTGCAAAAGCGTCAAATCAACGTGTCACTTATCGCCATCGGCGAGTCCGGCGATGAAGCCAGCATCATTGACGCTATGCGCCAGGGGGCCTCCGACCTGTGTTCCTACGACATGCCGGAACACCTGCAACTGGTCGTAAAACGCGAGCTTTCGCAGGCCAAAACCAGCCAGAGCGCAGATAATTACGAAGCGCGATTCCACGAGAGTGAAAAGCGTGCGCGCATGCTTATGGAAAGCTCGCGCGACGCTATCGCCTACGTGCACGAAGGCATGCATATTTTTGCCAACAGCTCCTACCTCGAGATGTTTGGCTTTGACAACCTCGATGAGATCGAAGGCACACCCATTATGGATATGGTGGCGCCGGACGATCACACCGAGTTTAAGGACTTCCTGCGCAACTACAGCAAAAACGGCGAACAGAAAGGCAAACTGGAAACCCACGGTCTGCTGCCGGACGGCAAGACGTTTAAAGCGAATATGGAATTCACCGCCGCCAGCATCGACGGCGAACCCTGTACCCAGATCATTATACGCAGCCAGGCCGCAGCCAGCGCCGAGCTTGAACAGAAACTCAAATACCTGAGCAAGCAGGATATATTGACCGGTCTTTTCAACCGTCAGTATTTCATGGAAGAGCTGGAACTGGCCGCCACCGATGCACTCAGCGGCTCCCCTCCTGCCGCCATGCTTTATCTGTTAATAGATAATTTCAAGGACATCAAGGACAACCTTGGAATCGGCATAGCCGATATGGTTATTAACGACATTGCCGGACTGCTGCGTGATCATACCGGCGAGCACGATATTGCAGCCCGCTTCGGCGATCACTCCTTCACAATTTTGCGCCATGACTGTGACCCGGAGTCGATCCAGGCCCTGGGCGAAGAACTGCGCCAGGCGATCGAGAATCACATCGCCGACGTGGAAGGACAGTCGATCACTACTACCTGCAGTATCGGCATGAGCGTGGTAACGGAAAGCTCTCCGTCCGCACAAGAAGTGATTTCACGCGCTGACCTTGCCTGCGAAGTCGCGCGCTCCTCCGGCGGCAACAAGGTACACCTGCACAACCCGGTGGTCGATGAAAAGATCGGCAAGGAGCGCGACCAGCAGATGCACACGCTGATCAAGAGTGCACTGGAAGACAACCAGTTCCAGTTGCTCTACCAGCCTATCGTCAGCCTGCAAGGTGACGAAAGCGAGAACTACGAAGTATTGCTGCGCATGCTCAACGACGAAGGCGAATATATACTGCCCACCCAGTTCCTGCCGCTCGCCGAACAGACCGGGCAAATCACCGAAATCGATCGTTGGGTCATCCGGAATGCCATCCGCAATCTGGCGGAACACCGGACGAGTGGCGCCAACGCACGGTTTTTCATCAAGGTAGCCGCCGCAACCCTGCTGGACGAAGGCCTGGTGCAGTTCATCAACGACTGCATGAAGGAAAGCCGTTTGCCAGGTGATGCACTGACCTTCGAGATTGCCGAGAAACATGCGGGACAGCAGTTAAAACACGCCAAGGCTTTTGTCAAGGCACTTCAGCAGCTGCATTGCAGGACCGCACTGGAACACTTTGGCGCCGGCCCGAATTCCTTCCAGCTACTCAAACACCTGCCGGTGGATTTCCTCAAGATCGACGGCTCTTTCATCCATAACCTGGCCAGTGATACCGACAATCAGGCCATGGTCAAATCAATTCTGGATACCGCCAAATCGATGAACAAACAGTGCATCGCCGAATACGTTCAGGACGCCCATAGCCTGGCTGTGCTATGGCAGAGCGGTATTCATTTTATCCAGGGCAACTTCCTGCAAGAACCCAGCGAAGCGCTCGACTACGACTTCTCGAGCGAAATCGCCTGATCCAGGACGTGAGACACCAGGCCGTCGGCCAGCTTGGGTTCAAACCAGGTGGACTTGGGCGGCATGACTTCGTTGGCATCCGCGACCGCCATCAGGTCTTCCATGCTGGTCGGGAACATAGAAAATGCGACTTGCATTTCACCACTGTCAACCCGCTTTTCGAGTTCCTCCAGACCGCGAATACCCCCGACAAAATCGATACGTGGGTCAGTGCGCGGATCGCTGATAGCCAATAGCGGTTCCAGCAGGTTATTGGCAAGCAGGCTGACGTCCAGCCGTGCTACTGGATCCTGCGACACACGATCAGCGTGAATCGCCAGCCGGTACCAGTGTCCATTAAGGTACATACCGAACTCACCGGACTTCGAGGGTGATACCGCGCTGTCTTCCCGGTTAACATCAAATGCAACGCCCACCCTGTCGAGTAACTCATCTTCCGACAAACCATTCAAGTCCTTCACTACCCGGTTGTAATCGAGAATCTTCATCTGGTTATGAGGAAAAATAACTGACAGGAAATAGCTGCTCATGGCCTCCGGGCCACCCTTCATTGTTGCCGCCACACGTGACCCCGCGGCCGAGCGATGATGGCCATCCGCAATATAGATGGCTTCCATACTGTCAAACCCGGCGCTCAAGCGATCAATGACAGACGGGTCCGTCACAACCCAGAGCGTATGCCGAATACCGTCATCCGCCGTGAGGTCATATTCCGGTGTGGCCGAGGTTGCGGACTCGATAAGTTGATCGATCTCCGGCTGCGACCGGTAGGCCAGTAACACCGGTCCGGTCTGGGCATTGAGGGCCTCAATCTGGCGTACCCGGTCATCTTCCTTGGCCGGACGCGTAAATTCATGCTTGCGCACCCGGTTAATGTCATAGTCGGCAACCGATGCCACCGCCACCAGGCCGGTTTGAACATGGTCGCCCATGGTGATGCGATACACGTAGTAACAGGGCTGCTCATCCCGTTTCAGTACCCCGTCCGCGATCATGCTGCGAAGATTGTCCGCCGCCCGGGCATAGACCGAGGCGTCATAGGGGTCGGTCCCCTCCGGTAAATCGATCTCCGCCCTGGAAATATGCAGGAAACTCAACGGAGAATCCGCCGCTCGCGCCCGCGCCTCAGCGCTGTTCAAAACATCATAGGGTGGTGCAAGCACCTCTCCGGCACGTTCGGGCACCGGGCGTAAAGCGGCAAAAGGGCGAATCAAAGGCATGGCTGTTTATCCTGGCAGAAACTCAATAGTTGCGCATTCTACCTGCGTCTTGACGCCCACGCACTGTCTGTACATTCAATCTGTATCCGGCATCATTCACTGGTTACCCGCTCCACCCGCTGCAAACCGCGTGGTAATTTTTTACCCTTGCGGCCACGATCGCCGCTATACAACTCGAGATCAGCGGCCTTCAGTTTCAGGTGTCGCTTGCCGGCGTGCAACACCAGGCAGGCATCTGCAGCAATACTGACGATGCCCACCATAGATTCATCACCACTGGCCAGCTTTTTGGTATTGACACCCTGGATCTTGATCCCTTTGCCACGGTTAAGTCGCGGAATTTCGGCAGCGGAAATGACCAGCATGTGCCCTTGCATATCCACAGCCGCAACCCGGTCTGTTTGTGCATCGTTGACCGGTGATGGCAGTAAAACCTGTGCATTTTTCGGCACCGACAACACGGACTTGCCCGCTTTGGTACGCGCCACCAGATCCCCGAGTCGCGCGATAAAACCATACCCTGCACTGGTAGCCAGCAGATATAAACTGTCCAGCTCTCCCGCCAGCACACCAACAAAATGCGCGCCTTCCGGTGGGTTAAATCGCCCCGTCAGTGGTTCGCCCTGACCACGCGCTGACGGCAGGCTGTGCGCTGCCAGCGTATAGGCACGTCCTGTGGAATCCAGGAACACTACCTGCTGGTTGCTACGTCCCTGTGCTACCGCCATGAAACAGTCGCCGGCCTTGTAGCTAAGGCTTTCCGGTTCAACCTCGTGTCCTTTTGCTGCACGTACCCAGCCTTTCTCGGACAGCACAACAGTTACCGGTTCACTGGATATAAGGTCGGCCTCATCCATAGCCTGGGCTGCCGTGCGTTCAACCAGTCGTGAACGTCGCTCGTCAGCATAGGTCCTGGCATCAGCCTCGATTTCCTTCTTGACCAGCGTGCGCAGACGACCTTTTGAAGACAGTAACTTTTTCAGTCCGTCACGTTCCTCGCCAAGCTTTTCCTGCTCGCCACGGATTTTCATTTCCTCCAGCCGGGCCAGGTTCCTCAGCTTCAGATCGAGGATGGCATCGGCCTGCTGTTGGCTGATTTTGAAGCGCTTCATCAACACCGGTCGCGGTTCATCCTCGCTACGGATAATGGCGATCACTTCGTCGATATTGAGATAGGCCACCAGCAAGCCATCAAGGAGATGCAAGCGGTCCAGTACTTTTCCCAGCCGGTACTGCAAACGACGGGTAACCGTGCCTATGCGGTACTCCAGCCATTCCTTGAGCAAAGTACGCAGGTCCTTGACCGCCGGGCGACCATTCAGACCAATCATATTGGCGTTAATGCGGTAGCTGCGTTCCAGGTCTGTAGTCGCAAACAGGTGCGACATCAACGCTTCAACATCGATACGACTGGAGCGTGGCACGATCACCAGACGGGTCGGGTTTTCATGGTCGGACTCGTCGCGCAGATCAGCCACCATAGGCAGTTTTTTGGCCGTCATCTGCCCGGCAATCTGCTCCAGTATCCGGTTACCGGATACCTGGTAGGGCAACTCGGTCACCACAATGTCGCCGTGCTCCTGTTCGTAGCAAGCACGGATACGCACACTGCCGCTTCCTGTGCGGTATGCGTTCAGCAGATCTTCGCGCGGCGTAATAATCTCCCCGCCGGTTGGATAATCCGGACCCTGAATGTATTTACACAATTCATCGACCGTCGCCTTCGGATGCTCCAGCAGGTGAATAGCCGCACTCGCTACTTCACTCAGATTGTGCGGGGGAATGTCGGTCGCCATACCGACCGCAATACCGGTCGCACCATTGACCAGCACGACCGGCAGGCGTGCCGGTAACAGCACAGGTTCCTGCAGCGTCCCGTCGAAATTAGGCGCCCAGTCAACAGTACCGTCGCCCAGTTCGGCCAACAGCACGTCCGCAAATGGCGTCAGGCGTGCTTCGGTGTAGCGCATGGCGGCAAATGATTTGGGGTCGTCCGGAGACCCCCAGTTACCCTGCCCGTCGACCAGCGGATAACGGAACGAGAACCCCTGTGCCATATGCACCATGGCCTCGTAGCAAGCCGAGTCGCCGTGCGGGTGGAACTTACCCAGCACATCGCCCACGGTACGCGCGGATTTTTTGAATTTTGCGCGCGCCGACAGTCCCAGTTCGGACATGGCGTAAACAATGCGTCTCTGCACCGGTTTCAACCCGTCACCGATATGCGGCAGGGCACGATCGAGAATGACGTACATGGAATAATCCAGATACGCTTTTTCGGTAAACGTGCTGAGAGGGAGTGTTTCTATATTTTCAAGGGTGGTATCGATAGCCATGCCCGTTCCGTGTCTGTGACAAAACGGGGATTATTGTAACCGGCCACAGCGCCAAAAACAGGCGCTTCGGGTGAATTGACGGTGTATCGATTAAAGAAATATTTGCTTTCTTTGTGGCCTTTGTGTCTTGGCGGTTCAAAATCGGGTACTTAGTCGGCTCTCAATTCTCAGATAGGCCCGTTAACCGGCACGACCAACTGCACGAAGCAATGTCCATTCACCCGTGATATCGATCATTTCGCCATAGCCTACCAGCGAATGTGCCAGATCGGACAGCTTGATAGCACGGTGTTTTGACTGGCAACGTACCGAATCGATCATTTTGTCCAGCGCTTTTTCATCCAGCGAACGGGTAAAGGTGGATACAATCTTGATGCAGCGCCAGTCGGCATATTCGGTCAGTTTCATCAGAAAAGCCTCACGCCGGGCATCAGTGGCAAAATCCAGCTCCGTCGCCGCGTGGATAAAGGTTTCTCCCGTCAGCTCATCGAGCTCCTTGTACAGGTACATCTCGAGTTCAAAGGGTGTGGGGTTATCACTGGCATTTCTGCTCCGCCGCAGCAGTATCTGTACTGCGTCGTACAGCGCTGAAACAATACGGTGCTCGTTCAGACAGCGGAAATCCGCACCGCTGGCATTAGAGAAATAGCTTACCAGCGGATTCCCCGCCTCGGGTACGCCCACAAACTGAAGGTGCGCGCCGCCTTCATTATTGCGCGCCAGAAAAAACGGTATGGTGGGCGTATTGGCTGCCAGCAGAGCTTCATAGATCCGCGACGCAGCCGCACCCCATATATCGCCTATATCGACACCCAGCTTATGCTGGTTCTTGGTAATCAGCTCGACAAAAAATTCCTTTAACCCTTCCCGTTTGCCGCCCAGAATGCGTTCCAGCATCAGTACTGTACCCTCATCCTCGTCAAGGGTATGGACCACACGATAGGGAATATCCATCAGGTTGGTTGCAGATTTCTTCTGCTGCAGTGACACAAGGCCGATCTTGACGGTCGCACCCTGCTTGATATCCACGCGTTTCTGTAACTGGACACGCATACCGCGTGTGGAAATATCTTTCGACATACCCTCGAAGGCCCCGTTACCTATGTGCACATCGATTTTTGTTTCCGCCAGATAGCGGTCCTCGCGGCGCCGCTCCACGTAACCGAAACGTATCAGTTCGGGTCGCAACTGCCGGTCGGAAAGAGTGACTTTTTTCTTGACCTTGCCGTCTTCCAGACTCCGGTATTCGGTACCCACCCAGGCCGCCAGTCCGCTACCCCGGGTCCCGGAGTCAACCTTCAGGATCTGAAAGTCCTGCGTAACGTCAACGACATAGCCTACATAGTGCAGTTTTTTCAGGCGCCCCCGCAATTCACCCATCTGCGCCTCGGATTTATACTGTAAACGATGCGACGCTTCATCCACTTTCCTGTCGGGAACAGAGGCCGCGGGCACACTACTGACGTGCACTTTGACAATACAGTGTTCCGACTGCTCCAGGGTATAACGCAATATTTCCTGAAAGGCGGCGGGCGACGTATGCTCGAAGTCTGCCGAGGAATGTATACGCATACACTGATCCTGCTCGCCACGCCGGCGGAACATCGCCATCACAAACGACTGGCCCTGCGCCAGTTGCTGCAAACGCTGAGGCAGGCATAACGGGGTAAAATTATAATTGTCTGCGTCGGTACAAAAAAAGCGTGCCAGGTGTGAGTTACCTTCACTCATGGCAACTGCCTGCACACACAGGCCGTCCTTGTCCTGCTCGACGAAGAAAGGAATCTGGGTTGCGCTTTGTGCATAGCAGCGCTCGTAATACCAGCTCAGAATGGATTGGTATTCGTCATCAACATCCAGTTTGTATCTGTTCCGGTGGCGCTCGATCAGCGCTTCCAGCAGCTCGGTAAAACCATCCGGCGCCTCCAGATCAAGTCGCCGCAGGCACACAACGCTCTCCGTGTCGCGCTCTTCACTGCTGACAACCACATAGGGCGTTCGAGTTACATTTACCGTGCCCGCTTCATCTTCCAGTCCCGGCCAGGATATCATCACTTCCTGGTCTGGCCGCAGGGTGGTGAGGCCCTTGACAAGAACCTGGACGCCACATACCGAAATGTCACGGGTAACGGCGCTTGACTTGATATTGCCGCGCTCCAGAATCACAGGACAGGCATATTTCAGTCGCGGATGTGTACGCTTGCGGAAATAGCCCAGCGGCAGAATAGCCGGGTTGTCGACCAGGGTGCCGGGCAAATCACCTGCGCTGACACCCTCTCCCTGCCCGTCGCCGGCACGTTCCAGCGCCGCAGCATGCGCGCGCTCCAGACGGCGTTGCTCGATTTCGTCACGCCGCTGGTCGGCCGCTACACGTTCTGTTTCCTTGGCCTGGAGGGTATGGGCACCACCAACAATAGCTTCGAAGGTGCCGACGGTGTAGACACCGTTGCTGTCTCTTAAGCCCTGTTCAAATATCTGGAACGAAATATCGTCCAGGTAGTGAACCCGGTCATTGAAGGCATAATGGCGGCACTCACCCGCTACCCGACCACGCATGTCGATGGTCTGGAAACAGGGCCGCGTCAGGCGAGATTCTTCCATACGCTGCAGGAAGCGTCCGGTATCGGAGCTTTCCGCCACGATCTCGATGACCAGTTCCTTGTCATCGGAACCGATCGAAGAACGCTTGAAATGCTTGATTACAATCTCGCCCATAACTCTCTGCGGTGCCCGCTGCGGCAACGCTTTCAATTCGACAGATCACTTGCCCTGAGACAGGCTATTATGAATTAAATTTCAGCAAGTTAGATAGCGGTGGCGCAATAGCCGGCTGCCTCGACTATATATCGGCAAGACTGCCGTTTTTCTCCAGCCAGGCACGGCGATCGGAAGAACGGTTTTTGGCGAGCAGCAAATCGAGGGTTTTATGACTGTTGTCACCGGCCTGAATCGTCAACTGGACCAGCCGGCGGGTATCGGGATCTATGGTGGTTTCACGCAACTGCATGGGATTCATTTCGCCCAGGCCCTTGAAGCGCTGCACGTTGACCTTGCCCTTGATTTTTTCCGCAGCAATGCGATCCAGAATACCTTTCTGTTCGGCATCGTCCAGCGCGTAGAACACCTGCTTGCCGACATCGATACGGTACAGCGGTGGCATAGCCACATACACGTGCCCGGCTTCCACCAGGGGCTGGAAATGTCTCAGGAACAGGGCGCACAGCAATGTAGCTATATGCGCACCGTCCGAATCTGCGTCGGCCAGAATGCAGATTTTGCCATAACGAAGATTCTTCAGATCGTCAGAACCAGGCTCTGCACCAATCGCCAGGGTTATATCGTGCACGGTCTGTGACGCCAGCACCTCGGCCGAATCCACCTCCCAGGTATTCAGGATTTTGCCGCGCAATGGCATGATGGCCTGATATTCCCGGTCGCGCGCCTGTTTTGCAGAACCGCCGGCCGAATCTCCCTCCACCAGGAACAGCTCGGAACGCTGCAGATCATTGCTGGCACAATCCGCCAGTTTACCCGGCAAGGCGGGTCCGCTGGTCACTTTCTTGCGCACCACTTTCTTGCCGGCGCGCTGGCGATTCCGGGCATTCTGAATCGCCAGCTGAGCGATCTGCTCACCGGCTTCGGTATGCTGGTTTAACCACAGGCTGAAAGCATCCTTGACCACGCCGGATACGAACGCTGCGCACTCACGTGATGAAAGGCGTTCCTTGGTCTGGCCCGAGAACTGGGGGTCGGCCAGCTTGACCGACAGGATATAGGCACAACGATCCCAAACATCATCCGGGGTAATCTTGATGCCACGCGGCAACAAGCTGCGGAACTCGCAGAATTCCCGGATCGCTTCAGTCAGCCCGCTACGCAAACCGTTGATATGGGTACCACCCTGCGTAGTTGGAATCAGGTTTACATAACTCTCTGTAACCAGTTCCCCGCTATCGGGTAACCACACCAGCGCCCACTCGGCGGCCTCGGAGTTACCCTCAAACCTGCCCACGAACGGTTCTTCCGGAACGCTGCTTGCCTTGCCCAGCTCATCGACCAGGTAGTCGCGCAAGCCATCTTCATACTGCCAGGAATCCGTTTTCCCGCTTTTCTCATCGAACAGTCCGACTTCCAGTCCCGGACACAAGACTGCCTTGGCGCGCAGAACGTGTTTCAGACGTGGCAGCGAAAATTTTTCCGACTCAAAGAACGCTGAATCCGGCCAGAATCTCAGCGTGGTACCCGTATTCTGCTTGCCGACTGTACCGATCTCGTCCAGGCCCGAGACTTTTTCACCTTTTCTGAACGTGAGTTTGTATTCTTTGCCAGCACGCCGCACCCGGACCTCGAGCTGCTTCGACAGCGCATTCACTACCGACACGCCGACACCGTGCAGCCCCCCCGAAAACCGGTAGTTCTTGCCGGAAAATTTTCCGCCGGCGTGCAACCGGGTGAGGATCACTTCGACACCGGACACGCCTTCTTCAGGGTGTAGATCCACCGGCATCCCACGGCCATTATCCTTTACCTGCAAGGATCCATCCTTGAACACCGTGACCTCTATTTTGCTGGCATAGCCGGCGATGGCTTCGTCAACGCCATTGTCGATGACTTCCTGGGCAAGATGATTGGGTCGCGTGGTATCCGTGTACATGCCGGGACGCTTGCGCACCGGATCCAGACCCGTGAGTACTTCGATCGAAGCCGCGTCGTATTTACTGGTCATGGTAAGAATTCGGAGTCATGCACGGAGTTCTATCTATACCGGTTATTGGTCTTCAGGTTATCCAGTAGCTGACGTTCTACGTCACCGCTGGGCAGCGGACAGAAATAGTTCTCGACCAATGCGTACCGGTAACGGTCCTGACCCCTGTTGAGAATATATTTCCACTCCGATTTACGCACCGGACGAAACCGCCCGCGACTGCCATAAGCATAGCGCCTGACCTCGCGACGGTTACACGAAATACCTTCGTAGGTGATGTTATCCACACCGTCAGCTGAGCGTAAAATCGCTGTATAGCGGATGATACTGTCGCTACCGACAGAGAATGATTTCTCATCGATCAGCAGCGTATACGGAAACTCCACCAGTGACAGGTCGACCCTGACAAGATCCTGGTCGGACGGCCAGGACGGAAATATTACAGTGTCTTCTTTTTTCCTGGATTCTGGCTCGCCAATGTAGCCGGGATTGTATCCTTCGTTGTACAGATCGTCATCATCTCCAACATCCACAGCAGATACAGTGCCGAACCCTGCCAATCCGAAAACGCAGCACCACAGCCGGATAAAATGCATAACTCTCATCGCTACCACCCTGGTTTTCGGCACAGTGTAGCGACTTAAGGACACCGGGGACAGGGTCAGCCCCTGCCCCCGCGATCAATCAACTTTCAACCTGGATGCGTTTCGGCTGCAGTCTCTCCTGCTTCGGGATTACGATCTCCAGCACGCCGTCTTTCGATTTGGCGGTAACCGCATTGGCATCTGCGGTATCCGGCATACTGAAACGACGGAAGAAACTGCCGCGCACGCGCTCCACACGCTTGTAGCCTTTGCGCTCGTCAGTGGTTTCCGAATGACGTTCGCCCCTGATCGACAAAACACCGTCTTCCATATTGATATCAATATCTTTCGGGTCGACGCCGGGCACATCCGCATGGATAATGTAACGGTTGTCCTCTTCCCTGATATCGACAGCAGGCACCCAGTCACTGCTGCTTAACAGCTGGTCATTATCATCTTCATACTGACCCGAACGCGCATTAAACATACGGTCGACCTCACCGTGCAACTGGTTCAAAAAACTCCAGGGTTCATAACGTACCAAAGACATTTCACACCTCCTGAATTAACTCTACCGAACACCGACTGGTGCCCTTCACTGGCTAATACATGGGGACCGCGGAGATGCATTTCAAGTTCCTGGTCGCAAAACCTTAAAGGAGGTCTGATATGTCGTCATGCCGGGCTTGATCCGGCATCCAGGTCGCGAATCAGCGAATTACGGATATTCGCGGGCAACGGTTCAAGCTGCTGCGTATAGCTCCTGTGGCTGATGCCAATTCCTAATGCGGCGCCAGCCTTGGCTGCTGCTGCCATATCGGGTGTGAGTTCAAAACGCATGAAATGCACCGATGAGGTCTTTTCCTCGTTTTCACGCTCCATGTCTTCGTCGGAAATAGCGAACACCGGATCGAAGCCATCGACCCTCACCCAGGTGTCATCTTCGATACCCTTCAACTCAGACAGCAATTTGCGCCGCTCATCCTCATCCGGTATTTCGATCATGAATGTCGCTTTCAGATTGCTGCCATCAGGAATCAGAGGGTTATAGGTGTCGAGCTCTTGCTGGATGCTTTCGGCTTCAAAGATGCGTTCTACACGCAGCATTTCCTGAATCTGGTAGTGCATGGTGAGGCGGTCTTCGAAGTACAGCGCTGCGATCTCTCCCAGCGGAACACGCCGGTTCTTTTTATGCGCCATCACCCGGGTGCGAAACTCCGGCCGGGCTTCAGAGTACTGCTCCAGGCTGAAAAGGTCGGAGCGTGACAGTTTATCCATGGGTTTATAACCTCGATTTAAATACCATAGGCCATACGCAACAGCTTGAGCGGATGCTCGGGCTGGCGACCATCATCCAGACCGTTCTCTATCTGGTGTCCAGCCATCGGACAGTCACTGCAATAGTGGTCTGCACCGGATTTCAGCACCCGGCTGGTAACGGGCTTGCATATCTTCATGGAAACTTCGTGAAATTCTTTCTTCACCGCATAGGTGCCGTCGTGCCCGGAACAGCGCTCAATGGCTTCGACCTTTGTATCCGGCACCAGCTGCAATACGTCACGCGTTTTCATCCCGATATTCTGTACCCGCAGATGACAGGCTACGTGGTAGCTTATTTTGCCGAGACTGTTTTTGAAATCCGTTTTCAACTTTTCGTGCCTGTGACGGAGGGCGAGGTATTCAAACGGGTCATAGATTGCATCGCGCACTTTGGCCACATCGGCATCATCCGGAAACATGAGCGGCAGTTCCTGCTTGAACATCAGCACGCAGGAAGGCACCGGTGCAACAATATCCCAGCCCTTGTCCACCAGCGCGGCAAGGCGCGGGATATTGAACGCTTTTGCCTTTGCTACCGCCTCCAGGTCACCCAGTTCCAGTTTGGGCATCCCGCAACAGCGCTCGGTATCCACCAGGCGTACCGGGATGTCATTGTGCTCAAAGACAGCAATCAGATCTTCCCCCAACTCTGGTTCGTTGTAGTTTCCGTAACAGGTGGTAAACAGCGCCACTCTGCCCCGTGTCGGCCCGGCCTGAGCGCCTGCCGCAGCATTTTCGTTGCGCGAACCCTTCAGGCGGCGGCGCAGGGTTCGGCTGTGGTATTCGGGTAGATGTGCGTCGGGGTGTACTTCGAACAGTTCTTCCACCACGCGCCGACCAGCACGCGTCTTGTTGACTGCGTTGACGACAGCGGACACGACCGGTATACCGGCCAATGTACCGACCATATCAGTAGCGCTCAGGATACGGTCACGTGTTCGTGTTTTACCCTGACTATGCCTGACGGCTTTGGCACGCAGCATGAGATGTGGGAAATCCACGTTCCACTCGTGCGGCGGCACATAAGGGCACTTGGTCATGTAACACATGTCGCACAGGTAGCAATGGTTGACCACTTCCTGGTACACGCGTTTATCAACACCATCCAGTTCCATAGTGGATGAAGCGTCAATCGCATCAAACAGGGTTGGAAATGCGTTACATAGATTGAAACAGCGGCGACAGCCGTGGCAGATATGGAAAACCCGCTCCAGCTCGTTCGTCAGCGAGACTTGGTCGTAGAAATCCGGATTTTTCCAGTCCAGCGGATGGCGGGTAGGGGCTTCCAGATTACCTTCGCGAACCGGCATAGGCTTCTCCGTGTTGATATATCTTCCCGCATGTCGTGTGTGACGAGAGAAGTTTAATAAACAAGCCGTAGGAGCGGCCCCCTGGCCGCGAATGATTGGTGTCCCGCCAACCCTGTTCGCGGCCAGGGGGCCGCTCCTACAATTTTCTCCGCAAATAGCAAAAATTGAATGCTAGTCGTCCAGGACGTCCAGTGCTTTCTGGAAACGGTTAGCGTGTGAACGCTCAGCCTTGGCCAGGGTCTCGAACCAATCGGCAATTTCATCGAAATCCTCTGCGCGGGCGGCTTTGGCCATCCCCGGATACATGTCGGTGTACTCGTGGGTTTCACCGGCAATCGCAGCCTTCAGGTTGTCCGAAGTGCCACCGATCGGCAAACCGGTAGCAGGGTCACCAACGGCCTCCAGGTACTCCAGATGACCGTGGGCGTGGCCGGTTTCACCTTCCGCGGTGGAACGGAACACGGTAGCAACGTCGTTATAGCCTTCAACGTCAGCCTTGGCTGCAAAGTACAGGTAGCGACGGTTGGCCTGGGATTCACCGGAAAATGCGGCTTTCAGATTGTCTTCGGTTTTACTTCCTTTCAGATCCATTTCGATAATCTCCAAATGAGTGGAAAAATAGGCAGCTGCCAATGTTTAGACTAAGTCTAAATAGGGACCGGAATTTATCTCAGTGTCAGCAGACTGTCAATCATAATCCCTCTTGCAGGACGATACCCGCGTTTGACCTGCCCCGGAGTCGCTTGTAACGTACCCGACCCGGAGACCGGAGAACGGATGTGGCCAAACGCAGCCCCAAAAAACCCGACTTTGAAACCGCCCTGGCGGAACTCGAAACGTTGGTGGAGAAAATGGAACAGGGTGACCTTAGCCTGGATGAGTCACTGCAGCAGTTCGAGCGCGGCGTCCAACTGACGCGTTCCTGCCAGCAGGCGCTGAAAGACGCCGAGCAAAAGGTTCAGATCCTGTTGAAGAAAGACGGTCAGGATACACTGGAGCCATTTGACAGTAATGCTGAACCCTCCTGAACTGGGTGAATTTGCGGAACCGTGCCAGCTGCGTCTGGAAACGGCGCTGCAGCATTTTCTGCCCGCCGAAACCACCCTCCCGGCACAACTGCACAAAGCCATGCGTTATGCCGTGCTGGATGGTGGCAAACGTATTCGCCCGTTGCTGGTATATGCGGCCGGGCGTGCGCTGGGGGCGCCTGATCAGGCACTGGATGTTGCCGCCTGTGCCGTTGAGTGCATTCACGCCTACTCGCTGATCCACGATGATTTGCCGGCTATGGATAACGATGATCTGCGGCGTGGCAAGCCGACGTGTCACAAGGCATTTGGCCAGGCCGAAGCGATTCTCGCGGGTGACGCCCTGCAAACGCTGGCCTTTGCCCTGCTGGCGCGCGAGCCAATGGGACCGGTTACGGCTGAACAACGTTTACGCATGATTGAGCGACTGGCACTGGCGTCCGGTTCGCGCGGCATGGTCGGCGGCCAGTCCCTCGACCTGGCGGCGGTCGGCAAACAGCTCGATATCGCCGAACTGGAGGATATGCACATCCATAAAACCGGTGCCCTGATACGCGCATCGGTACTGCTCGGAACGCTGTGTGCCGACAGTGTGCAGGAAAAACAGCAGCAAGCCCTGGATCACTACGGCAAATATATCGGCCTTGCCTTTCAGGTCCAGGACGACATTCTGGATGTCACCGGCAAGACGGAACAACTGGGCAAAC
>CAJXFW010000054.1 GCA_913053655.1 uncultured Thiogranum sp. | reverse complement strand
CTACTGGTTCAAACGGGTTGCAGCATCGGCGGTGCTTCACGGCCCGCCGAGTTCTACGTTCTGAATGCAGAGCCAGGAACACCGGTCAGTAGCCGTGCGACACCGGCCGGACCCCTTAGCGTGGGGCTGGGGCCAATCACCATACCCGACATTTTTGATCGCCCGCAAATCGTAACGCGCCCCCAATCCAACAGGCTCGAGCTGGCGGAATTTGATCGCTGGGGTGGTGACCTGAACCGCGACCTGAGCCGGGTACTGGCGCAGGATCTGATGAGTCGCTTGAATACTGACAGTATCCTGCCTTATCCCTGGTCGAGCAGAGACACCCCGGATTTCCAGGTCACGATTCAGGTCTTTCGCTTTGATGGAGATGTTGGAAGTGCTGCCAAACTTGAAGGTGTCTGGCGACTGCTGGACGGCGCTAAAGGATGTGAGTTCGCCGCACAGCGTTTTAGCTTTGATGAAAGCCCCGCAGGTCCGGGTTACCAGGAATTTGTCAGTGCCATGAGTCGTGCCGTGGCGGCACTCAGTCAGCAGATTGCGGAGCGGATCGGGAAAACCACATCGGGTTGTCAGTGACTTTCGTTGTCCTGGGGGTCGCCTGTGCTTCATCAAGCCAGTCAAGCAGCTCCTGCCATGTGGCCATATTCCTTTGTGCATCATATTCCTGAAGTTCATGTACTCCGGCGCCCTGCTCGACGGCGCTGACGTAGTGCTGGGTGTCACGGATGCGGGCGATGACAGGAATGTCCAGACCGTGTAAAAAGTGCTCCAGATTATCGGCCGCCCTGGTATGGGCGCGTGTCCGATTGGCAACAATCGCCAGGCGTTTGTTAAGCGTCCGAGCCTTGCAGATCAGCTGCAGGTCATGAATGAAATCAGCTGTGGAACACATATCAATTGCAGAGGGCAGAACCGGAATAAGGATCACATCGGCTTCGGCCACACGGTCTTCGATATCGAACTCTGAATAGCCTGCCGGTGTATCGGTAATGACGTAGCGCGTGCCGATGGGAATCTGCATCTGCCAGGCGCGTGTGCTCCCCCCGCGCGGTTTCTCAAAAGCAGCAATCCCGTGGATAAAGGCGCGCCCACCGTTGCGCGCCTTGAGCCAGCGCGTGGAAGATGCCTGCCTGTCGTAATCCAGCAACGCCGTGGCGTAGCCCTGCGATGCACAGTAGCTGGCAAGGTTGGTGGCGATCGTAGTCTTGCCACAACCGCCTTTGGTGTTCATTACCGCAATACGTAACACGGCGGTTTGAGCCCTCATGGCCGGGTGATTGAAAACGGGGTTAGAATTGTAGCATGAATTCACGTGTTTTTTCGATGGATACCGGTTTTTTGACGCTCAACCACCGGGTGAAGGTGGTGCAGCGTGATTTCGGGTGGGCAGTTAAACCGTACCTCGACCACGGACGATCCGACGCCGACCGAGGTGTAGCCGTGCATGCCGTGGTATTTCCAGGCACCGGAACCCATATGTCTGGGCAGAACCGATTCGAGGGTGATCGGGATACCGCCGGGCAGGCAGATCTGGCCACCGTGGGTGTGCCCGGCCAGCAGCAGGTCGAAATCGGCATGTGCAGCCTGGCGATAGATCTCCGGCGTGTGTGACAACAGGATCGTGAACTCATCAAAATTTATCTCGGAGGCAGCCTTCTCGATATTGTCGACACGGAAATAATGGGCATCATCGATACCGACAAGGTTGATGTGAGCATTGTTATGTTGAATGGTCACGGATTCGTTGATCAGCATGCGGATACCCATATCTTCCAGTCCGGGCAGCATACGTATAGTATCGTGATTCCCCAGCACACCGTAGACAGGTCCCTTCAGATGGGTACGTACTCTCGTCATGCCCTCAAGGGTTTCTTCAATCGGCCCAAATGTCTCGCCCCGGTAGTCGCCGGTCAGGACGCACACGTCATAATCGATTTCATGCAACAGCTCGATAAGCCGGTGCATGGCACCGGGATTCATATCCACATGCAGATCACTGAGGTGCAGCAGAGTGAAGCCGTCGAACCCGGGTGGCAGCCCCGGCAAACTGACACGGTTGTGCCGTACCTGGATGCGGGTGGTGTTCCTGTGTCCTCGCCGGTACAGCCCTGTCAGCTTGAGCGTATTGCGGATGACGGTTTGCAGTGAATACCAGTTTTCGATGTGAAGAAAATTAATCCCCTGTCCAAAGATGCGGGTGTCGATGTCATCCTCAATGCCAAGCCGTTGCCGCGCGTATAAACGCCCGAGACGGGCCTCCAGTTGGTGAACAATGTCCTGGTTCACCTCTATTTTTGATGTATTCCCCATGACACTTAAAGTATAGCGCGTCATGCATGAATTAGCGCCGGTGTCGGACAAGGCTGACTCTGGTGGTGTGAATCCTGTACTATTCTCCAATGGATACCCGACCGGGAAAACCGAGGAAAAAACGGAGTAGGCAATCATGAATCAGGCAGAGCAATCCCTGGCAGCGCCACCGGCCGTCATCGTCATATTCGGCGCTGCGGGAGACCTGACCAAGCGCAAGCTGATTCCTGCGCTTCTCAACCTGTCGTCACAGAAACTGCTGCCTTCACAAATTGCCATGGTGGGTATTGACCGCGTAGAGATGGACAGCGAGACGTATCGGCAAACCCTGAGCCAGGAGATCAGCTCCTTTGTTGGTGAAGGGTTTGACCAGGCATTCTGGGATGCTCATATTGGTAAAGCCTACTACATGCCGGGCGATTTTCGCGATGCGGAGTGTTATAAGCGCCTGAAGAAATTTCTGCTTGAGGTGGATAAGGAGCAGGGCACACCGGGCAGTTATCTTTTTTATCTGGCGACACCCCCCAGCTTTATTGGCGTGATCGCCAGCGAGCTGGGCAAGGTCGGGCTGGCGGAAGAGCGCGACGATTGCTGGCGACGCATTATTGTTGAAAAACCCTTTGGCCGGGATCTGGACTCGGCCAGAGGGTTGAATATGACCCTGCACCAGAGTTTCGATGAGCATCAGATTTATCGCATCGATCACTACCTGGGCAAGGAGACCGTGCAGAACATCATGGCCTACCGTTTTGGCAATGGTACGGTCGAGCCGATCTGGAATCACCGTTACATCAATAATGTGCAGATTACCGTAGCCGAGTCGCTGGGCATCGGAGATCGTGCCAGTTATTATGAGGAGGCAGGTGCGCTGCGTGATATGGTCGTCAATCATCTGCTGGCGGTATTGTCGGTGGTCGCCATGGAACCGCCCAATTCCTTCGAAGCCGATGCTATTCGCGATGAACAGATCAAAGTGCTCAGGGCGATTCAGCCTTTTGATTCCGAGCGCGTGTTAAGCGATACGGTGCGTGGTCAGTATGGGAAGGGTGTATCCGGCAATGGTGATTCTGTGCCCGCTTATATCGATGAGCCGGGTATCGCTGATGATTCGCGCACGGAAACGTTTGTCGCCCTGAAGCTGATGATCGATTCCTGGCGCTGGGCCGGAGTGCCTTTTTTCCTGCGTACCGGCAAGCGGATGCCCGGACGCTATTCAGAAGTTGTTATCCAGTACAAGCATGCGCCTAATATGATGTTTCGTGATGCGCTGGATCGGCGCAAGGATATCAGTCCCAACCAGCTGGTGCTGCGTATACAGCCTGACGAGGGGATCAGCATGGAATTCAATGCCAAGGTACCCGGCACTGCGTTCAACGTGTCACGGGTGTGTATGGACTTCGACTATGAAGACTATTTTGATGAATCCACTACCGCCAGCGGTTACGAGACGCTGATCTACGATTGTCTTCGTGGAGATGCGACGCTGTTCAAACGCGCTGACTATATCGAGGTGTGCTGGGAACTGGTACAACCGATTCTCGATGTCTGGAAAGCTCTGCCGCCACGCGGTTTTCCGAATTACCCGGCGTACAGCTGGGGACCGGAGGAGGCCGGTAAACTGTTGACCCGTGATGGTTACAGGTGGAGACATACAACACAGTGAAGGGTCTGGCGGTTCGAGACAACGGGATGGCGTGCCATGACGATACAGAAACACCGGCTCGCTACCCGATGGCCTGTTCGATTTCATCGAGAACCGTCAACGCTTCTTCAAAATCATATTGGCCGACCAGTTTTTCAAGGCCGGCCAGGTTGAATTTACGGTAAGCCCCCGGTATCCGTTCATTGATCTCATCCAGAACGCTGACCGCATCGGCGTCGTCATCTTCCAGCAGTTCTTTCAGGTTGCCCAGCAGGCGTTTCAGTGTGTCGTGATCAAAGGACTCGTTTGCTTTTGTGTTACCCGCCGGTTGTGCGCCGGTGTGCAGCTTGTCGAGAGAAGCCAGTACCTGTGAAAGTGAGTCACGTAACAGCACGACCCGCGCTTCAATATCTCCCACATCGTTTTTTATCGCATCTTCCAGTTGCCTGGCGGCTTCCTGCAACTCTTCCTTCACATCGATCGGCTTGGCAATGTGGTCATCCATGCCCGAGGCTCTGGCTTCTTCCTGGTCACTGACCATGGCGTTGGCGGTCATGGCTAGCACAGGTAATTTTTTGAAACGCGGATCTTCACGAATTTCGCGCGTCGCCTGATGTCCATCCATGACCGGCATCTGGATATCCATCAATACGACATCAAAGTAATCAGGCTGCGCCAGCAGGGTATCGACACCCTCCTTACCATTGTTGGCAATGGTGATATGCGCGCCGGCACCCTCGAGAATTTCCTGTGCAACCTGTTGGTTAATTTCATTGTCCTCGACCAGCAGGATACGTGCACCGACGACGTGTGCCGGAAGCTGTGCCGCTCCACCGTGGTGACGTCTGGCGGCACCTTTGCCGAAGGCTTCCAGGATGCCATCCAGTAGCGTGGAGGGGGACACCGGTTTTACCAACACCCCCTTGATGGGGGCATCACCCTTGTTCCGCAGTAATGCTTCCCGGTCGAACGCGGTCACCATGAGCACTGCGGGTGTCTTGCCGATCTTGTCATTACTACCAATCTGCCGTGCCACCTCGATACCATCCATCTCCGGCATTTTCCAGTCTGACAGCACCAGGTCAAACGGTGGGTCAGCGGACTCAAGCATGCGAATGGCCTCTGTCCCGGTGCCTGTTTCTTCGACAGAAAAGTCGAATGTTTCCAGATAGCGGCGGAGAATGACGCGCGCCGTCGGGTTGTCATCAACAACCAGCACTTTGAGTTTTCCGACTTCGGCGTTGATATTGGCTGCCGTCTTTAACCGGGACGGGTCTGTGCGTCCCAGGCGTGAAGTAAACCAGAAGGTAGAGCCTTTGCCGGCTTCGGACTCAACGCCGATTTCTCCGCCCATCATTTCCACCAGTCGTTTGGATATGGTCAGGCCCAGGCCGGTACCGCCAAACTTGCGGGTGGTTGATGTGTCGGCTTGTGAAAAGGACCGGAACAGCCTTGACTGTTGTTCTTCATCCATGCCGATGCCGGTATCGCTTACCGCAAAGCGTAGCAGGATGCCACTATCGTCCGACTCAAGTACGCGGATACTCAGAGTGATATCTCCGCCATCGGTAAATTTCACCGCATTGTTCATGAGATTGATCAGTACCTGTCCGAGGCGCAGTGGGTCCCCGACCAGCGCGAAAGGCAGGTCGCTATCGAAGTCGAAAATCAGCTCAGTACCTTTTTCCCCGGCCTTCAGGCTGATAATGTTAGCCAGGTTTTCCAGTACCTCGCTATGCAGGTCAAACGGGACCACTTCCACATCCAGCTTGCCGGCCTCAATTTTCGAGAAGTCGAGAATGTCGTTGATGATACCGAGCAGTGCCTTGGCCGAACCCGAGATCTTGTTCAGGTAATCGCGCTGCCGGTTATCCAGGTCGGTATTCAGGGCAAGGTGGGACAGACCGATGACGGCATTCATGGGGGTGCGGATTTCGTGGCTCATGTTAGCCAGGAAATCACTTTTGGCTCGACTTGCGCTTTCCGCGATTTCCGTGGCCTGTTTCAGCTTCGCCTGCAGGGTTTTCAGCTCGGTAACATCCACCAGGCCACCGATCATGCCCCCGGGTTTTCCCTTTTCTATGTCAAACGTTGTACGCCAGTACATCAAGTCGTGTTCAGTGCCATCGGCATACGGCAAGGTGCGTTCCTCCTGGCGATATCCGCCCTCGCGGATCAGTTTGATATCCGCCTGCTGAAAGTCTTGCCGATCCGGTGCTGGAATACCGTCCAGTTCGAGCACTGTCTTGCCGACAAAGTCTGCCCGGCTGATGCCAAACGCCTGTTCGTAGGCCGTGTTACAAGCGGTGAACACAGTATTCACGTCTTTGACGAAAATAGGATTTGGAATGGCATTCAGCAGTGCGGTCTGGTAGGTCAGCATGTGCGTGCGTTCCCGCTCGCGCAGGGCCGCGCGCCGCAGGTAGAATGCCAGAGTGAGAGATAACACCAATGCACCCAGCGGTACCCATAGACTGCCAGGGTTCCAGGTTGGATAGATTCCGGGATCGGCTGCGTATGCAGTGATTATCCACGGCCGGTTGGCGAAGTTGATTTCGCTGACCAGCTGCCGGAAGTTTTCCTCTGCACCGGCCACGGGGTGTTCGTCCTGCCTGGTGCCGGTATGAGTCAGGTGGCGATACAGGAACTTTTTATTGCCGGCCGCCCTGGCGTCCTCGAATATCAGCTCGAGCCCGGCCGGGCTGGTGTAGCGTTGCAGTATTGTTTCTATCATCGGACCAATTTCAAAAACTGCGACGGCAAAACCCTGCAAAGCCGCCATGCGCTGTTGTTCGGTTTCCAGCCGTGCCGCCTGCCTGTAAATCGGCAATGCGACTGCTGTACCGTAAATATCCTGTCCGGACTGGATCAGAATGAAGCGGCCGGAGGCAATGGGTCGGTTTTCCCGTGCAGCACGCAGCAGTACATTCAGGCGATCAGGATTGCCGCCAGGATCATAGCCGAGTATCGGCCGGTTCAGTTCAAGCGGCTCCGCGTACAGGACCGGAAAATAGCGATCCCGTTCAGACGCGGGCTGCATACCCCCCTGGCTGTCCTTGTCGGCGAACAAAAACGCGCTGCCCAATTGTTCCCGCGCGGTTGCCTCTACGCGTTGACGTTCATCACCGTTGACCAGTGGCAACCATTCCAGGGCTGTCAGGCCGGCAAAGTGTTGCAAGTCTCGTTCGACCAGAAGACGAAATTCTTCCCGGTCGACAAAAGAAGAGGCGTTAAAACCGGAGCGAATGTGATACAGGGACTCGAGATAATTGTCTACGCCAAACTGGATGGCATCACTATGATTTGCAACCGCGAATTCGAAAGCGCTTTGTACCGAGACCTTGTGGTTTTCGTGCAGCAGGCTGAACAGTGAGCACGACAGCAAGACACCCAGTGCAATGACCACCCAGGGTGCGTACATGGCGTGATGTTCCGCTTTATCCTGTGTACTGCTGACACGGATCCGGTAGGCCAGCGCCAGTGTGACCAGAGTACCGAACAGCAGGAAGCCTTCATCGGCAAAGTTCTGCGCAGCCGACCCCATATCTTCAACCAGTTGATGTTCGTTGGCTCGCAGTGCCTGCCACATGGCAAAGGTGAAGGTCATGCCGGTAATAACAACCGGTATCGGTAGCCAGCCGGGCGGTCTTTCGCTCGACCGCTGTTTGCGATCGAATGCGAGTCCCAGCGAGATAAAGCCGCCGCCCAGCACCACAAAACCCGCTGCGGTGTGGATCGCCATTCGGGTCAGGTGTCCCCAGCCGTAAGCACTTTCCACGCCGATAAAGTAGCCGGTAAAGGCAGCGATACCGAGCCCGATGATCGTGGCTCCCAGGGTAGCAACCCAGGCCAGACTGCGCACACCGAGCTTCGAGAAAGCGCCGATCAACAGTGCTGTACCCGAGAGGCTGAAACACAATGCCGTATTGGGTGCCATACGTCCGGGGTTGGATGCCCCGACATCTATATAGTGCCGCATGAACAGTTGATCGATGCGCAGATCGACGCCGAAAATATATTCAACCAGCGTTAGTACGCCGATCAGCAGCACAATAGCGCTGAACACCTGTGTAGCGCGCAGCCTTCTCCAGGCCAGCGCCAGCAGGCCGGCACCACTCAGCATAAAACCGAGGGCGGTGTTGTACTGCATGGCGACGAAGGCCGGGTTGACCTGTATCAGGGACGTGTTGTGTGTGTACCAACCCAGCAGCACTACACCGCCAAGCAGCAGTGACGCCAGGCCACAGAGGTTTGTCAGCAGAATCAGATAGCGTTGCAGAAGCCCGGAATACCGATCTTGCCGATGTCGTGCATCGGCGCTGCACTGAATACCAGGTCTACCCACTCATCGTCCCCGTTCAATGCTTCGGCGATCAGACGCGAGTAGTGGCTCATGCGAATAACGTGCAGGCCGGTTTCGTTATCCTTGTATTCTGCAGCGCGACCCAGGCGGCGGATGATCTCCATGCGTGTTTCGATCAACTCTTCAGTGCGTTCGCGGACTTTTCGCTCCAGCTCCCGGTTCTGGTCATACAGGGCCAGCTGGGTGCGTACGCGCGCCTGTACCAGCGGCGGGCTGATGGGTTTGGTGATGTAGTCTACGGCACCGAGTTCAAAGCCACGCTGTTCATCGGCCACCTCTGTTTTGGCAGTGATAAAGATGACGGGAATTTTTGCGGTGGCCGGATCAGCCTTGAGTTTTTCACAGACTTCGTAGCCGTCCATGCCGGGCATCATGATATCCAGCAGGATAATATCCGGCCGTGGCTCGTCTGCCGCGATCTTGAGTGCACGTTCCCCGTTGAGCGCAGCCTTGACCCTGTAGCCCGGTCGCAGCACGCCGCTCAGGACATCAATATTTTCGGGTGTATCGTCAACGACAAGGATGGTTTGTTTTGCGTGGTTCATTGTCATTATTGTCCGTGATAACGCGATTGTGCTGCCTGGCACACCGACCATGGCGTGGACCGGGTTATCTGAGCGCGGGACTAGCTGTCATGGCTGGCACCAAATCCAAACCAGCGCCACATGAGGGTCAGTATGCCGACACTTTCGAGTTCCTGCGGTGGCACAACAACGGTGACCTGGCGACTGGGTGGAAGCGCACCGGGTTTGGGATTCGGGAGCATGGTTCCGGTTATATCTGTCAGCCGGTCATCTTCAAATATCAGGCTGACACGTTGGCGCGTAGCTGGACTTTTCCCGTTACTTCCCGGCTGGTACTCGTAGAAATAATCCCAGCGATCTGCGTGGAACGGATCATTCAGCATCGGTGCACCCAGTACAAACTGCGCCTGTCGCTTGTTCATGCCGATGCGCAACTGGTTGACCATGTCCTGGGTGATGACGTTGCCCTGCTGGACATCGATCCGGTACACAAAAGGTAGCCGGTTGATGATTGGATCCTCTGCGCAGGCAGTGAGGAAAATACTTGCATTTATGGTAATAAGGATGAGAAGCTTTCGCATCAAGAGGTACATTCGATTGCCCTGTGAACGGGCAGGATAATAACTGAAACGGCAGCTAAACGGGAAGTAAAACAATGGAATCCGGCGAATTACGTAAACTGGGCCTGAAGGTCACGCTGCCGAGGATGAAGATCCTGGAAATTCTTGAATCCAGCGAAACCCGGCACATGAGTGCGGAGGATGTCTATAAGGTTCTGCTGGGAGCCGAAGAGGAAATCGGGCTGGCGACGGTTTATCGCGTGCTTACCCAGTTCGAAGCAGCCGACCTGGTGACCCGCCATCACTTCGAAGGCGGGCACTCGGTGTTCGAATTAAATGAGGGTCATCACCACGACCATATCGTCTGTAACCAGTGCGGCATGGTGGTCGAGTTTGTCGAAGAGACCATCGAACGCTGCCAGGAAAAAGTCGCTAAAAAGGCCGGCTTTAAAATTCGCGATCATTCGCTGATTATCTACGGCGATTGTACCAGGAAGAACTGCGAGCATCTGAAGCCCTGACGGGAACGCCCGGGTTAATCCCTTTTGGGTTCAATTCCTCGCCGACTACGGCGAAACCTGTAGGAGCGGTCTCCTGACCGCGACAGCTGGCCGCAACAATCGCGCCGAAGGCCGGCGCTCCACAACCTGATACCCCGACAGCGTGCTGCGGGGTAGTTTTTGAGCTTGACCTAGACCGACCGGTCAACTATAGTTCGCGTATGACACAGGTACGCGACACCAAGCAACGCCTGCTGGATACCGCCCGGGAACTGTTCTACGCGCGCAGTTACGAGGATGTCGGTGTGCAGGAAATTTGCCGGGAGGCGGGGGTCAAAAAGGGCAGCTTTTACCATTTTTTTCCTTCTAAAAGAGACCTCACGGTAGCCATGCTGGATGAATCCTGGATACAGTTTCGGGACATGCTGTTGAACGACGTATTCGTGCGGGACATCCCGCCTGTGCAAAGAATCCTGCGCTTGCTGGATATGCAGTATCGTCTTCACTCAGAGGCGAAAGCTAAAACCGGCCATGTATCCGGGTGTCCGTTCGGAAATCTTGCCGGTGAAATGAGCACCCGGGACGAGGTTATTCGCGAGCGGGTGAAGCGCGTATTCAGGGATCTAGAGGTGCCCATCAGGGATGTGCTTGAAGAGGCTGCAGCCGCCGGCGACCTGCCCGAACTGGATAGCCGGGCCACTGCCTGTGCCATGGTGGCCTACCTGGAAGGCCTTAGCCTGATGGCGAAAACACACAATGATCCCGACATCGTGAAACAGCTCGGACCCGCGATACTGAAACTGATTGTTTTGCCTGGCGAAGGGTAATTTTTTTGGAATTTTTATTAAACTGACCGGTCTACTAGTATATCCGGCGTTGCTGACAACGGGAGAAGACAGTGAAGGTAATATCCACCTATGTGCTTGCGGCGCTCCTTTGGCCGATCACCGCGCTGGCCGGTGACGAGCGGCCTGTCGACGTAATAAGAAGTGCAACCGACGCGGTGCTAACGGAGCTGGATGTGACCCCCGGGATCCGCCACGACCCGCAAAAACTCATTCTTGTTATTCACCGGCATATAGCGCCCCATATCGATTTTGTAACCCTGTCACGTCTTGCCCTGGGCAAAAACTGGCGGCAGGCCACACAGCAACAACGTTCACTGTTTGTCCACGAGTTCGGGAGACTGCTGGTGAAAGTTTACTCTACCGCATTGGTCGGGTATGCCCACCAGGAAATCGAATACCTGCCATCAAAGCTGTCAGCCGACAAGCGCCGTGCGACAGTACGCACCCGTGTCACCGAACGTGGTAAAGCACCGTTGGCCGTTGACTACAGTCTGAGGCAGATCAATAACGCCTGGAAGATCTATGACGTAAAGATCGAGGGCATAAGCCTGATCATTAATTATCGCGCCAGCTTTGCACAGGAGATCAGTGCCCACGGTATTGATGGCATGCTTAAAAGCCTGGCGATGAAATGAAGTGGAGGGGACACTGCTCACTTAATCACTTAACAATGGATAGAAGGGACACTGTTCACTTAGTGACTCATGCTACGTTGAGTAAATGCAGGCTGAACAAATCATCAGGATCAGTCCATACCTTATCCGGTTCGAAATCCCCCAGGCGAGCCAGAGTCTGAAATTCCTTGATGGAGTATTTGTAGGAGTTCTCCGTATGGATGGTGTCGTTTCTTGAGAAGCCGAAGTGTGTATTATCGATCTGAACAACCTGTTCGGACTGGCTAACCAGATGCATTTCAACACGGCCTGATTGTTCGTTGTAAAAGGCGGAGTGTTTAAACTGGCTTATCCGGAAATTGGCATCCAGCTCGTTATTCATTCGCGCCAGCAAATTCATGTTGAACGCGGCAGTGAACCCTTCAGAATCATTGTATGCAGCATTCAGAACAGCAGGATCCTTTTTTAAATCGACCCCAATGAGAAGTCGACCGCCTGATCGTGCCAGTCTTGCCATTTGCTTCAGAAAGTTCACGGCATCGGTTGGCTCGAAATTGCCGATAGTCGAGCCTGGAAAAAAGATAAGGCGGTCTCCGAGGGGAATATCCAGGATATTGACAGGACGGATGAAATCGCTACATAAACCCTTAACAGTCAGGGTGGGATATGCTTTGGATAACTTATTGATAACACCTTTCAGATATTTTCCAGAAATATCCATGCCAACGTAGGCGCTGGGGGATAACCGATCCAGCAGGATGCGAACCTTCTCGGCGCTACCGCACCCTGGTTCAATGATGACGGCTCCGGGGCCGGTAATTTCCGCAATCTCAGGTGCAATTGAACCCAGAATCTGTAGCTCTGTCCGGGTCGGGTAGTACTCTGGTGAATTGCATATCGCATCGAACAGGTGCGAGCCTGTCTCATCGTAGAAGTACTTTGGTGGAATTGCACGCGGCGTGCGCCTTAAGCCTGATAGGACTGCAGAGCAAAATTCACTGGTAGCCTTATCGTATGGCTGTATTTTTTCTAAAGCTGTATTTTTCAAGTTATATCTCCTGCCAATTAAAGACCACTGAAAACCAGCGCGATTTCACTTCCCGCATATCGTTTTCAAGTCCCGGGTAACAGTGTGAGGCAGACTATAGGTGGTGCACTTTACGACCGGAAGTCTTGAAGAATGCCAATGGTTGGTGCATATTCGCACCGCATGGACTGGGATAACCTTCGCTATTTTCTGGCTGTTGCCGAGTTTGGTTCGATCCGGGCAGCGGCAAAGTCGCTTGAAATCAATCACTCAACAGTATCTCGTCGCATCAACCGCTTTGAGAAGACGCTCGGCGTACGATTATTTGACCGACTTGCCACAGGCTACGTATTAACGGGTGCCGGCGAAGATATGCTGCAGTCTGTGCGTCGCATCGAGGACGAAGTATCTGGTATTGACCGTCGGATTGCGGGCAGAGATACGGAGTTAAGAGGTGCATTGCGTGTCACCGTGCCAGGCATGTTGGTTAGCAACTGGTTAATGCCCATGTTTAGCGATTTCGCCACTCGTTACCCGGGTATTGAACTTGAAATCGTGACGTCATACGAGACCCTTGACCTGGCAAAACGTGAAGCAGATGTCGCTATACGTATCACCAATGAACCGCCACAACAATTGGTTGGAAGGAAGATTGCGCGCTATTCAACTGCGGTGTACGCCTCTCAAGACTATTTAGCCAGCCACGACCTGTCGGACACTGAATCCATTAGCTGGATCGGTTGGGACGAGGGTATCGCTAGACCTCAGTGGGTTCTGGATAGTGACTACCCCGCCGCAAGAGTGTGGCATCAGCTCAATGAATCCATGATACAAATGGAGGCGGCCAAGGCAGGAATGGGGCTGGCAATGATCCCGTGCATTCTCGGCGACCCGGAACCTTCACTCCAACGCGTACCCCCGGGGAAGGCTGAGTCGAAGTACGATGTGTGGATCCTGACTCACAGCGATCTGCGCAATATTGCCAGGGTCCGAACATTTACCCGGTTTGTCGTTGACTCGGTAGCAGATTACCTGCATTTGATTGAGGGGTGTCCGATAGATGATTCCCCCACCTTTTTTTGAGATCTAAAAAACTATATAATACATAAAGATAAAATTATTCCAATATAATTTTAGGTGCAACTTATCGGTACATTACGTTATTGAGTAATTTTACTCAATAACGTAATGTACCGATATGCATCCATTCAAAAGAAACTTGGCAAATCAGTTAAAACAGCGATTGTATGAATCACCCAGATTTATACAGATTGTTGGAGGTCCACGACAGACCGGGAAAACGGTATTGGTGAAACAAGTTTGTGCTGAGGTGTACGACAGCACTGAAAAGGCTGTTTATTTCTGTGCAGTAGATAAACCAGATAGTCCTGGCAAGTTTGTTGCGAATACGGTTGGGGCAGAGGAAATAACGACCGCCCCTGACAAGCCGGATGTCAAATGGCTGGTCTACCAATGGGAAAAGGCACGCGCTCTTGCCAATGGCGAGGAGTTCCTGGAGCAGGGTTGTGTGCTGGTTCTGGATGAAATCCAGAAAATCCCCCAATGGTCGGACGCAGTGAAGGGGTTGTGGGACGAAGACCGTGCAAATAATACCAACCTTCACGTAGTCCTGTTGGGCTCCTCTCCATTGCTTATGCAGCAAGGTCTGTCAGAAAGTCTTCTTGGCCGATATGAATTACTCACCAATATGCACTGGTCTTATCTTGAAATGAATGAGGCCTTTGATTTCGATCTCGAAGAATATATCTACTACGGCGGTTATCCGGGAGGGGCCTCTTTAATCAGAGATGAACCTCGGTGGCTGGATTACATTCGCTATGGCCTGATAGCGCCAAATATCGATAAAGATATCCTGATGATGACCCGGGTCAATAAGCCTGCTCTGTTAAAAAGTGCTTTTGAATTAGGTTGTGAATATTCGGGTCAGATTTTTGCTTATACGAAAATGCTTGGTCAGTTGAATGATGCGGGCAATACAACAACATTGGCCCATTATGTTGATTTGCTCTCCAAGGCGGGTTTAGTCACCGGGCTGCAAGCCTATTCGGCAAATAAAAGACGTCGCCGCGCTTCCAGGCCAAAGCTGAATGTGATGAATACGGCATTAATGTCATGCTTTTCCGGATACTCATTTGATCAGGCCAGGGCAGACCGCACCTTCTGGGGGCGCTTGGTCGAATCGACAGTAGGCGCACATTTAATGAATACCGCACAACCGAACTGTCATGTGCGCTATTGGCGAGAGGGTGGCGTTGAAGTTGATTTTGTACTCCATGACGGGAATAGACTTTTAGCAATTGAGGTCAAGAGTGGTAAAACCCGTGGCACGATTAAGGGGTTTGAAAGCTTTCTTGGTGAATACAGCAATGCCAGGACGTTACTAATAGGTGCTGATGGCGTTTCCTTGCAAGAGTTTCTGAGTTACCCGGCAACACACTGGCTTGAGTGATGAGCAATAAGAGTCAATTTTACGCGCCGAGAACCTGTAAAGAGGTAGTGTACGGCCAAAATATGGCTGATGGTCTTCAGCAACCCATGGATGGAAGGGCATTATCAGAGTTCAGGGATAGAGGGGCTTATGTGCTTCTCGGGGATCCAGGGGCCGGGAAGACAGCATGCTTTGAAAAAGAAGCGCAGCAACAACCAGGCTGTTTGTATATCAAAGCAAGAGAATTTATCGCTTTTGATGTTGACGATTCATGGGCGAATAAAACACTTTTTATCGATGGGTTGGATGAAGTTCGAGCTGGATCAGTTAATGGGCTTGTACCGCTGGATGCGGTGCGTAAACAGTTAAAAAAGCTTGGTTGTCCTTCTTTCAGAATCTCCTGTCGGGAAGCGGACTGGCTGGGCTCAGGAGACAGAGAGGATCTGGGGAAAGTGGCGCCGGAGGGTGTAATTGCGAGCCTGTATCTGGAACCGCTCGATGGAAAAGATATTCGAGAAATAGTTCGGAATGAATCGCCATCAACCGATGTGCAGAAATTTCTTGACTGGGCTGACCGCCAGGGCTTTATGGCCCTCCTGGGTAACCCCCAGATCCTGATTCTCATGGTCAAAGCAGTGTCTGGTGGGGAATGGCCTGATACCCGTGAGCAGGCCTTTGCTCTGGCTTGTCGTGAGATGGTGTTGGAACATAACCGAGAGCATCAGCAAGCCAGCAAGCAAAAATATGAGTCGGTAGATAAAATACTCCATGCAGCAGGTATGTTATTCGCGCACCAGTTAATCAGTGGGGCGGAGGGTTACTCTCTATCGCTGGGCGGCGAAGATGAGCAGCACCCATTTTTCCGGAAAGTGTTTGATGGTGATATCAGCCAGCTTGGAGTGTCATTCAAAACCAATTTATTCAGGAAAGGGAAATCCGATGAACAAAGAGAGCCGATCCATCGCAGTGTCGCAGAATTTCTGGCGGGTGAATATTTAGCAGAACTTGTTGAAAAAAAGGGTTTTCCAACAGGCAGGGTGATGTCATTAATGACAGCGGCAGATGGTGGTGTTGTAACACCCTTGCGCGGTCTGTTTGCATGGTTTGTGACGGTGTGTGCGAAGGATCGTGATATTATCGTCACGCGCGATCCACACGGCGTTGTCTTATATGGCGATGTAACGTCATTTTCGGTAGAGCAAAAACAGGCGCTGTTAAATGCACTGCGTGAAGAGGCTGAAAAACACGCTGGGTTTAGAAGTGAAAACTGGGTGGCCTCACCGTTCGGGGCATTGGCTACACCAGATATGGAAGAAGTGTTTCGTGATGTTATTGAG
>CAJXFW010000053.1 GCA_913053655.1 uncultured Thiogranum sp. | reverse complement strand
TTTATACGATGTGCACCATGGTTTGTTAAATGCGATCCTGATGCCCTATGTCGTTTTGCATAATCGCGTTGCGATAGAAAATAAAATGCAACATCTCGCGCGTCTCCTGGAGCTGGAGCCGGCACCGACGGGAGTCGATTCCGTATTGACTTTCATCGTTGAACTAAGACATCAACTCGGCATTCCGCATGACCTGAAATTTGTCGGGATCGATACCGGCCGGATACCGGCAATCGCTGAAATGGCAACTCACGATCCCTCCGCCGGCGGGAATCCCCTGTTGTTATCAAAAAGTGATTACGCGGAACTTTTGACCAACGCGATAAATGGTGCCGGGGTGCCGGGGACACTGCTCATTTAGTCACTTAGCGTAGCAGTGCTCCTTAGGGGTGCCGGGGACACTGCTCATTTAGTCACTTAGCGTAGCAGTGCTCCTTAATCCTTTCGGTTTAAGTGATTAATTGAGCAGTGTCCCTTATTCTTTTCAGCCAGCTTTCGAGCCCGTCGGAGTCCGGCAGGACGTGGTGTATCTGCCAGCTGCAAACCGTCCGCGCCGGCTGTCACAAACTTCAGGTGATAGCTGTCGCCCATTCAATCTGATTCAGGTCAATGTTCAGCTTATCCGTGTTCGACCGCTGCCGGTGCATCGGTTAGACTTGATCTAACCTGATAATACCCCATGAACTTTACAGATTACACACGAACCCCGGCAGCTATGACAGATAGCTATCCGCTTGCAACCCTTGAAGCGCGCGAACTGAGCTGTATCCGTGACGACCGGGAGCTGTTCAGCGACCTGTCGTTCACGCTTGGTGCTGCCCAGGTGCTACTGATCGAGGGTCGCAACGGCAGCGGCAAAACCTCGCTGCTGCGTATCCTGTGCGGTATCCGTATGCCCGATACCGGGTCGATCACCTGGAACGGGGGCGATATTTACCGGCTGATCACCGGTTACAACGCCTGTACCGCCTATGTCGGCCACAAAGATGGCATCAAGCTCGACCTGACGGCGGAGGAAAACCTGATCTTCGCCAGAAGCCTTGGATCATCGTCGGATATCAGCCTGAGCCTGGCTCTGGAGCAGATGGAACTGGGGGGATACGAAGACCTCCAGGCCATCAACCTGTCGGCGGGTCAGAAACGGCGTCTGGCCCTGGCAAGGTTGCTGGTTACCCGATCAACACTGTGGATTCTGGATGAACCCTTTACTTCACTGGATACCCATGGAATTGCCATGGTTGAGGACATGGTCACGAATCACCTGGCAAACGGTGGTATGCTGGCGGTTACTTCGCACCACCCGGTCAATCTGGGCAACGCTGACATCCAACGCATCAATCTGTCCGAACGCTCCGCATGAACACTGCAACGCTCAGCCAGGCCTTTCTGATCCTGCTCAGGCGCGACCTGACGCTGGCCTATCGACGCCGTTCGGAGATGATAAACCCGTTGCTGTTTTTCATCCTGGTCACGGCCCTGTTTCCACTCGGCATCGGTGCCGACCCGGCCCTGCTGCGGGAAGTCGGTCCGGGCATTATCTGGGTGGCCGCCCTGCTCGCTGCCCTGCTATCGCTGGAGACTATTTTCCGCTCGGATTTTGACGACGGTTCGCTGGAACAGTTACTGCTGAGCCCGCACCCGCTGTCGATCCTCATGATCGCCAAGGTTTTTGCGCACTGGCTGATCACCGGGCTACCACTGCTGATCGTGGCGCCATTGCTGGGCGTGCTGCTGGACCTGCCGGGTGACGCCATAACAACCTTGCTGATCACCCTGGCGCTGGGTACCCCGGTGCTGAGCCTGATCGGAACCATCGGTGTGGCATTGACCGTCGGCCTGCGCAAGGGTGGTATGATTCTGTCTTTGCTGGTGCTGCCACTCTATATTCCGGTGCTGATTTTCGCTGCCAACGCGGTGGCGACCAGCGGTGCCGGCTTACCCATCGATGCCCATTTGTCGATGTTGACCGCATTGCTGTTACTGGCGGTCAGCCTGTCACCCGTTGCCACGGCAGCGGCCCTGCGAATCAGTCTGAGCTAGAACATGCTTAAATTCTTTCACCGAATGGCTTCGCCAAAATATTTTTACCAGTTCGCGGGAAAACTGATCCCCTGGCTGGGTGTGGCGTGTCTGGGTTTCCTGCTCGTGGGTCTGTACGATGGCCTGGTGCTGGCGCCCACCGACTATCAGCAGGGCGACAGCTACCGCATCATGTTTGTGCACGTACCCGCGGCCTGGATGTCGATGTTTATCTATATAGTGATGGCGGGCGCCGGAGCCATCGGCCTGATCTGGCATATCAAACTGGCTGAGGTGATAGCCATCAGCAGCGCCCACATCGGGGCTTCCTTTACCTTTCTGGCACTGGTCACCGGATCGATCTGGGGCAAGCCGATGTGGGGCGCCTGGTGGGTGTGGGACGCACGCCTGACGTCGGAGCTGATCCTGCTGTTCCTGTACCTGGGCGTGATTGCACTGTACAACGCGGTGGAGGACAAACGCGCAGCGGCACGTGCAACTTCGATCCTGGCGCTGGTTGGCGTGGTCAACATACCCATCATCCACTACTCGGTGGAGTGGTGGAATACCCTGCACCAGGGGCCGACTGTCACCAAGTTCGGTGCACCTTCCATCACTATCGATATGCTGATACCACTGTTGCTGATGGCAGTGGCCTTTAAACTTTTTTATGCCACGGTGGTCTTGATGCGTGCACGCTGTGAAATTCTGCAGCGCGAACGTAACAGTGGCTGGGTGCGGGAACTGGTCAGGGCATCGCAATGAACGAATTTTTTCACATGGGCGGATACGCTTTCTACGTGTGGACGTCGTACGGTCTTGCGCTGCTGGTACTGCTGGCCAATGTGCTGTCGCCGATCCTGCTGAAAAAGAAGCTGCTGTCACAGCTGGCGCGGCGCGAGCAACGGGCCGGGAGATCATAACCAGTGTCTGCCCATAGACCCGCACTCCCGTCATTCCGGCGCAGGCCGGAATCCAGTAAGCCATTGAAACCTCTGGATCCCGGCCTGCGCCGGGATGACGGGATTCGGGGAAATCATACGTTTATGGGCGGAGACTAACCATGCATCCAGTACGTAAAAAACGTCTGATTCTGATCGGCCTGATGGTTACCGGCGTCAGCATTGCAGTGGGCTTTGCACTCAACGCTTTCAACCAGAACCTGATGTTCTTCTATGCCCCCAGCGAAGTGATAGCCGGCGAGGCCCCCGCGGACCATCCGTTCCGTCTCGGAGGTCTGGTCACGGTCGGCAGTGTGCAACGACTGCCTAACGGACTGACGACCCGTTTCGAGGTCACCGACAATGTCAAAACAGTCGCCGTAGAATATACCGGCATCCTGCCCGACCTGTTCCGCGAAGGCCAGGGTATTGTTGCCCGCGGACAGCTGAACGCGGGTGGCACCTTTATTGCCGATGAAGTACTGGCCAAGCACGATGAAAACTATATGCCACCGGAAGTGGCCGCATCGCTTAAGAAAGCCCATGATGGGGCCACAGCACCTGCCACGGAAGCTGCCACGCCATGATCCCGGAACTCGGTCAATTCGCGCTGATACTCGCGCTGTGCCTGGCTATCATTCAGGCGATCTTCCCGCTGATCGGCAGTCTTAACCGCACACCTGGCTGGGTGGCACTGGCGCGGCCGGTTGCGTGGGGACAGTTTGTGTTCCTGTTACTGTCCTTCAGCGTACTGACACACGCCTTTCTGGTAAACGATTTCTCGGTACTGTATGTCGCACAGCACGGTAATACCGAGTTGCCGACTATCTATAAAATCTCGGCCGTGTGGGGGGCGCACGAAGGATCCCTGCTGCTTTGGGTGCTGATCCTTGCCGGCTGGACGGTTGCCGTTGCATCGCTGACACGCGACCTGCCGGAAGAAGTGGTGGCGCGCGTACTGTCGGTGATGGGCATGATCAGCATCGGCTTCCTGTCCTTCCTGCTGTTCACATCGAACCCCTTTGAACGTTTATTCCCGGTACCCGTGCAGGGCGGTGACCTCAACCCGCTGTTACAGGATTTCGGACTCGCAGTACATCCGCCCATGTTGTACATGGGCTATGTCGGCATGTCGGTCGCGTTCAGTTTTGCCATTGCGGCACTGATTGGTGGCGAGCTGGACAGCGCCTGGGCGCGCTGGTCACGCCCCTGGACGCTGGTCGCCTGGATGTTCCTGACTATTGGCATCACGCTCGGCAGCTGGTGGGCCTATTACGAACTAGGCTGGGGTGGCTGGTGGTTCTGGGACCCGGTGGAAAATGCCTCGTTCATGCCCTGGCTGGCCGGCACGGCGCTGATACATTCACTGGCGGTCACCGAAAAGCGCGGCGCTTTCAAGCGCTGGACGGTGCTGCTGGCTCTGCTGGCGTTTTCGCTCAGCCTGCTGGGCACCTTCCTGGTACGCTCCGGTGTGCTGACCTCGGTGCACTCGTTTGCCTCGGATCCGACGCGCGGTCTGTTCATACTGATATTTCTGCTGATCGTGATCGGTGGCTCGCTGTTCCTGTATGCGCTGCGTGCGCCGAGTATTTCGCGCGGTGGTGGTTTCGCCAACCTGTCACGGGAAAGCATGCTGCTGGGCAACAATCTGCTGTTACTCGTCATCACGGCACTGGTATTACTCGGCACGCTTGCGCCGCTACTGTATGACGCCTTCCAGTGGGGCAAGATTTCGGTCGGCTTCCCCTGGTTCACCAGCATGTTCGTGATATTCACACCACCACTGATCGTACTGATGGGTGCCGCACCGCTAACGCGCTGGAAACAGCAGGACCCGGTGGCGCTGCTGCGCAGTCTGCGCCTGGCGCTGGGGATCAGCGTTGCAGCCGGTATCGTCGTGGCGCTGCCGATGTCTGACGGGTCCGTGTCCACAGGTCTGGCAGTAGCGCTGTCGGTGTGGCTGTTGACGACGCTGTTAATCAGCCTGCAACAACGCCTGAAACACAAGTCCGGTGTTGGCGGACTGCTGGCCGATATTGCCAGCCGCGGCGGACGCTCCTACTATGGCATGTGGGTCGCACATATCGGCATTGCGGTCTTTGTAATCGGCGTTACCGTTGTTACCCAGTTCGATGTGGAAAAAGACGTCCGCATGAGTCCGGGGCAGGAAATCCAGCTGAATGATTACCTGTTCCGTTTCGACGGCACGGTCAACCGCAAGGGTCCCAACTACCATGCACAGCGCGGTACCATACGCGTGTTCAGGGAAGGCAAGGAAGTCGCCGTCCTGCACCCGGAAAAGCGCACCTACCTGGTCCAGTCGCGACCCATGACGGAAGCCGGTATCGACGCCGGGTTCATGCGCGATATCTACGTCTCACTGGGTGAACCACTCGATAACGGTGACTGGGCGCTGCGCCTGTACTACAAACCGTTTGTGCGCTGGATCTGGCTGGGCGGCATCCTGATCGCCATCGGTGGCCTGCTGGCCGCATCTGACCCGCGCTACCGGATGCGCGTGCTGGCCAGACTGCGCAGTTCCCGACCACCCGCAGATGCCATCGCTGCGGAGGGTCATGCCTGATGCCTCGTTTCGTACGTTACCTGGCGCCACTGGTGGCGTTCATTGCACTCGCCGGGCTACTGTATAAAGGGTTAAGCCTGGACCCGAGGCATTTGCCCTCGCCGCTGATCGATAAACCTGCGCCGGCCTTTTCGTTACCCTTGTTGCAACAACCGGAAACCCTGATCAGCAACGCCGATTTCAAGGGACAGGTCACACTGTTCAACGTATGGGCCACCTGGTGCGTTGCCTGCCGTCAGGAACACCCGTTGCTGATGCAGCTGGCAAAACAGGGCGTACCGATTTACGGGCTGAACTACAAAGATAAGCGCGACGATGCCAAACGCTGGCTGCAGATGTATGGGAATCCCTACCTGGCCAATGCCTTTGACGCCGAAGGCCGTACCGGTATTGACTGGGGTGTATACGGTACACCGGAAACCTTTGTGGTCGATAAGCAGGGCATTATCCGCTTCAAGCACATTGGTCCACTGACTAATGATTCTATTAAACGCGACATACTTCCGTTGCTCAAACAATTGCAGGAGAGCGACGGATGAAACATTTTCGCTTTCTGGTCCTAGCGATATTACTGGCCGGCTATGCCAGTGCTATGGCTGTGGGGCTGGAAGTATTCGACTTCAGCGGTAACGTCGATGAACACCGTTATAAACACCTGATTGCCGAACTGCGCTGTCTGGTCTGCCAGAATCAATCGCTGGCCGACTCGGACGCCGGACTGGCCCACGACCTGCGTCGGGAAGTTTGGGAACTGATGGACCAGGGTAAAAGCGATGCCCAGGTTACCGAGTACCTGGTCGCTCGTTATGGCGATTTCGTACTCTACAACCCGCCGGTGAAACCCTCTACCTATATACTCTGGTACGGCCCTTTTGCATTGCTGGCGATTGGTCTGCTGGTGCTGATACACACGCTAAGACGGCGCAGCAGACAAACTGAATCCGGGTTCTCTGCCGAAGAGCAGGAACGCCTGCAAAAAATTCTCGGCACTGAAAAGCCCGACAGGGATTAGTACTCCCCCAGGATGGTATTTAGTCTCTTAACATCGAACCATTGTGCACAATATTTCCCCGTAGGAGCGGGCTTGCCCGCGAACAACGATTTTGACATGGCCAGGCCAATTCGCGGGCAAGCCCGCTCCTACACCTTGGCTAAGGAATAAGACATAGATGACTACTTTCTGGCTATTGGCAATCGCCATGGCATTACTCGCGCTGGCTTTTACGGTACCGCCACTGCTGCGCAAACGACAGCATTCCGCAATCGATCGCGACCAGCTCAACACCGCCATCGTCAAGGAACAACTGGCGGAGCTGCAAGCCGACCTGGACGCGGGCAAACTTGACCAGGAGGCTTACGCCGCAGCACGCCATGACCTGGAACGTGAACTGCTGGACGAACTGGACAAGCATGAAGAACCGGCCGTGCAGAACACTCAAAGCGGGCGCTGGGCAATAGCTCTGTTTGTACCGCTCATACCACTGCTGGCGATCGTGCTTTATCAGCAGCTCGGTGCAGGGAGCCTGGTGAATAAAATTGAAACCGGGCAAGTACGACAGGCAAATACCGGCAACGAGGCTGCAGCACAGCACAACATAGATGAAGTCGTCGCCAGGCTTGCACAACGCCTGAGTGAACAGCCCGACAACCTGGAAGGCTGGGTATTGCTGGCGCGCGCCTATTCGAAAATGCAACGCTTTCAGGACGCAACAGAAGCTTATGAACAGGCGCGGCGACTGGCCGGTGACAACCCGGACCTGTTGATCGATTATGCCGACATGCTGGTTGCCGCCGGGGGCGGCAAGTTCAGCGACAAAGTCGGACAGCTGTTACGGACGGCGTTGCAACAACAGCCTGACAGTATCAAGGGCCTGTGGCTGATGGGACACTGGAAATACCAGCATGAAGATATCCCGGGTGCTATCGAAAACTGGCAGCAGGTTGCCCAACAGCTGCCCCGGGGCGATGAAGAAGATGCCGCCGCCATCAGACAGCAGATACAGATGGCACAAGACCGGATGGCCGGAAATAGCGAGACAGTACCCGCAGCGGCCAAAATATCCAGCGGCGCAAAACCCGATGCGAGTACAGGCAGCATCAAAGTCAATGTCACGCTGGACGCAAAACTCGCTGGCAAAGTAGCGCCCGATGACACGGTCTTCATCTTCGCACGCGCCGTGAGTGGCCCACGCATGCCGCTGGCCATCGCCCGCAAGAAGGTCAGCGACCTGCCGCTCAGCGTAACGCTGGACGACTCCATGGCCATGTCACCGGCCATGGTGCTTTCCCGTTTTCCCCAGGTCACACTCGGCGCACGGATATCAAAGTCCGGTCAGGCCATGCCGCAAAGCGGTGACCTGCAGGGTATCAGAAGCCCAATCACACCCGGGCAGAAGGAAACCGTCCAAATCGTTATCGACGAGGTTGTCGAATAAAAGAAAAGGGACACTGCTCACTTAATCACTTAAGCCCCATGCCCTGATTTACTGTAGACTGTGGGCATGCCAAGGATCGGCAGACTTCATATACCAGGAGGGTGTTACCACGTCATGGGGCGGGGCTTGGAGCGGCGTCGTGTTTTTGCGACCAGCGCCGACAAACAGGATTTTGTCGACCGGCTTGAAGCCGGACTGTCAGAGACTGGAACTCAATGCCTTGCCTGGGCAATGATGAACAATCATTACCACCTGTTACTGCGAGCAGGGACAACACCCCTGGCGGATCTCATGCGCAAGCTGCTTGGCGGCTATGCCACCACATACAACCTACGTCACGGTCGTGTGGGTTACGTTTTCCAGAATCGCTACAAATCTATTCTTTGTGATGAAGATGCGTACTTGCTGGAACTCGTTCGCTATATCCATCTTAACCCGATCAGGGCAAAGATAGTCGAGAGCCTTCCAGCGCTTGATCGATACATCTGGACAGGCCACGCCACGCTGATGGGAATTCATCTGCTGGATTGGCAGCAAACCGAGGCCGTGCTGGCACGTTTTGGACAACAGGCGATACCGGCGAGAGGTAGCTATCGGCAGTTTATAGCACAGGGTTTAAGCAAACCCACCGGAATCGACTACGGTGGTGGTGGACTGATCCGCAGCTACAGCGGCTGGCAGAACATAGATCGGGCGCGCAAGGAACACGAACGGAAAATTGGCGATGAAAGAATCCTCGGAGATAGCGAATTCGTTGAACAGGCGCTGAGGCAAGATCAACTACGTATTGAAAACCGGGCCCAACTGATTCGTGAGGGTTGGGATTTGGAAAATCTGATTATTGCAGTCTGTGCATTTTTCCTTGTTGATCCTGCACGTGTTACCGAAAAAGCCCGGCGCGATGCACTATCGACCGCAAAATCCGTCATCTGCTATTACGGTACCAAAAGATTACATCTGTCATCTATCGAAGTCGGCTTGAGGTTGAATATGGGCCAATCAGCCGTATCCATGTCCAGCAAGCGTGGCTGGAAATACTGCGACGAGCAGGCGCTTGAATGGGATAACTTAGCAAAATACCGAGCCTAAGTGATTAACTGAGCAGTGTCCCCTCTTACTTTCTTCGCTTTTCTTCATATTCCGCACAGGCTGACTTTCCATCATCGTCATCCCGAATCGCGTCGGACGCATAATCGGCGGCTACCATGCCCGCAAAAACGTAGGGTGCAAAAATAAGCGTACCAAAAGTCAATGCTGCTGACTTCACCGGTATGGCGCTCACCGACGGATCGCTCAGTGGTCCTTTGATTTTTACCGGTTCGGCTTTCAGGATCAAGCGACTTTTCTTTCTGGGGATGAACACATAATCGACTGCCTCCTTGCCGAGGTCAATGGTCCCTTCACCCGTGACCGTAATGCTCTTTGCATCAATAAAAAAGGCATTGGTGCTTATAACGCCCTGCCTGATACTGTAGTCCGCAACCCCGCAGTGGATTGGTGCATACTCGCTGCCCTTCACAAGGTTTATACTCCAGCCGGCAAGATCGACAAACAGCAGATCGACCAGCGAACGGCGCAACCAACCATCCTGTATCGTCAGGTAAATACCACCCTCTGCACTGGAAGCCAGTTCATGTGCGCTTTTACCGGTGGCACTCAGGGACAGATCGAGATCGTAGTCCGCATTCACAAATTGCTCGTATTCAGGCCTTCCATTTTCCACCCCCGTCCGCCAGGGATTCACGTTGTTAGCTACAGCCTTCAGAGCCAGGGATGGCGTATCCCCGGCGTCAACTTCCAGCTCCAGATCCATAGTCCCTTTCGTATAGACGAGAGTCGCCGGTTTTACAACAAGGCGCCCGGACTTCAATGCCACAACTGCCTTTGCGGACTGTGCCTCCCACTCCTCATAGTCAAAGGAGTCGATATCAACGGTGAGGTCCAGATCAACCTTTTTAAGCCAGTGAAAGGGGATCGGCTCACGTGAGAAAACCGGTGAATCCCCTTTCTTTTTGCTTTTTTTCTTGTCTTTTTTCGCCTTTTTTTTCTCAGCAGCCTTGTTGACTGGATCTTTGAAAAACACTTCCTGTGCGGTGATTCCACCGCTTATATAGAGAGGAGTTCTATCAAAATCTCCGCGCAATTTCATATCGACACCGGCCTTGCCCAGTGCCAGATCGGCATTCAGCGCTACTTCCTTGCCAGCCCTCTTTACTTCAGCATTAAATTCGACCGGACCCACCCGCGCCCATTGCCGGTCAAACAGGACACCCAGCAACTGCATGTCCCGGGCTTTCAGGTGGCTGCTGAGCAACAGTGTCTCGGGGTCTGCAAAATCGTCATAGCTACCGTCTATCTTCAGACTCAGCAATCCTGGTGTTGCACTTTCCACGTGCAGCGAGTCCATACCCAGTGTTCCGTTACTGTCTGATATTACCAGGCTACCGGTTACAGGCTTGAGGTCGGGAAGCACCTGTTTATCAGCAAAAGCCGCGAAATCACGTCCACCGAGATTCAGTTTGATATCCAGCCGTACCTTGCTGGCCGTATAAATATTACCGATATAACCATCAGCCGTAAGTACCGGTGCACTACTATTGCCGACAAGGATCCGGATCGACTTCAGACCCAGTGTTTTGTCCTTGTCATTCAGACTGGCGGTTGCCGATACAGCGCCCAGTTGCGGTATACGGAATCCCAGTGCCTCCGCGAAGGTCTGACTGCTGGTCGAGCCGGCCGTAAATGCAACATCGGTATCTTCCAGGTGCCACTTCTTTGCTGCGCTGATGTATCCCAGGCGGCCCTGGCCAGTCACCAGCACAATGTCCTGTTGACCGGCAGTTAGTGAGAAATTACTGAGAAACAGTTTTTCGTCAGAACCGGTATAGCGCAGACTCAGATCGAGAGGACCGATAGCGGGAATCCTGCTATCCAGGCTGAAAAGTGTATTGAGCGTTGTAACATCGTCAGTATGGGCCTTGAGATCGATATGAATACCCTGCATATCAAATTTCGGAAAGAAGACCACACTATCCACCCTGCCCCTTTCTGAAATAATCAGCGACTCTCCTGCGGGTGTATTCTGAACATAATCATCAAACCGGTGCTGACCTGCCACTGTGTGCAACCGGCCACGCACGCTGTACGCTATCCTGGGAAAGTTTTGCTCTGTCCAGGCTCTCAGGAAGCCGGTATCCCGGCCCCTCATTTCGATCGCCAGGTCAAGACTGTTCAACGGGTCTTGCTGGTCCCAGTCACGAAAATCCAGGCGCCCCCTCGCGCCGATATGTGTCTTGTCATCCCTGCCAGCGGAGAGTTTGACCTGGTTGAGTTGCAGTGCTTCGGTATCACCCTCGATGCGGAACGCCAGATCCAGAGGACCCTTCAAAGGCAGGTCCAGACCAATGCGTTCTGCGATGAGCGACGTCTGTGCCGCCTGGATGACGGTATCCAGCGCATAGCCTGCATTGGACTTGTCCGCGTCAAGCGGGAACTTTGCGATACTGCCCTTCAGGCTTGCAGTAATACCTTTTTCATCCTTTGTCCGAATAACTATGTTTTCGAGTCGCGGATCACCTTGCGCTGAGCGAACCTCGACCGCCGCAGTTACTGCACCGAGCTCCGGTATTTGGTCGAACATCAGAGCGCGTGCTGCATGCGTGGTGGGTGCGTTGAACCTTAAATCAAGATCAATATTTTCAGGTTCCGGTGCCGTAAACAGGTTTGCGATAGCAAGCTGACCTGTCAGTGACAGATCCAGATCATCCCTGGTCGTAGCTTTAACACTGAAGCCGCGCAAGTCCAGTTTTGACGCGTTACCCGACAACCTGGCAGCCAGCTCGCCGGTAACCACAGGCGCCATCGAATCAGGGAGTAGCGGTTGTAGCCAGTCTGCCTGGTCAAGGTGGCTGGCCAGATCAAGATCAATACCCGAGAAATCGGTCACACTGGCTACACGACCCTTCACCGTTGCAGTTGACTGGCCGGGACCGTTCCAGACGATGGAAACATCATCGAGTGCCAGTTGGCTGAACGTGCCCGCAAGCTTGCCACTGGCCGCCAGTTCACCGGGAATTTCCAGGCCCTCGACGAGGGTCGGCAGTTTTTTCAAATCCGGCGAAAAAATGCGCAGGTTTGCCTCAACTACAGCGTCGGACTGACTGAAATCGATCTGCCCCACGGCTAGCGAATCAGAAATTGCCCCTTTCACTTCAACCGAAAACGACAGCTGCTTGCGCTTCAGCGCCTTGTGCAATTCCGGCAGCGTCACGTTGATGGAGAGCTTCTCACCTTCAACCTCTACCCGGGCGGTAAGCTGCGGGTTGTCCTTGCCGGCTTCCAGCCGCAAGGTGAGCTCTCTGATCTCACTGGCGGGTAATTGCAGTTTTTCACCCTCGATCAGCAGTGATATTTCCGATACCCGGACATCGTGCAGGACGGGTTTCAGGCGCAGTGCAGATAAATCAATCGCTGCCGGTGGCTTCGATTCTTTTTCGGGCCTGGTTCGATTGACGTTAACGCGGGTATCACCAACCAGCAGCCGGGGAATATCCACGCGCCCCACCAGCAGATAAGGCAGGTTGACCTGTATCAGCAGGGAATCGGTTTCAACCTGGAATCTCCCCTCGATGTCATCAACCACCAGACTATTGAAGTTAAGAACAGGCGATAGTGTCCGTGTAATATGGGCGCCATCACGGTAACTGATACGGGTTCCAGTAACCGACTCCACACGCTTGACCAGCCACGTAACCAGTGTCGCGTCATCAACAAGAAGCCAGGCGCTGCCTACCGTCAGCAATACCAGGGAAAGTACTGCCAGCAAAGCAGGGATTACACGTCTTGGCATCATCATTCCGGAAAAGATTAATCAACAATTCGTCATGCGCAAGTTTACATGGGATCGCATCCGCTCGTCAGACATTTTTGTCATAAATATACTTCAGGCATATTTGGACGATTACCATGACGACAAAAACGCCATTCATTATTACGACTGGTTTTAAGCCTAGCCCAATAGCATAAATTTCATAAAAAATACCAGAGAACAAACTACACAGAAGCATACCCCACGCAATATCTCTCGTCTCTTTTAGACGTATTGACTGCATTATTTGTGGCAAGAAAGAGATCATTAAAAATATCCCTCCGATGTATGCTGTGTAATCAATCCACATTTTTTAACTCGCTCCACTTCTCTGTTTCTTTGTAATTAATGCCTCCCGGCATCTTTCACCTGATTGGCGTGAATCGGTGTGTATACTTCAGAGTTGCTACGCCGCCGATAATTAATGCAACGCCCAGGTATCTTGCCATACTGCCCGGGTCTCCATAATAAATGATGCCGACAAGGAAAGTACCCGCGGCCCCGATTCCGGTCCAGATGGCATAGGCTGTACCTATAGGGATTTCTTTCTGAGCAAACCAGAGTAAATACCCACTAACGGCCATACAACCGATAGCGATAACAAGCCCTGAAACCCGGGTGCTGTCCTGCTGCGCCATTTTTAACCCGACGGGCCAACCGATTTCAAACAAACCGGCAAATACCAGATATATCCAGGCCACACTACTTCTCCTTGAAGCATTTAAGCGACGTTATATCAATTCGTACTGATGCTCCCATGCAGGTGTGGAGTTTAAACGTGAAACTGTCAAAATGGCCAGCGTTGCTATTAACACACGGACAGCATTACCTGACGAAAGCCCGATTACAGCACTATATGGATAGCGACGTGACGAGGGAAGATCTACACTCCGCCTGTAACTGGAGTCTTGAAATCATGGATACAAAATGACCGTAACAGTTTATCAACGACCAGCTGCCACAGCCTCCGTCCTTTTAATCTGCAACCCGCTAAGAGTTGCACCGGAATTTACGGAGTACACCGACCCTTATGGATCCGGGCTGATATCAACTGAGAAATTCACCGCCATGCCGAAAGTCACAATGTCGATATCGTCAAGTTTGATATCGTCCCGGTCGAGATTATACTTTCGATAACCCGTGTAGAGCTGCAAACCAAATTTATCGATATCCTGAACCAGGAAAAATCCGTAAGAGGTGGCTACATCACCTCGTGTCGTGATGTCTTCGGATCGAGTGTAGTCGACCGTTGTCTTCGTCTCACCGATATTGAACCAGTTGTGGCGTTTGCCTGCCCGGGCAATAAAGCCTTCAGACTTGCGGCCGTCCGTTTTTGCTTTTGCCCGGGAGCCGCCGATAGTCAGATTGTACCCCGTTGATCGGTGCAGGATGCCGGCTCCACCAGCGAAACGCCAGTCGCTCAGTGCCCCGTTCGGGTTATCCTGGTAAGTTACGATGGACGATAAATCGAAACCAGCCAGTGATTGTTTAAAACGTACAGCGCCGTCTGTGTACTGATCTTCACCGGTCGTACCCGAGAGCTGTATCCCGTTCCACGAGGGAGAGTCGTAGCGCACCCGGTTAATGAGTGAAAGTGACTCCTGATCGAGAAATGCGCTACCCACACTGAAGTTTGTATATGTATTAGTGTCACCGCTGTAGAAGAGGAGGCCGCCAGCGCTGTTCCCGACCGAGAGCAGATTGGCATAGTAGGTACCGGAGAAATCGATCTCGATGATGCCGAACGACGAGGCAAAACCCTTGCCGAAAGAAGCTTTTCCCCAAGATGTGCTATCGGCTATCACCTCGAAAAAACGCCCACTCGTTCTGAAACCGGCCCGCTCATTTTTCTGACTTACAGCGATAGCCGCATTATCCTGTAGCGCATACTCGACCCGGGTACTCAGCGTCAAGTCACGATTAACTTTTGCGCTACCCTTCAAGAACACATTGGTAGGAATATTTGAACTATCGGTAAAATAAGTTTTGGTTTGGTTGCCATCAGCACCCACGGTGATCTGGCGGTTAAGGTTGGCACCAATCGATATTTTATAACGTTCTGGCCTCACCGTGACTTTTGTGTAGCTGGGAAGGCTGGCGTTTTCTTCAAGCCGTTGCGTAGCTTGTCTGATCAACTCGGGCGCCTTTTCGGCATCGGTTTGATCTGTTTTCGGATGAGCGCCGGCTACTGCAGGCTCCAGCGTTTCAGTGGTTTGCTCAAGCCTGTGCATTTTCCGCTCTAATACCTGGATTTGCCGACGTTGCACTTCGAGCTGGCGTTGCTGCTGCTCGATAATCTGCTGCAGCTGATCAAGTTGCTCCACCGGCTGAGCAGCTACCACTTGCCCATTTACAAAGCCGATGCCGTAAATAAATACGAAAGCCGAAATTTCGTTGCGCATCTTTATATTAATATACAATCTTTAGAATGCGTAACTTACTGCGACGAGAGCACCCAACTGGTTTTCAGTGCCCTCATCATTAACCAGCGGGCTGTCCTCTGCATCGTTTAGCATCCGCGTATAACTCACATTCCCGATGATGCCCCACGTTTTGCTGAAAGCGTAACTGCCGGTCAAAGCCAATCCCGCGTCCTTGATGCCACTGCTGGCCTTATAATTTGACAGCCCACTGGTACCGACATTTTTAACATCTACGCCGAAATAAGTTTCCATGTAATTGGAGTCCGCATAAGTGATATGTGTATCCAGCGAAAGATGCATTGTATTATCTGCGAATAAACTGTAGGAACCATCGAGATATACCAGGTATCCGTCATGTTCGTCAGAGACATCGCCGGCGAAACTCAGGTTGGCACTCCAGAGGCCGGCCGTGAAACCGACAAAAGCACCTGCCTCCGTCGCACCATCGACTTCCTTCATGTTGTCAACCTGAGTATTCTCCACATCATCGCGTTTCAACCGGTACTGCAACAGCGGACCAAATTGCCAGGCGCTACTCATATCGTCGGCTATAACGTTCGCTTTCAAGCGTACCGCCTGCTCGCTACCCGCAGTCCCGCCCAGTTCAACGTAGCGACCACTCTGCCAGTGGTAAGCCCCAAAAGGAATCGGGAAAGCTTCGTACTCATCAGATCCTTCGTAGTCCGGTGTATAAGCCACACCAAGACCGACAAACCCGCCTGACCCGGGTGCCACGTCACCGGTGATACCTTCAATCGCCATTGCGGTTGACAGACCAAACGTGAAAACCACTGCCATGCCTGTAGCTACTACTTGAATTTTTTGACTCATTTCAGTCGATTCCCTCTCATGCTCATCGGCCCCGCTTCTTGCGGAATACCTGTTTTCAATGCACAGCACTTTCTGCCGCTGTCCTTTCCGCTGTATCGTTATCTTCCGGGTTTCACTCTGGACCCTCGCCGTCATAGGTAACTTTTCCATCCATCAGGGTCATAAGCACTTTCACCTGGTTGATGTTTTCTGTCTTGACAT
>CAJXFW010000052.1 GCA_913053655.1 uncultured Thiogranum sp. | reverse complement strand
AGCGCATCGGCCAGACGCTGTTTTCTGCCTTGATGCTGGTCAGTCCGTCAGATACCTACCGACTGCTTAATCTGACCGCTTTTGAAAGCGTGGGACAGGTTGCCGGCATCGCTGGTGTCGCTGCCCGCTCCGGTTTTGGCGTGCCACTGTTACTGGGTCTCATGACAACATGGGTGGCACTTCCACTGGCGGCGACTATGGCCGTATTTCACCGGCGGGAGCTGTAAATGAAGAGTTTTTACCACAGTCAGTGAAGCGTGATGCTTTGCTGGCCGAGCTAAACCCGGCAGGCTTCCGGGTACCGGACTATTTAATAGCAATAGCCCTCTGTTCCAGCATCACCGTTTCACCCTGACGAAAAGCTAAAAGCTGTCCCGCAGGTCTGATTTTAATCCAGGCAGGTAAATAGCGGCTCATCTCCAGGAAAAACGCTGCGCGGGATGTTGTGCCGCAGGCAAGCTCCCAGGGTTGTCTGAAGGCGTTGAAATGCCAGGATGGAATCCCCTGTGGAGGGCTTCTCTTTATAGCAGGCCCCTGCTGGAATACTACCGAGCCATGTGGTGTCCACTGTCCTTTGCACAAGGTGATTTCGGCCTGTTTTTTGGCTTTATGCAGCGCAAGGTTCAGGGTGGCCAGTGCGACAGCCCCGGTGGGGGCATAATCCAGAGGTATCCGGGCAATAAACTGGTCATAGGCCAGGCTATCGTCGGGATTGTATGATGTGCGGAACGCTCTCTCCGGTTGCTTGCTATCTGCGGGTGTGCTGGCGTAAGCAACTGAATATACAGCCTGAATTGTCAGGAACAGTATCAGCGGCAGTCCGGTTTTATGGATCGAAACAGAATTCATTGCATTACAGGGTCCCGGTAAGGGTGTCAGCTTATGCTGACGGGTACATGAAAACTGTGACCCAGTCGTCAAATTTATTGGGTGTTCAGGGCGTGGAGACTAGCTCGCGCGAGCGGCGCGTTTACGCTCAATCTCCGCCAACATTTTTTTCCGCAGCCGGATACTTTGCGGCGTAACCTCAACCAGCTCGTCATCGTCGATGAATTCCAGTGCCTGCTCCAGCGTCATGCGTATCGGCGGGGTCAGCAGGATAGCTTCATCAGTACCCGAGGCACGCACATTGGTCAGCTGCTTGGCCTTGAGCGGGTTTACCACCAGATCGTTGCTGCGCGAATGGATGCCGACCAGCATACCTTCGTATACGATTTCACCCGGGCTGACAAACATACGCCCCCGTTCCTGCAGATTGAACAGCGCAAAGCCGAGCACCTTGCCTTTGCCATTGGAAATCAGCACGCCGTTGGCGCGTTTGCCAAAATCGCCTTTTTTCAACGGTGCGTAGTGATCGAACACATGGTAGAGCAGGCCGGTGCCCTGGGTTGCCGTAAGAAACTCGGTACGGAAACCGATCAGTGCGCGCGAAGGAACGACGAAGTCCAGCCGCACGCGGCCCTGGCCGTCCGGGATCATATCCTTGAGGTCGGCGCCGCGCTCTCCCAGTTTTTCCATCACTGTGCCCTGGTGGCGTTCTTCGACGTCTACGGTGAGCTGCTCGAAGGGTTCCTGTAGCTTGCCATCGATCTCTCGCTGGATGACTTCCGGGCGTGAAACGCCGAGTTCGTAGCCTTCGCGGCGCATGGTTTCGATCAGGATCGACAAGTGCAGTTCGCCGCGGCCCGATACCTTGAATTTGTCGGGGTCAGCCGTATCTTCGACGTGCAGGGCTACGTTATGCACCAGTTCGCGTTCAAGTCGATCGCGAATCTGGCGCGAGGTGACGTACTTGCCTTCCTGTCCTGCAAAGGGTGAATTGTTGACCTGGAAAGTCATGCTGACGGTGGGTTCGTCAATAGCCAACGGAGGCAGGGCCTCAACTTGACCCGGGTCGCACAAGGTGTCCGAGATGCCCAGCGCTTCAATACCGGTGAAGGCGATAATGTCGCCAGCCCGGGCTTCGGAGACTTCCACACGTTCAAGGCCGAGAAAGCCGAATATTTGCAGCATGCGCGCATTACGCCGCTTACCTTCCGGGTCCAGCACAGTGACAGGAGAGTTGGCCTTGATTTTGCCGCGATTGATTCGCCCGATACCAATGACGCCAACATAGCTGCTGTAGTCGAGCGAACTGATTTGCATCTGGAAAGGGCCTTCCGTGTCGACGGCTGGTGCCGGTACCTTGTCAACAACAAGTTGAAATAACGGGGTCATATCACCGTCATGGGTCTGTGCGTCGAGACCCGCAAAGCCCTGCAAACCGGACGCATATATCACCGGGAAATCCAGCTGCTCGTCGCTGGCGCCAAGTCGGTCGAACAGGTCAAAGGTCTGGTCGAGAACCCAGTCCGGACGTGCGCCCGGGCGGTCAATCTTGTTGATGACAACGATCGGACATAGCCCTTGCTCCAGCGCCTTTTGTGTTACAAAGCGGGTCTGTGGCATGGGGCCTTCCACTGCATCGACCAGCAACAGTACCGAATCGACCATGGACAGTACGCGTTCCACCTCGCCGCCGAAATCTGCGTGTCCAGGCGTGTCCACTATATTGATGCGGTAGCCCTGCCACTTGATCGCGGTGTTCTTGGACAGAATCGTGATGCCGCGTTCGCGTTCCAGATCACTGGAATCCATGACACGTTCGGGGGCAGCAGCACGCTCTCCGAGCGTACCGGACTGGGATAGCAGCTGGTCGACCAGGGTGGTTTTCCCATGGTCGACGTGGGCGATTATGGCAATATTACGCAGACGTTCGATCACGACACATTCTCGGCGAGTAAAAAGGCGGAAATTATACCTGAATGCAGCTTACAAGGGGCGGCTAAATGCTTTATCAATCATCCTTCCAGGTAGCGACACAGGGTCGGGGCAGTTACTCAATAAGCAGGGATATTACTCAACGGCTGGAGGAATCCCGTATTCGAGCCGGGATTTGCCTGATATTTCTGCACCATACCAGCGCTTCGCTGATCCTGTGCGAAAACGCCGACCCGCAGGTGCCGCAGATCTGGAAACATCGCCAGGCAGCCCAACGCAGGCGGGTTACGCTGACGGTGTATGGTGAGTAGGACGGTCTTCAGCGTACAGCTTGTCCAGGTTCGGTACTCGGGTATCCTCGGCGTTACCGGTTTCTGCGTCTGAAAAAGTGTCTGTCATATCGATACCGGATGCCGGCGTGTCGGTTTCTGTATCGAGTCCGGTGTGCTGTGGAAAATCCAGACGCGGTGTGCTGACCGGATCCTGGCACAGGACCTCGGAACCGCTGGCCAGATGTTCGTAAACATTGCGGTAGCTGTCCGTCATGGTTTGAACCAGCTCCGAGGTTTTCCGGAAATGCTCACCGACCTGATCCCGGTAGCTGTTAAATTCCTGTTGCAGCTGCCCCAGCTCTTCCTGTAGCTCGGTGGTTCGGCGTCGGCCGTTTCCCGACATCAGGTAAGCGAAGGCAGCACCACACGCGATACCCAGGGCAAAAGTAACAACACCAATCGCCCAGACCCAACCCATATCAATACCACTCGCCATGAACGTTACTCCACGCTGACTGCTGACAGTATAACGGGGATCAGGTTGTGGGGAACAAAAATTAGCGCTTTATTGTCTGGAATCATGGGCTATACTCAAAAGTGTCAAAACAAAGCCACTACCTTGATACTCGTTATCAGGCAGGGAAAGCGTAATGCTCCGGTCATCACCAAACCTGGTCAGGGTCAGGTATCGGAGGAGCAGACAGGAGGTTTGGCATAACAATGAAATCAATCTACGTGGGAAATATTTCGTTCGAAACCACAGATGAACAGTTGCGTGACCTGTTTTCGGCACACGGCGATGTTAAATCCGTTAAGTTAATCAATGATCGCGATACCGGGAAACCACGCGGTTTCGCGTTTGTGGAAATGGATGATGACAACGTCGAGTCAGCCATAGTGGCTACCGATGGTGTTGAATTTGCCGGTCGGAATCTTAAGGTTAATCTGGCCAAGCCCAGAGGGGTGTGGCGGATGCGAAGACCACGCCACTAAATATAGATAAGGCGCAAGTTTAGTGCCCCAGAAGCCCCGCCTTGAGCGTCTTGTCCGCCGGATGCTTGCCAATCCAGACTTTAAGTAACGTGCTGAAAAAATCTTTACCCGGGATATTCCCCAGCAGCTTGCCGTTTATGCCGAGTTCGGTACCTGTTTCCGGTGAGTAGTCCATATGCACGCTGTCACCCGCGCGTAGCGCAGGAAATAATGCGTTGAACTTCTGCAGACGGTCCTTGAGCTTTTCGAATTCCGTATCTGTGGTGTTGGCCCTGAATCCTTCTGTCCACCCGCTGGTGATCTTTTTTGCCTCGACCTCCTTGTAGAGCATCGTCATTTGCATGCTCTTCGGGCCAGGGGCAGCGATCAGTTCCGCGGCGGTTTTGCCGGTTTTACTCACATAAAGTGCGCCGATATATATTTTGAAAAAGAATTTACTGCGTATACCGGCACCGTTCAGTGTCAGCGACTTGTCGCCCAGCTGGTAACTTCCAGCAACTTCAACGCCGGCAATCTCTGTAGCGGCCTGGCCAAACAAGGGCGTGGTGAGCAGGCTGAGAAAAAAGAGCGATTGAAACAGGGTTTTCATGGTGAAGATCCCTTCAGGCGGGTAAGCACGTGTGCATACTATCATGGAGTGCATCGGTTGGCGGCGCCGCGCGCCACATACAGTGATCCGGGAGGCCCGGCGGGCCGGTGCCCGGTTGGTGACCTTTACTTCAATCGGGAACCGAGCCGAATGCGGGCGGTCCATATTGTTTATACCGTTTTTCGATTGAATGAACCCGGCGCGTGAATACGGCAATATGCTAGAATACGTCTATACTTCGATAGAGTTCAATGGACGAGCAAGCGTAAGGGTTTAAAGTAAAGATCCTGGAGGACGATAAGGCCACGAAGGATCGTAATAACCACTACAGGAGAGGATGCCATGGAACACCGTTGCAGTGTTCGCAAACCCATCAAATTTCAGCTGCTTTTATACAAGCAGGGGCTCCCGGTACAGAACGCAGTTTGTCGAAACCTCGGGCTGGGTGGCATGTTTATTGATACCGGTGCCTGTGTGTGGCGCAAAAATGATTACCTGGAAGTTGAGATTTTAGGGTGTAGTGGCAAGCCGGGGATTCGTCTGCCCGCCGTGGTTGTGCATTATTCGATGCGCGGGACCGGTGTGGTGTTCGACGCAATCAGTGGTGAACAACGGCGTACTCTGCGTGGCTGGTTGTATGGCAGCGGCAGCCCGGAGACAGCGGCGGAGCCGCGCGCACTCGCGGTGGCCTGATGCCGGTTAGCCCGGGTCCGTCAATCTGCGGGTCGGGGTTTGATAATATCCCCGCGCTGCAGCGGGAATCCATTGCTCTCGTTTTTAAGCCTGTAGTAGCGTTCCAGTGCTTCAGTCATTACCGGAAAAGCGAGCTTCTCCCAGGGGATCTCCTGCTCGTCAAATAACCTGCACTGCAGGCTTTCCATTCCGGGTGTGTAGATCCCGTCACATAATTTACCTCGATAAAGAAGATAAACCTGGCTTATATGCGGGATACTGAAAATGCCGAAAAGCCCGGCTATTTCCATGCGTGCACCGGCTTCTTCATGTGTTTCGCGCAGCGCGGCCTGCTCTGCGGTTTCACCATTTTCCATGAATCCGGCGGGCAATGTCCACAAGCCGTAGCGGGGTTCAATCGCACGTTTGCACAGCAAAATCCGACCTTCCCATTCGGCAATGCAGCCGGCCACAATATTGGGGTTCTGATAGTGGATGGTATGGCACTCATCGCAGACATAGCGCTCGCGGTTATCGCCATCCGGTATGCGCAGCGTCACACTGGCGCCACAGCTACTGCAGAATTTCACGCTATCTCCCGTTCGGTCATTAATAATCCCAGCATGGTTTTACCGTCTACAATCTCGCCCTTATGTACCCACTCGAGCGCCTGCTGAAATTCGATCCAGTGGACTTCAATAACTTCGTGTGGATGGCGGTCGGTGCCGGTTTCAGTGAGCTTTCGGGCCAGGTAGAGGTAAATTCGCTCATCGCAGAATCCCGGCGTGCTGAGAAAACTTCCCAGCATCCGCCAGTCCTTTGCAATCAGCCCCGCCTCCTCCTGCAGCTCGCGTAGTGCGGTGTGTTGCGGTGACTCCGGCGAATCTATCTTGCCCGCCGGCAGTTCCCATAACCAGCCACCCGCAGCATGCCGGTACTGGCGCAGCAGGCAGACCTGGTTATTGTTATCCAGGGCCACAACAGCGGCTCCACCCGGATGGCGTACCACTTCCAGTTGCAGGGTCTGCTGGTTGGGCAGCGTGACGCTTTCCAGTCCCAGGTCGACCACTTCGCCAATGTAGATGGATTTCCTGTTTTTCATTCGCTGAAGTCGTATATAGCCAGTGTCTGCCCGGCACCTTCGGGTGCCCGGGTATCAAGGTACATGGCCTGCAACGGCATATTAACCACAGGACTCAGTTCAGTACCCTCGAGAAAAGTATCGAATGCAGCACCTCCGAGCAGGCAATGGGCGGTGCTGTGATACAGGCGGTCCAGTGCCTTACCCTGGACCAGCGCGTGCAGAACCGAGGGACCGGCAATGGCATAAACGCGTTGGTAGCCATTTTCCGCCAGTTTTTCTCTGAGGGTGGAGGTATCGACATGGATGCCATTTCCGCAGGTCAGAACCTGTACCGGCGATGCATCTTTAATGGCCGCCAGCTTTTCGGCATCTGCGGCCGCGCCGGTAATCAGAAATATCCTGCGGTCCCGGTACTGGTTCAGTGCCTCTACCGGGATATCCAGGCTGGCACTGAAAATCGCGATATCGGGCTGATGAGACAATCCCTGCGTACTGCGCCAGTCGCGCAGGTCATCGAATTCCGGCGCTGAACCGATGGGTAATTCTGCCTGGGCTTCCTGGTTACACACCTGGCGGAAGTAGCGGGCACTGGTGATCAGCAGGTCCGCTTGTGCCGCCAGCTCCTGAAACAGACGCCAGTCGCGAGCGTTGGCAATCGCGGGAGGCACTCGATGACTGTTGCGGTGGGGTGCCGGCAAAGCAATCCGGCCATCCAGACTGGAAATGAAATTGCTGTAGATGAACGGTCGCCCGTCAGACGATGACCCGGGCACCGGCGACTGATCCAGGTACAGGCCGTGCAGACGGTGTTTCCTGCCCGGGTCGGGATACAGTTCGAGAATGTCTTCACCCATGAAGTTATCCTAACCTTTTCCAGCGGGGATAAAAAAGGGCTGCCGGTAACGGCAGCCCTCTATCCAGGTTTGGTGCGGGTTCGCGTTATGAGATTCAGGCCACTTCTTTGTGTGAGTTTTTCGTCCTGAAGTCAGAAATAGCCGCCTTGATGGCGTCTTCAGCGAGCACCGAACAATGTATTTTTACGGGCGGCAATGCGAGCTCTTCCGCAATCTGGCTGTTTTTGATTTCGCCGGCCTGGTCCAGGGTTTTGCCCTTGACCCACTCGGTCAGCAGTGAGCTGGAAGCGATCGCCGATCCGCAGCCGTAGGTTTTAAACCGCGCGTCCTCGATCACACCATTATCGCCAACCTTGATTTGCAGTCTCATGACATCACCACAGGCAGGTGCGCCAACCATACCTGTTCCCACGCTGGTATCACCCTTTTCAAAGACGCCTACATTGCGTGGATTTTCGTAATGATCCAATACTTTGTCACTGTATGACATGATCTATTCTCCAGAAACTGTTGCAAAAAAGTCAGTCAACTCAAGCAGCTGACGACTGCCGGAAACCCGAAGCAAAGGCTGCTTCGTCAGCTTCGTTTCTGTTCGTTTCGCTGTTTTGATTGACGACTTCAGCCAGTGTCAGGCCGTTCAGGTAATCATAGATACGTGCACTCAGCTGATTCCACATGATCACACTCTGCGGCCATTCTTCACCGGGTATGCGTTCGCGGCGCGCCGGCATGGCATCGTCGACGGCACTTAGAATTTCCGCAACGGTGATCTCGGTTGCAGGGCGGCGCAGGCAATACCCGCCACCGGGTCCACGCATGCCGGTAACCAGTCCATGATTGCGCAGACGGGCGAACAGCTGTTCCAGGTAGGAGACAGAAATAGATTGTTCGACCGAAATGTCCGCAAGCGTGACCGGGCCAGTACTATGACGTAACGCCAATTCCATCATTGCTGTGATGGCATGACGACCTTTCGTTGATAATTTCATGATTCGCCTCATTTGACTCCCAGGCGCAACACTAATGTGTGCGTCCCTGTATTCAAGAACCAGTGTGTAATGATAATAATACTTGACTCTTTTAGTCAAGTATAAATCGCAAGGAACCAAAATTAACCGCCCGCGTGAACCGCAGGAGGATCTGTAAAGCCTGTAAAAGCTCGGGGTATTAAAACCTGATCAGCGTGGTTTTGTCAAGCCGCCAGGCGCCGGGCGAGGTCTTCCAGATCACTGACGTCATCAAATAATTGACCTGCGATATCAATAACCTGCTGTTCCTCCAGGCCCAGCATTTCAAGGCTGAAGGCAGGCAGACCCGGTGTGTCCGTTTCGCCAAGGCCGTGCAGGGCCAGTGCCCGGTTGGCGACCAGAACCAGCTGGGAGTAGGTTGCGTGTTGCTCCCAGTAATCCTCGTCGTGGTGGTGGCGAACCGCTACTACCAGCTCCATTGGCAGGCCCCACGCTTCCATCAGCCAGGCGCCGATCTGGTCGTGGGTGACGCCCAGAACGTGTTTTTCCAGTTCGCAGGTCGGCATATCCGGGTTGGCCTGGGCAAATCGGTTGAGAATGAAAAATTCCGGCTGGAAGGTATGGCCGAGCACCAGTCTGCCCAGATTTTGAAGTAATCCGGCAAGATAGGCGGTGCCGCGCGGCAATTGCAGTTTGTTCGGCAGTTGCCGGGACAGCAGCTCTACCAGGCGACCGGCGTAAACGGAATGTTTCCAGAACGCGTTCAGGCCAAACGGACCGTCCTGCGGCACGCGCAGGGATTTGCCGATGGAAAACCCGAGCGCGAGGTTCAGCACATATTCAAAACCCAGTACACGTGCAATAGCGGTTTGCAGGTTTTTAATACTGCCGGCATACCCATACAAGGATGAATTGGCGTAGCGCAGAACCTGTGCGGACAGACCGGGGTCCTGTTCGATTATATCGGCCAGCTGCCGTGCATTGGCACGCGGGTCTGCGGCCAGCCGCAGGATCTGTGCAGCGGTCGACGGCAGGGCAGGCAGTTCGTGAAATTCCTCAATGTCACGTTTGACCCGTGCCGGCGTGAACTGGTTGACGACATGGGACAGCGAGTGATCGATATCGCTGTAGTCTGCGCGCAAGGCAGCGGCCGGGCGGGAAAAATTACCGTGTAGCGCACCACCGAGCAGACCACGGAAGGCATCGCACGACATCTGTACCAGGGTGGTATGGATGCCGGGTTCGAAAGTGATTACATCCAGAGCATCCAGCGATTCATCAACAATAACGTCCAGGCCATAGACGGGCGCCAGCGGTGGATAGGAGCGCGGTTCACAATCGTCAAATATCGTGCTCAGCTGGTTGCCGGGGACCAGTTCCAGGTCACGCTGCAGCAGATTGCACAGTGCCTCGAAGTCAAGAACGTGATCTGCCGGTAGAACCGCCATTAACAGGCCCTGACCGTCAACCAGAACAACGGCCCTGGCCAGTTGGTGAATAGGTAGTTCACAGGCGTCAGCAGCCTGTGAAAGGGTGGAGGTTCTCTGGTGCAGCAGTATTTCGTAGTCTACGTCCTGTTCATCCAGATACTCGCGGATATTGCTTGGTATTCCCATCCTGGGTCCCCTGTGTCCTGTATCCATCAGTACGAAAGCAAGAACTGAACCAGTGTTGAAAAAATGTTTCAATTCAGTATCCTGTATATCTGGTAGTACGTGGAGCGGCAAGTAAGCGACAAAGGATCGACGCTTTGTCCTTCGGAAGGAATAACAATTTGCTAGAATCCCGCCAAACGCATAATCACAACACAGTGATTGGAGTCAATTCATGATAAGCGAAGTCAATGTAGCCCAGGAACGGCGCGGGCGATCACAGAAAAAACTGACGACACTGGTCAAAACGCGCAGTGAAACACTTTCCCTTTATACCGAGCTGGCCGGTCAGCGACCCTTTGAAGCGGACGAAGTGACCAGTGAGGCGTTGCAGGAGTTCTGCCAGGCGCTGATAGACTATGCGGCGAGCGCTCACTTCCAGTTATACCGCTATATTTCTGACAAGCTGGAACGTCGTTCCCCGGTGCTCGATGTGGCTGACAAAATATATCCACAAATAATACAAACCACAGATTCTATTCTGCGCTTTAATGATAAATATCAGGATGTTGATCTGTTGCATGAAGGCCGGGAGCTGCTGGCCCTGCTGGACACAGACCTGTCAAATCTGGGCGAAACCCTGGCCGAGCGCATTCAGCTCGAAGACCAGGTGATAAGCGCCATGTCCGGATCGGTGCATTAAATCCACGTCGCCCTGCTGCCGGGACAAACCGGGACATGAACTCCGCACGTCCTGTACAGACACCTGAGGGGTTAGCTGAACTGCTGCAGATTATGGCGCGTTTGCGCGACCCGGACGGCGGCTGCCCCTGGGATCTGGAGCAGTACTTGGCAGGCCGCAAAGAAGGAACTCGGTTAGTCTGCAGCCCGTAACCACTCCAGGAACGGTCTTTCGATCAGCTTGAAAAAGCGTTGTGCTGCGCCCGTGTCATGATCCAGTTTATGGCGACCACTGACAGCACATACCCGGTTAATAAAATGCCGTGCCCGGCGGGCATCGATCTCGGCATCGTAAGCTGTCAGGTTGATTTGTTGCAGATAGTCCCAGAAGTGCAGATCTCTGGACAGGATGCGGGCGTTACGGTTTGCGCTGCCGCCGGACAGATTGTCTTTCAAACGCAAGCGCCGCGCCCGGGTGGAGCGGATCTTCGGGCTGGTTAATTCCACCAGGTGGAGCAGACAGTGGTGGTTGTCATTGGTGGTGCCCGGTTCGGATCGGCACAGGTAGGGGACTGTGCGCCTGTCAACCACGCGTAGCGTAATCGTGCCTCTGGAATCGGCGCCTTGTGCCGAGTGGTTCATCTTCAATCTCCCTGCTCGCTGAAAGTCGGGCAGAAAGACGCTTCCCTGCGTCGTAAATCTGTCCCTTGCCAGACCAAATGCATCACCCGTGCCAGTCTTAAGCAGGCGGATACTGGTGCCCGAAAACAGTGCCGATTTAATGTCGTCTCGTTCGTTATTGTGCAGAGCATGCCGAGCGCTCTGTTACGATTTGATAAACGACTGAAAATCATTAAGGTATAGCCTCTCAGGCGCCATGGACAATGCACCAAATCAGAACAGTCGGATGCCCGGTTTCGGTGGCTTAAGAATAATTTTCCCGGGTTGTACGCGGACCGGTCGAATAAAAGGGGAGAGATATGAGCAGACTATTACAGCTGGCAGCAGGGTTGTTGTTGCCGGGGATGACGATGGCGGGAGACGGGCTGCAGCCGGCGGATACGTCCTGGATTCTGACTTCGACAGTGTTGGTGTTGTTTATGACGCTGCCAGGCCTGGCCATGTTCTACGGTGGCCTGGTGCGTTCCAAAAACGTCTTGTCCATTCTGCTACAGTGTTTTGCGATCGCCGGAATCGTATCCATCCTCTGGCTTGTTGTTGGCTACAGCATCGCATTTGCAGAGGGTTCTGATTATTTAGGTGGCCTGTCCAGGGTCATGTTCTCGGGTATACAGGAAGATACGCTCCGTGATGGTTTGCCGGAGTCCCTGTTTGCACTGTTTCAGATGACCTTCGCGATTATTACACCGGCGCTGATCATTGGTGGTTTTGCCGAGCGTATGAAGTTCTCCGCAGTATTGCTATTCAGCGCGATCTGGTTGCTGGTGGTCTATGCCCCGATCGCCCACTGGGTATGGGGAGGCGGGTGGCTCGGTAACATGGGACTGCTGGATTTCGCCGGGGGTACGGTTGTGCATATTACCGCCGGCGTGTCGGCACTGGTGGCTGCGTTGGTTATCGGTCCGCGCAAGGGATTCCCCGAAACACCCATGATGCCGCACAACATGACCATGAGCGTGGCCGGTGCCGGCATGCTGTGGGTGGGCTGGTTCGGCTTCAATGGTGGCAGTGCACTGGCGGCCAACGGCGATGCGGCAATGGCGATGCTGATAACACATTTATCGGCAGCGGCAGGTGCCATGACGTGGATGTTTTATGAGTGGATTAAATACGGCAAACCGACGGCACTGGGTGCTATAACGGGCATGGTCGCCGGACTGGGCACTATCACCCCGGCGTCCGGGTTCGTTGGCCCGGCCGGTGCCCTGGTGATTGGAGTGAGCGCAGGTATTGTGTGCTTCAATGCGACGTTGCTGATCAAACGCGTGTGGAAGATCGATGACTCGCTGGACGTATTTCCTGTGCACGGTGTCGGCGGAATGCTGGGGACCCTGCTGGCCGGTGTTTTTGCATCGACTGAGCTGGGCCTGTTCAGTGGACAGGGCTTTGCGGACGGTATCGACAGCATGAGTCAGCAGGTGGGTGTGCAGCTTACCGGTATTGTTGCGACAGTTGCGTATACGGCGATTGCAACTTTTGTCATACTGAAGGTGGTTGGTATGCTTACCGGTGGAATACGTGTCAGCTCGGAAGCTGAAAATCAGGGCCTGGATATTTCGGACCACGAGGAACGGGGTTACGTTAATCTCTAGCAGGGAGAGACAAAGAGGATAAAATGGGGCACCGGCTGACAAAAATATACACCCGTACCGGTGATAAGGGCACGACCGGTCTGGGTGATGGATCGCGTACTGACAAGGACAGTCTGCGCGTTGAAGCTATTGGAGTAGTTGACGAGCTAAACAGTGTTATTGGATTACTGTCCAGTCACGAACTGCCCGACACTATCGCCGGAGAATTGATCGAGGTCGGGCACGATCTGTTCGATATCGGTGGCGAGCTCTGTATACCCGGTCACAACGTTGTCACTGACAAACTGGTGGAGCGGCTTGAACAGTGTCTGGATAACCTGAATGCCGATCTCGAACCGTTGAAAGAATTTATTCTGCCCGGCGGCAGTGCAGCCGCTGCCGTTTGCCATCTGGCGCGCACCGTATGCCGTCGTGCAGAACGCCGGGTGGTCAGCCTGGCGCGCAAGGAAGACGTCAATACAGTGTGTCTGCGTTATCTTAACCGGTTGTCTGATCTGCTGTTTGTTATGGCACGTACCCTGAACCATGCCAGTGGTAAGCCGGATATACTCTGGCGGCGCAAACGCAATAGCTAAGGAAACTCTAATGTGTCGTCATTCCGGCGCAGGCCGGAATCTAATACGCAGATTTCCTGGATTCCGGCCTGCGCCGGAATGACGGATAACGAGTTAATCCAAGCTTCCTTAATGCGGTTATGGCGTTTTATTCGTTGCCCCGTTGACTGTGCATGCGGGCCTGTTCCAGCTGTTTGCACATCTGTTCAGCGCCTTCCAGCACGCGTGGTGTCTGGCGCTGGATCAGGTCGGGTGGAATGATGTACAGCTGCCGGTTTTTCACTGCGGCTATCTGTGGCCACTTGCGCCACTGATCCAGCCACTGCGGTTGTTGCGCAGCCATACCACTGGCGATGATGACTTCGGGGTTGGCCGCCAGTACTGCCTCCAGCCCCACAGTGGGTGCCAGCGTCGCGAGGTCGGAAAAAATATTGCGCCCGCCACAAAGATTGATCACCTGGCTGATCAGGTGCTCGCCGTTAATGGTCATCAGCGGCCGGTGCCAGATTTGATAAAAGACCCTGACCGGCTTTGCCCGTGAGTAGCGTGCTTTCAGTCGTTGGGTGTGTTCGCTGAAACGTGCTGCGGCTGCGTTAGCAGTATCCTCGCTGCCAGCGAGGCGTCCCAGTCGTTTCAGATTGTTGGCAATATCCTCCAGGCGGCGGGGTTCGCTATAGAAAACCGGCAGGCCAAGCCGGCTTAGCTGTTCGATCTGTGCAACAGGATTCCCGCTCTTCCATGCCACCACCAGATCAGGTTGCAGCTCGACAATCGCTTCAAGGTTAAGGTGTTCGTAGTTTCCAACGTTGGCCAGCCGGGCCGCCTCGGGTGGGTAGTCGCTGTAGCTTACGGCACCTACTACGGCGTCGCCGGCGCCGGCCGCGAACAATAACTCGGTAATATGGGGTGCCAGGCTGACAATACGTTGTGCCGGTTTTTCCAGGTATACGCGCTGGCCGGTGTCGTCAGTGACCTCCAGGGCCTGCGCCGACAGTGGAAGCAATAGAAGCAGGCAACACCACGCAGTGGCAGCGCGTAGCGCGGTGCCGGATTTCAGTTCTGTCATGAGGGCTACCTTATCTATAACTCACAGTTTTTAACAGGTACAATTCCCGTAGCATAAAATCTGAATCGGGCTGGCAATGGAAAGAGTCCTGGAAAACTCAAAATGAACCGCCATTCATGACGCAAACTGTTCGCTGGAATCGTCTCCCCGACGCAGATTCAGTGGCTGCGGAAGCAACGCGGCAGATACTGCAATTTGCACTGGCATCTATACAGGACCACGGTGCGTTCCGGATCGTTCTGGCCGGCGGCAGCACACCCAAAAAAGTTTATCAGCTACTGTCTTCCAGTGAGGCCGACTGGGCGAACTGGCACCTGTACCTGGGCGATGAGCGATGTTTACCCATGGGACATGCCGATCGTAACAGCAGCATGATCCATGCAGCCTGGCTGAAGCAGGGTCAGATACCCCCCGACCAGGTTCACTGGATTGCGGCCGAGTCCGGTCCGGAGCAGGGTGCGAGTATGTACGAGAATGTTGTTCGCGAAGCAGTACCCTTTGATCTTGTGTTGCTGGGTATGGGCGAGGACGGACATACAGCGAGCCTGTTTCCGGGTCAAAAACACGATTCCGGACGTCTGGTGGTCGGCGTTACCGGTGCGCCTAAACCGCCGCCTGAACGGATCAGTTTAAGTTACACCGGGCTGGCTAAAACGCAGAATATACTGGTACTGGTCACCGGGTCGGGCAAACAGCCTGCGGTCGCCCGCTGGCGTGCGGGTGAATCGCTGCCCGTGGCCCGTCTGGAGTGTGCGGCCGGTGTGGATGTGTTGCTGGACGAAGACGCCTGGCACAACTAGTATCAAGTGGAAGGGGTGCCTGGGCCGGGAGGCTTTTGCAATGCCGGGAGAAGATACAACAATAGGTGCTGCGGCATCGCTTATCGGGTGTGCATTAAGAGCTTACGACGTTAGCGCCGTGGATGTCTTTCGTGATGCCGGGCTGGATCCCGATACCCTTACCTCTCCTGATATTCGCTATCCCACTGTCAAAATGCAAACCATGTGGAGGTTAGCCGTAGAGAGAACCGGTGACCCCTGCTTTGGTCTTGTCGTCGCTGAACATTTCAAGCCACAGGCACTGCACGGACTCGGTTTTATGTGGTTGTCCAGTGATACCCTGTTTGATGCGCTGGAACGGCTGGTTAAATACCAGCGAATGATTTCCACCGTTGTCGATATTACCCTGGAGGAAACAGAGGCGTCGGTTCAGCTTAACGTGGCCATCCACCGCTCGCCCGTTGACATTGAATATGCATCAATCGATGCTGCGGTGGGTGTGTTCGTCAACATGTGTCGATTGGCTACCTGTGAAGTTTTTGATCCCGTCCGCCTGTCCCTGAATCGACCGCGCCCGGCCTGTTTCGATCGATTTGAATCATTGTTCCGATCACCTGTTGAATTTGAGGCTGAATCAAACGCTCTTTATTTTGAGCCAGCATCATTGCGTGAATCTTTGCCGGGCGCCAATCCCGAACTGGCGCGTGCAAATGACCAGGTTGTTATAGATTACCTGGGACGCTTTGACAGAGAGAACGTTTCGATGCAGGTACGTTCGCGGTTGATTGAACGATTACCCGGCGGGCAGCCCACGCAAAAAGATATTGCCAGCTCGCTCAATCTCAGCGTCAGGAACCTGCAACGCAGGTTGCACGCTGAGGGCATCAGTTTTAAACGACTGCTGGATGAAACCCGCAAGGATCTGGCGGCCCAGTATATACAGGACAGCCACCGACGCATCGGTGAGATCACTTACCTGCTTGGATTCTCCGAGCCCAGCAACTTCACGCGCGCATTCCGCCGCTGGACCGGGGTATCCCCTAACGAGTTTCGGCACCGGGCCTAGGCCAGCTCCTCGCGTGCAATGGTAAGCGCTGCTGGCGCAACGATACCAATACGGGCCTGGTTACCATTGGTACGGGTGAGCGTCACCTGGATCGGGCCATCCCCGAACAATGCCGAAACCAGTGTGCCGGGAGACAGTTCATCAGATGGAAAAATAAGAATTGATTCGCCTACGCGGCGTGTTAATACCAGCATGATTACCTCCTGAATCAGTTTAACTTCCAGACACAGAACGGGTGTAACGCAGTGGCTCTATGTTGGAGGACAAGATAGAGGTAGACGAAAAATGCGGTTAATCCTGACGCGCCAATCAGTTGTCCGGG
>CAJXFW010000051.1 GCA_913053655.1 uncultured Thiogranum sp. | reverse complement strand
AATCCAGGAAGTCTGGTTAAACCGCCTGGATTCCGGCTTTCGCCGGAACGACGGGGTTGTTCTTCCCCGATTTGTGACCGCGCAGCGGGGTGAGGTGCTCGCAATGACGAATTAATCAGAGGTCCCCTTAGTACTTGGCCGCCTTGTTAAAGGTTGTAGCCGCGTTCGTCGTGCTGGGCGAGATCCAGTCCCTCGGATTCCTGCTCTTCGCTGACCCGTAGCCCAATGAAAGCGTCAATCAGCTTCAGGATCACCAGGCTGGCAATACCGGAGTAAATCACTGTCGCCAGTATACCGATGACCTGTACACCCACCTGGCCACTGATGCTGGTGATTTCGCCGCCAAACCCGGAGCCGCCCAGGCTCTCGGCACAGAACACACCGGTGAGGAGGGCGCCGATAATGCCGCCGATGGCGTGGACACCGAAAACATCCAGAGAATCGTCATAACCGAACGCATTTTTTAGCCGGGTGGCAGCGAAAAAACAACCGACACCGGCGGCGGCACCAATCGCCAGCGCGCCCATCGGGCCGACGCTGCCGGAGGCCGGGGTAATTGCCACCAGACCGGCAACTGCACCGGAAGCAATACCCAGCACACTGGGTTTTCCGTGCAGGAACCATTCGCTGAACATCCAGGCCAGAGCCGCGGTAGCGGTGGCTATCTGGGTGACAGCCATGGCCATGCCCGCTGTGCCGTCGGCGGCCAGTTCACTGCCGGCGTTAAATCCGAACCAGCCGACCCATAACATCGAAGCACCGATAAGGGTGTAACCGAGGTTATGCGGCGGCATGGCCGTGGTCGGATATCCCTTGCGTTTGCCCAGCACGATACAGGCGACCAGACCGGCGATACCGGCATTAATGTGTACGACAGTACCCCCGGCAAAATCCAGAATACCCTTGTTACCCAGCCAGCCGCCGTCACCCCACACCCAATGACAGATCGGCGCATAGACCACCGTCAGCCAGACGGCCATGAACCACAGCAGGGCAGAAAATTTCATGCGCTCGGCAAAGGCGCCGACGATCAGTGCCGGGGTGATGATGGCAAAGGTCATCTGGAAGGTCATGAATACCGTTTCGGGAATCGTGCCGCTCAACGAGTCGACACCCACACCCTTGAGAAAGGCCTTGGACAGGCCGCCCCATACCGCGCCTTCACCACCGAAGGCGATGCTGTAGCCATAGATCACCCATAATATGGTCATCAGGGCAGTGATCGCGAAGCACTGCATCAATACCGACAGCACGTTCTTGCTGCGCACCATACCGGCGTAGAATAGCGAAAGCCCGGGTACGGTCATAAACAACACCAGCGCCGTGGCGGTCAGCATCCAGGCGGTATCGCCGGCGCTGAGTGTCGGCGCGTCTTCCGCCAGTGCCAGGCCCGGTAGAGCCAATAACATCATAGAGCACAGTGCAGCTGTTGCTCTGCTATATATTTTCTGATTCAACATTTTTCTCCTCCGAATGGAGCAAACCTTATTAATTATTCTGTTTACAACGCCTCGTTGCCAGTTTCACCAGTACGTATACGGAACACCTGTTCCAGGTTGGTGACAAAAATCTTTCCATCACCGATCTTGTCAGTCTTGGCGCTTTTGATGATGGCTTCAACGACCTGGTCGAGCTGGTCGGCATCGATGGCAATATCAAGCTTGACCTTGGGCAGAAACTCCACCTTGTATTCCGCACCCCGGTAAAGTTCCGTATGGCCTTTCTGTCGTCCAAACCCCTTGACTTCGGAAGCCGTAATACCCTGTATCCCGACCTGGGACAGCGCTTCACGTACATCCTCGAGTTTGTGCGGTTTAATAATTGCAGTGACCTGTTTCATTCATCACCCTCCTGGTCGAATGCCGCACCGATGCCTGGTTGCACGACAGCCGCTTGTCTGGGTTGTTTCGTTAAATTGTTTGTTGCACACCAGGATTAATGCACATACAAATGACTACCCGTGCAATTAGTAAGCCATTAACCAGCCTGTTAAAAGTGCTGGATAATATTCAAGTAAAACAAATGGGTACATCGCATCCAGCAGAAAAATGGGTGCTGACCATGCACTGCTTTGGTGAACTAACAAAAAATTCGCACTAAGATAGTGCAGCTGGTCCGGTAAAATGTAGTCTCTGGCGGCTTTTAACATCCTGTTCTGTCTCAGGGCACCAGGACGGAAGTCCGGGCTGGTTTCACGACATGCAATGTACTGCCGGTAGTGTTTACAAGGAGTATCGCAAGACCATTCATTACCGGAATCGCACCGGCGTGCGGGCAACCTGCCCGGACTGCCACGTGCCGCGCGACTGGATTCACAAGGTGGTGCGAAAAATTGCGGCCACCAATGAGTTGTATCACTGGATGCATGGTTCGATAGATACGCGTGAGAAGTTTGTCGCCAAACGCTACGAGTTGGCGCAGCACGTGTGGGGTGGTATGAAGCGTACCGATTCACGCGAGTGTCGCAATTGCCACGATTTCGAGTCCATGAAAGTGCCGCGAGGTGTGCCGGTGGAAGAAGACCGTCACTGGCGCGCCAATATGGAAGGCAAGACCTGCATCGATTGCCACAAGGGGATTGCACACCAGCTCCCTGAGGAATTTCTGGAAATCGAACACGTGCGTCTCGAAGAGGAAAAGGTCCCCTGTTACCAGTGTCATGCCGACATGCAACGGCCGCCGGATGACGACTGGGATGCCGCCATTCTCACATCTCGGGCGTGATTCTATAAAGGCTATCGTTGTTTATCTGCGATCCCACGAGAAATTGCCTAACCACGCCGCCAAAGTGGATGCGCAGCCCGACGCCCACGGTGCTCCCAGGCTCGGCGAGCAGTGGTATGACAACATCTGCTCTACCTGCCACGGTATGGCCGGCGACGGGTATGCAGCCGGTGGTACCGGTACTGCGATTGGCAAGCCTGGTTTTCTGCACAAGGTGTCTGACGGTTTTATTCGCACAACTGTCAAGAACGGTCGTTCCAATACCCGCATGCGCGGGTTTCAGGGTCCCGCCGGTCTGGCAAATCTTTCCAGTCAGGAAATCGACGATATCATCGTCTACCTGCGCACCCTGTCGAAATAGCAAGGAGTCAACAGCATGAAACGTTTCAAGATAACACGAAGAAACTTCATAAAGGGAAGCACCTTCATTACCGGTTCGGCCACCGGACGACAGTGTGTTCCGCAACCCGCTGGGTACCGACATGGCACCGCTCAGCGTAATGGAAAAGCATGCACGTCACTTCGAGATGCTGATCTCGCAGGACACGCTGTTTGCCGTGCAGGCCGGACTGATGGTGTTCGGATTCTGGATCGCCGTACAGATAGTGCGCCACCGCGGACGTACATTACTGGTGGCCGGGAGCCATCGCGGTGGCTGGCGACTGGCGCCGATGCTCGGCTTTGTGGTGCTGATAACCGGGTTTCACCTGTGGCTGTTGTCGCAACCTATGATCATGAGGATGTAATGGATACTACGCGACGCGGATTCTTTCGCCAGGTGGCGAGCAGGGCCGGCGAGAAGCTGGTACAGGAGGCGGACAGCCAGGTAGCACGCTGCGCCGCGCACTGGATACGTCCGCCGTATGCGCTGGTGGAGCTGGAGTTTCTGCTTGCCTGTACGCGTTGCAATGCCTGTATTGAAGCCTGCCCACCGCAGACGATCTTTCCGCTGCCGGCCCGACTGGGCGTACAGTTCACCGGCACGCCGACGCTGGATCTCATCAACAAGAGTTGTCGAGCCCTCGCTTGATCTTTGAATCCACTGTGAATCCAAATCTCTGCGCGATCATCTCGCCCCGCGGTGAGAAGTGCGGGCTGGCGACGTAACCTCAAAGACTCAGTTCTCTTCCCGTTGAAGCAGCATTTTTAACGAACTCACAATCCGGTCTGCTGCCTGCTTGTCCAGTTTTACCGGATTGAATTTGAATCGTGTGAATGCACGCGTACTTTCCAGCAGGCTATCGAGCCTGCAGAGTTTCAGGGTCTCGCTATCATTGACTACAAGCATTGTCCCGCACTCAAACTGGCCCGCAGGCACGATGATCGAAGAATGTTGGTCGGCGTCGACCAGGAAAGCCCGAACATAGTCATTGTAGATTGCCTGATCATCAAGCGCGCGAACCGCCAGTGGTGTAGGCGCCCCCTGGATACGGTGCACGCCTATATGTAATTTTAAATCAGGGTCTGCGTGAATCCAGCAAACGATATTAATAACGGGGTCGCCGCTTTCCCCGCTCCCTTGAGGAAACAATGCCAGCAATTCACCGACACGCAGCTGTACCGTTGAGTCCGGCATCGTTTCCAGTCCTTCGCCTCCGCTGCTGGTATTGACCAGCCTGAATTCGTATAGGGTCTTAAGCATCCTTTCTTCCATACTTTTCTCGATCTCTGTTTCCTGGCATTTGGCCGTCGGATATGATTTTTTCCAGATATCATTCTCTTTATTTTCTACATCAAAGCTATAGGCTCGCGGTTTGATAACGCCGGTTTCCAGCTTTGCTTCGGTATCCGGGTCCAGCCAGGGTGTGGATTCGGGAGAAACCAGACTGAGCGTCCGGGGTTGTTGAAAATTATCGCCATGAAGATGGACTTCTGTTTTTTCCGGTGCAAAGGGCAGATAGCCGCTAAAGAAATAGTGACAACTGGACAAGCTGACTATGGCTTTTACAGTAGTACCGCGCTCCGCCTTTCTAGGCTCCTTTCGATCTGCTCGCTTCTTCCAGGTATGCCGCAGGCGCAACAGCAGATCCCGTTCGGCGTGCAGTGTCAGCGAACGGCGAAACTCAAGTGCCAGGCTCTTCGTCCGGTTATCGATTATACCGATCACCTCTTTAAGATTGAGCAGGCGCGGGTCTTCAGGAGGCGCCGACATGCCCTCAACGCCAAACCCGGGCGGCTCGCACCCTGCCAGGTCGCAGAAATAGCGGTCAACTATCAGATCGCTCAAAGGTCCGGGCGGTAATTCCTGCGGATGCTCAAAACGAACTGCTAATCCCCACTTTCTGAGCTTCTCATAGGTCTGATAGATTTCGCCCTGCAGCAGGTGGCCTGGATCGGCAATGGCGAGCAACAGCGCTCTCGCATACGCCCCGCTGATGGATAGATCGGATAAATGTTCTATAACATCTGTGGCGAGCTGTTTTTTTTCTGCATAAGCGTACAGATGATGAAGGTCGTGCCAAATAAACGAAGGCGCCTCTTGATAAACGGCATAGGCCTGCAGTGCTTGCTGCGTTAAATAGTCGATACATCGCATAATCGAATTACGCAGCCGCGCTTGCTGTGACTCATCATTGTTCTGCTTTAACAGATCAAGAATCAGCCGTTTGTATGCCGAAGTTGCGTGAACCAGCAAGGTCTGCAGTTCAAAATAGAGAGAATGACGCTGTGCCGATAGCGGAAAGGCGAAATGGTGTGCCTGTTCCTGATAGCCGGAAATGATATCGTGTATTTCAGGATCGATCAGCTTAAGCAGTGCCAGCTGGACATCCACTGAAAGCTCTGCCCGATTTGCATCCGCCAGCAGCGCGGACAGCCCGTCCATTCGCCGGGCCGTATCAAAGGGCGGCAACGCATCTATACGCTGTTTTACCAGCCCGGGCTGCAGTTGCCCGGCCTCGCTTAAGCCAGACCTGCAGGGATCTGTATGTAGTTCCAATTCAGCCATGACATATTGGAGTCTCTGTGACTACTGCATCAGGGGCTATCGGCCAGCCACGCGTAATACTTGACGACTCCGCCTTGTCCAGAACGGCCTGGGAATACATAAGTCAGACACTAACTCATGGTTTCCAGCTCGGGGTACCAGGTCACCGCACCGTCGCCCTTGCGTTTGGCTGCATACATGGCGATATCCGCACAATGGAGTATGCGTTCGTAACTGTCGCCGTGCTCCGGATAGAGCGCGATGCCGATGCTGGCGCCCAGTTTGAACTGGTGATCTTTCACATTGAAATCCTCCTGCAATCGTTCCGATACCAGTCGGGCAATAGCTTCCGCACTGCCACCACTGGTCGCCGGCAGCAACAGCGCGAATTCGTCGCCACCCAGGCGCGCCGCCGTATCGGTTTCGCGTACGCAGCTATGTATGCGCTCCGCAGCCAGCCTGAGTACCGCATCGCCGGTCAGGTGGCCAAGTGTATCGTTGACCTCCTTGAAACGGTCCAGATCGATCAACAAAAATGCCATACTGTGGTCTTCTCCGCGCGCCCCTTTCAAGGCAGCATCCACGCGTTTATGCAACAGGACGCGATTGGGCAGGCCGGTCAGATGATCGTGCTGGGCCAGGTGTTGCATTTCGTTATTTTTTTGCACCAGTTCGTTGCGCATGTGGTCCAGCGATTTGGCAAGGTTTTTAATTTCGGAAATATTGGTTCTGACTTGCAGCCTCGCATCATAGTCGCCCTGCGCTATTTTTCTCGAGGCCTCGCTCAACTGGTGCATCGGATTGGCGAACTGGCGCCCGAGTAACATGGTGATGAAAAATATCACGGCAATAAAACCCAGCATCAGGTAATGACCGCTTCTGTAAGTCTGCCTGGTCTGCATGCGGGTCGGTGTCTCGTCATAGCCAAGCTGAAGTTCGCCGATTCGCTCGCTCGAGGCGTCGAACAGGGGCACAGCGATCTGGTAAAACCTGTCTTCGGCTTGCCCGAAAAAGAAATCTTCTTCAAAAGACGGCGCCTGACGCACCTGCCGGCCCGCGATTATAAGATAGCCCTTACTGTCCACGATGCGGGAGAATGCGATATGTCCGCTGAGCAGCGCCTCTTCAAGTTCGTTCCCCAGCCTTTCGAAGCCGCTGCCCCACTGGCTGATGGAGGCCAGTTGATAGGCATCGTTGCGCACATGGTCGATAAACTGGCTCTCGTAATTCTTCTTCACCAGGTACAGTACGCCACCAAACAGCAAAGGCACCATGACCAGGAAAAGAAACAGCGCGGCAATGGCAATTCGGCCGGCGAGTGTCGAGAAAAATTTCTTCATCGTGGCCGACCTTTCCAGAGTACCTGGATAACGTGAAGGGCCGGGTCTTTATTGGCATCCCTTTCCCACATGACACTTACACCGCCGGGAACTGATTTCAGCGCATGAACAAGATCATCTTGCACCTTAAAGTCGGGCGGATGCATCTGGCCGGTACGAAATGTCCGTGATACCAGCTGTCGTTTATAGCGGGGTTCCGACATATAAACGACTTTTTGCAGGAATATTTCGTTCAGTAGAGGGTCGCTGGTATTGCGTAGTGCCCTGATATTTTCGCCATTCACCAATACAGGAATACCCAGAAAAGCCCGCCGCAGCTGATTAGGCGTCAACTGGCCATCGCCGAGATCAGCAACACTGACCAGAACCAGTGTGCCCTCGTGCGGTTCATCGGCAGGCAGTGACATCCCGATCAGCATCAGGAGTAATCCGGTAAAAAAGAGGCCGCGCCTGATCATGGGAATGCGGCGCTCCAACTCAGGAACGTTTGACCGAATGTCTTGCTGTGCGCATGATTCCGGGAATACTCCAGTTTCAACGCTTGCCTGGGAGTGAAGTCCCAGCGCATCCCCAGCACCTGACGTTTGGGGACAAAATCGGTCATTAACTCGATGTAAGGATCGTTATTGTCACCATAGCTGTGTTCGAGTCTGGCATAGGGCGTCCAAACCTCGAGTGCCAGGTAGTCCGCCTGTACGTAGCCACTGGCAAAATCTCCGTCATCCTTTACTGCGCCGTCGCTTAGCTCATCTTTAACCAGGTACAAGGCTCCTGTGAATGTCAGATCCGCAAGCTGCCAGCTGGAAAACACGCCAGCGATTGTCAATTTCAATGTATCGTAGATAGCTTTTGTGACAGGTATTTTTACGTAGCTGGCGAACAGTCCAAACTGGTTGTCGGAAGCACTGTCCGGGCGGTAGGCAAAGCGGCCGGTAATATTGAGCTTGTGCTTGCCGTCGCCTACATTGGACAGGCCGGCAAAATGCAGTTCGGCATTGTTTCCGGCGCGCAGTTCGGGACCTGTCCCGGCCAGCAACGAGTAATCGAATGCGTGATTTCCACTGGTGTACGTGGTGTCAAGCAGGACGCCAATTATATGGTTTGGAAACAAGCCCCCGTCGTCTTCAAAGCGGGCGACTTCCGGGCGGCTGATCGAAGCTTGCAGGTAATTGCCGTGGTGGTACTGGGAAATCCAGTATCCCAGCGGATTGTGTACCCGGCCGGCCCAGACGACCGTCCCGGGCGAGAAGGCGTAACCCAGCTTCAGGCGTTCAACATCAAATTCGTCGTCAGATACGAACACCTCGCCCAGTAGCCGCAGACGGCCCCGGCGGGCGGTGCCGAAGAAGTCCAGAGAGGGTGTCAGCTCGGCGTCATCCAGCGAATTATCCTGTTCATGCTCGAACAGGAGTTCCGGAAACAGGAGTAATTCCCCTTCGGCCAGCGCTGGTAGGGGAAAGAGCATTCCGGCGAGTAGAGCCAGCAAGGTCTGAATAGGGCGGCTACGCTGCATATCCTTATCATAGCTGCCTTTTTTAACGGGAACACAGCTTGTTCCGGCAGGAAAGAGCTTTAGTAAGCCTGTTTTTTAAGGTTATCCCGGGAACTGCCGATACATGTTGGTTGAAACAGGCTTTTGCGTAACCAGTAGTTATCAAAAGCCGGCTGAATATCGGCCAAACAATAATTTAGGGAAAAATGATTGTCTGTGTCAGATAGAAGGGGGCGCAGTATGCGAGCGGGGCCATACCTCTTTGGGAAAGCCCGGACCTGTAGTTTTGTTCGAGATTTCTCATGGAACCTGGAAAAATTTGTCACACTGCCAACCTGGCGTGCTGGTACCCTCTGTGCCGCCTGTCTTTCACTGTTTGTCGTCGGCTGTGGCGGTGGCGGTAGCGGTAGCGGCAGCGATACGCAAAGTACATCATCACCCGCCGGTTATTCACCCGCCGGTTATTCATTTGTTTATGCCCAGAAAGGGCCGTTTCAGGCCGGCAGTGAGGTAGTTCTATACGAACTCGATGCAAGCGGTCAGCGAACCGGGCGCACAACTATCACCACCACAGCCGAAATCGGACAGTTTGCTGCAGGGGCCACCTGGTCCGGAGCAACAGAGGCCGAAGTTACCGGCCACTACTTCGATGAATCGAACGGTATCCTCAGCGCGCAGCCAGTCACGTTGACAGGATGGATCAATTTGCCATCCACAAAAATTCAATACATAAACCTGTTTACCCATTTTTCGTTGGCGCGCACCCGTAACCTGGTGAGTGCCGGTCAGCCTGTAAGCATCGCACGCATCACGGCATTCAACGAAATACGTACACTTTTCGATCTTAAAACGGAAAATCCGGAAGCGCTTGCCTATCTTGATATTACCGATGGTACGGGGCCATGGTCGGTTGATAATGCAAACCTGATGCTGTTTTGTACCGCTCTTATGACGGCCGGACTCCAGCAGAGTGATATCGACGATATGCGTGATGACATTGCGGATGACGGCATCATCAATGGCATTGCCATGCCATCCTGGATACGAACGGCGGTATATGCAGGTGTCGTCGATCTTGAGGCAGCAAAAAAACACCTGGAGACATTGCCCGGGGTCGTTGAAGCACCCGGTTTTATCACGCTGGGTTCCACCTTTCCCTCCTGGGTAGACCTGACGGACGACTCCGATGGTGATGGTCTTTCGGACCGGACCGAGGTGCTGGCAGAAGGATCAGACCCGTTATCACCTGACACCGATTCTGACGGTATGCCTGACGGCTGGGAAGTTAGCTTCGGTTTTGATCCGCTTACCGATGACGCATCAGGTGATCCAGACGGCGACAGTCTGACTAATGTTCAGGAATACCTTAGTCAGACCAACCCCAACGCCAGCGATACCGACGGTGATTCGTATACCGATGGTGACGAATTGAACAATGGCGGCGACCCGAACGACAAACTGAGTCTGCCTCTGGCGATCACGTCATCCCCCGATCCCGGTGGCGAAACCGGATTTAACTACTTCTATGCAGTACAGGCCACATGGGCCGGCGCAACTTTCTCACTGGACAGTGCGCCGCCCGGCATGAGCATAGATGCTACAGGCGGCGTAATCAGCTGGACACCGGCACTGGCACAGCTCGGTGGCTTCAACATTTCGGTGCGGGTGACATCCGGTTTGTATAGCACCGTCCAGCCCTATGCGCTTGCTACAGTGCCTGGAAATACGGGTGACATCAGTGAAGACGGCAAGATCAACGGCAAGGACATCCTGCTGGGTGAACGCATCGTTTTAGGATTGATGGCGCCTTCGGCACGGCAAGCGATCCGGGCTGATGTTTCCGCAGATGGCAGCATTCAGGGCAATGACATCGTCATGATCCAGCGTATAGCGCTGGGACTGTAAGAGGTGGATATGAACACACTAACCCGATTATTACACGCTATGGCACTTCTTATGATTTACCTGCTTTTCTCAGGTTGTGCCGGCATGCAGGCGATGTCAAATTATGCGCGCAGTGGCGATACAGTTATGATTTCACTGGGCGGTACCGACAGCAATGCCCTGGTTTCCGTTATCCGCAAAGAAAACGTTAACATAAGCATTACAGATTCGCTGGGTAACAGCTATCCGGTCAAGGTACGCAACCTGTTCCGGGTAAATGGAGATCCTACCAGCGGTTACGCTTTTCGTTCTCCCACGACGACCCTGGCTTACGACAACTTTGTCGATCCGCACCAGGGGCTGTGGCTCGCCGTCATCGACCTGGTGGATCCGGGAACCGGTATCCCTGTCCCCCTGGCTGTGGGTAGTGCAACGTTAACCGTCAGTTCTGCTGAAATACAGAACTGGTATGACCCTACGGGTTACGGATGGCCCTGGACAAACGGTGATCTGAGCAGCGTGGCCATAGAGATTCTCGCAGGAACCGGGGCGCCTAATCCGATGAACTACCTGGGGCCCACTTCGAGTGCACCGCTGGACAGCCTGGAGCCCAATCCCCAGGTGGAAGTTACTGCGAGCGGAAGTTCCGGCAGTGATATCGGTGGCGGCCTGTTCGTGTTCAGTTTCCAGAACACCGACTTCGGTGGAATGTTAGGCAGCCCGCGTGCTGTAGTGACCGTCCCGGACCCGAATATTCAGATCATGAGTAATCGTGTGGACCAGGGAGACGGTACGTCGAAACTGAGCGTGGTTATCGAAAATCCTCATGGGTTTAAAACCGGTAACGACAAGGCAGGTCTGGTCGCCGGCCAAAGCCTGCGTCGAAGTCTTCGATTCAGCCTGGTATGGTCTTTGGGCAACACCACGGTGAACGACGCTAACTGGCAAAGCCTGTTGCAACTTGACAATGGTAGTTACTTTGATCTTGGCGGCAATGATATACCAACGTTGACGGCGAGTATGACCAAAACCCGTTAATGTGGTAGCCGGCAAGGGGCCGTTTTGACCCTACAAAACTTTCTCGATCATGCGGATAATATCCTCGGTATTGACCGGTTTGGCGAGAAAATGGTTGCCGCCTATCTTGTTACCGCCGTCCGCCGTCTCGTCGCGGGTAACAATGGCGGTCAGGAACACGCGCTTGATGTCTTTCAGTTCGGCGTCTTCCTCAAGCTGTTCGGCGATCCGGTCGCCCTGCATATCCGGCATCATCACGTCGAGAAAGATAATGTCCGGCCTGAATTCGCGCGCCGCCTTAACAGCGCGGTGCCCCTCGTTCTCTGTCCAGACCTCGTAGTCGCCGGTCTTTTCCAGATTCAGCTTGATCATGCGCGTGATGCTCGCCTCATCATCCACTACCAGCACTTTCGTCTTTTGTGTCGACATCTAGTACTCCTTGTTATCAAACATAATCATCACCGAAAGCCCTTTGGGCACCCGATTTTTCACTTCGATGGCACCCCGATGCAGGCCCACTATATTCCTGATGACAGAAAGACCCAGCCCGGTGCCTTCACCGACAGGCTTGGTCGTATAAAAGGGGTCGAACATCTTTTCCAGCGCGCCCACCGGCACGCCGGGGCCGGTATCGCACACCTCGGCTACGATCACGGGCTGGCCTGATTCGAAGCGTATCCCAGGAGCAGCCTGCATGCCATGCTCTTCTTTCACCATGCTCTGATAGGTCGACACAGTGATAGTTCCGTATTTTTTCATGGCCTGGATGGCGTTCATAAACAGGTTCACGAAAACCTGCTGCATGCGATTTGCATCACAGCTCATCATAGGCAGATTAGAATCCAGCGACCTGACAACGTCGATGTTGCGCTGCACCAGCTCGTGCCGCACCAGGTGTAGTGAGTTCTCGATGATTTCGTTGATGCAGGCTTCCTGACGGCTCAGCGCACCCTCCCTGGAAAAATCCAGAAGGCCGTTGGTGACAGTGTCGGCGCGCTGCACCGCTGCTCCCATATCTTTCAGTACATCTCCGAGTACCGGGTCGCTGTGTATTTCTCCAGCGATGTAGTCCATGCCCAGGCGTATGACCGCCAGCGGGTTTTTCACTTCGTGTGCCACGCCGGCTGCCAGTTCGCCGACGGACTCCATCTTGGCGGCGTGAATGAGCTGCAATTGCGTCTGCTTGAGTTCATGGTGTGAATTTACCAGGTCCGCATGCGTATCCCGTAGTTCCTGTTCGGCTTCGTGGCGTCGCCGCAGCTCCAGGTTTAGTGACTCCGTACGCTGTGCCACTTGCCGCTTTAGCATGCGGTTCCACAACAGGATCGAAACCAGGACCAGTAATATGGCCGCAGCGACGGCCAGCATGGCGACCCAGAAGCTGCGGCTGTACAGCAGCGAGGGTTCCTTCAGGTGTATCCATTGCCTCGCCAGGCGCTGCCGTTCGCTACCGGTGATGCTGCCAAGCGCCTTTTCCATGATGGCCAGTAGCTGTGGCCGGTCACGGCGTACGCCCACCGCCAGAGACAGGGTCGTCCCCGTTTTGCCGACGATGCGAATATCCGTCATGCCCTCGCGGTGAATGTAATAGGAGGCCGTTGCCATGTCGGTCACCAGCGCGTCGACCCGACCTTCAGAGATCAGTTCCAGCGCCGTGGTCACATCCTGTACCGGTACCAGCTCGATGTCGTCCGGCGCTGTGCCGGCATCGAAGTGCAGTGCGCCATCGGCTACTGCCACCCGCCGGCCCTGCAGCGCGCGCAGGTTGCGATATTCCGACTTGGCTACGATCACGCCGGGGATATTGATATGTGGCTGGGTCAGTCGCACCGCCCGTGCCAGCGGCGAATCGGCTGTGACGGCGGCAACGAGGTCAATGTCGCCCGATACGATGGCCTGCAGGCGAGCTGTCTCGTCAGCTAGTCTGACGATGCGAAAATGGACGCCGAGGCGTTGCTCCAGCAGCGCGATGTAGTCTGCCGCCACGCCGCGGTAGCTGTCTTTGTCGTCGAAAAATTCGTAGGGTGCAAAATCCGCTGCGGGCGCCAGAACCAGTTCCGGGTGTTCCTCCAGCCATGCGGTTTCTGTCTGCGTCAGATGCAGGCTTGGGTCCGGCGTCGCGATGGCGGCACCGGGCAGCGACAGCAGTAACAGTAAAATATATGCAGATACGATTCGCACCCTGTATCCAGGCCTCAGCGGCTGGCGGTGCCGCCTGCCGGCACCTTTTCCACCGCCCACAGTCTGTATCGGCCGGTAACGCATTGGACTGATCGTTGCGGCATTTCATTTTCATGGTCAATAACTACAGTATTTACAGTCAGTTAGAATAATTCGTCGGCCATAAAGCAAACAATAAGGTGGTTTTATGCTGGAGTAAATTTAACTGACTGGATTTCCCCATGTACATCATTAAGGTAACAACCCCTGTCGGCAAGCCGGCATGGCGCGATTGCGTGCGAATAACATTAATATAGTTGCCGGAATGGTAAGGAGTCTCATGTCCAGTTTAGTGAAGCCCCATGGTGGTGGAGATCTGAAGCCGCTGTTGCTCGAAGGCGATGCGCTCGCCGCGGAAAAGGAGCGTGCCGCTTCCCTTCCGAAGGTTAATATCTCATCCCGTGAAGCCGGTGACATCATTATGATGGGCATTGGTGGCTTTACCCCGCTCGATGGTTTTATGACCAAAGCCGACTGGCAGGGCGTATGCGATGGTATGAAGATGGCCAGTGGCCTGTTCTGGCCGATTCCGGTAACGCTATCCACCGGGTCTTCCACCGCAGATTCAATCAGTGAAGGTGATGATGTTGCGCTGTACGATGCCGAGCGCGACGAAATTCTCGCCACCATGACGGTCACTGACAAGTACAGTATCGACAAAAAGCACGAGTGCATGATGGTCTACAAGACCACCGATGTAGAGCACCCGGGCGTGAAGATGGTCATGGACCAGGCCGATGTTAATCTGGCCGGTCCGATCAAGGTGCTGTCGCAGGGCGGTTTCCCGGAAGCCTACGGCGACCAGTTCATGACCCCCGCACAAACCCGCGCTGAATTCAAAAAACGCGGCTGGAAAACCATTGCCGCCTTCCAGACCCGCAACCCGATGCACCGTTCCCACGAATACCTGGCCAAGATCGCCATCGAAACCCTCGACGGTGTTCTCATCCATTCGCTGCTCGGCAAGCTGAAGCCCGGCGACATCCCGGCTGATGTGCGCAGTAACGCCATCGGCACGCTGATTGAAAAATACTTCTCCAACAACACCGTGATCCAGGCCGGTTACCCGCTGGATATGCGCTACGCTGGTCCGCGCGAAGCGCTTTTGCACGCGCTGTTCCGCCAGAACTACGGCTGCTCACATCAGATCGTCGGTCGTGACCATGCCGGTGTTGGCGATTACTACGGTCCGTTCGATGCCCACCACATTTTCGACGAGATCGATGCCGACGCGCTGGAGACCAAGCCGCTGAAGATCGACTGGACCTTCTGGTGCAACAAGTGCGACGGCATGGCTTCCATGAAGACCTGCCCGCACGAAGGTTCGGATCGTATCCTGCTGTCCGGTACCAAGCTGCGCAAGGCGCTGTCGGAAGGTGAAGACGTGTCTGACAAGTTCTCACGCCCCGAGGTGCTGACCATTCTGCGCGCCTACTATGCGGGTCTGAAGGACGATGAAAAAGTTGAGATTAAAATGTCTGGCCATTCAGCCAGGTAAGTAAAGCTCTAGAGACCGTTGTCGGCCTGGCCTGCAACGGATGAACTATCACTGAAGTAAAGTAAAACGGAGAGAAACCATGCCAACATTTGTACGTACTGATAAGTGCGATGGCTGCAAAGGTCAGGATAAAACCGCCTGCATGTACATCTGCCCCCACGATCTGATGATGCTCGACAAAGACGGTTCTGAAACCGGCCACGCCATGAAGGCGTACAACCAGGAGCCCGAGCAGTGCTGGGAGTGTTACTCCTGCGTGAAGATCTGCCCGCAGCAGGCTATCGAAGTGCGTCACTATGCTGACATCGTACCGCTGGGCGGTACCGTGCAGCCACTGCGTGGTACTGACTCCATCATGTGGACCATCAAGTTCCGCAACGGCACCATGAAGCGTTTCAAATTCCCGATCCGCACCACGCCTGAAGGTTCCATCGATCCTTATGCCGGCAAACCGGCTGCGGACATGGCCAAGATTGAAGACATCGGTTTCTTCAACCAGGAAAATGGCTTCCGCGCAGGCGATCGCAGCGAACTGATCAATCTGTAGGCATTCAGATAGCAGGAGATCCTGATTAGGGCATGACGGCTGATCAGAGCTTCCGCAGATTTAAATACTAGATTAAAGAACCTGGAGGTATATGAAAATGGCAGGAGAATTCGGAAATCCTGAAGTCGTCGAAGAAGAAGTTGATATTCTTCTTATCGGCGGTGGTATGGCTTGCTGCGGCGCCGCATTTGAAATTATGCGTTGGGCCGACGGCACTGACCTGAACATCAAACTGGTCGACAAGGCCGCCATGGACCGTTCCGGTGCCGTGGCACAGGGTCTGTCCGCGATCAACACCTACATCGGTACCGAACAGGATCCGGCTGACTATGCGCGCATGGTCTCCAACGATCTGATGGGTATCACCCGCGACGATCTGGCCTACGATCTGGGTCGTCACGTTGACGAATCGGTTCACCTGTTCGAAGAATGGGGCCTGCCGATCTGGAAGCTGGACGAAAATGGCGAACGCCATGACGGTTCCAAGGGCATGACTCCGCTGAAGGACGGCGGCAAGCCCGTACGTTCCGGCAAGTGGCAGATCATGATCAACGGCGAATCCTACAAGTGGATCGTTGCTGAAGCGGCCAAGAAGGCGCTGGGTATCGATAACATCCAGGAACGTATCTTTATCGTCAAGCTGATCAACGACAAGAACGACAAGAATCGCATTGCCGGTGCTGTCGGTTTCTCCACGCGTGAGCACAAAGTTGTCGTGTACAAGTTCAAGGCTTGCCTGCTGGCTGCCGGTGGTTGTGTGAACCTGTTCCGCCCACGTTCTGTGGGTGAAGGTCAGGGTCGTGCCTGGTACCCGGTCTGGAATGCCGGTTCCACCTATGCGATGGCTGCTGAAGCCGGCGCAGAAATGACGCTGATGGAAAACCGCTTCGTACCGA
>CAJXFW010000050.1 GCA_913053655.1 uncultured Thiogranum sp. | reverse complement strand
CAGCGCTCGCCCGGTTCCAGCCGGTCGGCATTCATGGCCAGACACATGGAACAGCCCGGTTCGCGCCACTCGAAGCCGGCGGCGGTAAATATCCTGTCCAGCCCTTCCGCTTCCGCCTGCTGTTTCACCAGACCCGAACCCGGTACCACAATCGCCTGTTTAACATTTGCTGCGACCTTGCGCCCTCTGGCTACGCCGGCCGCTGCCCGCAGGTCCTCGATGCGCGAATTGGTACAGGAGCCGATGAAAACACGATCCAGGCGGATATCCGAAATCGCCGTTCCGGGAGTCAGCTGCATATAGTCCAGCGCCTTGCGCATGCCGGTCTGTTTCACGGCATCGGGTTCGAATTCCGGATCAGGCACCGCGTCGGTAATCGCCACCACCATTTCCGGTGATGTCCCCCAGGTGACCTGTGGTTTGATATCTTTCGCATGCAATGTAACGACACGATCAAATTCGGCATCATCGTCGCTGACCAGTGTCCGCCAGTAAGCAATCGCGGCATCCCATTGATCACCCACGGGGGCATAAGGTCGGCCCGCGACATAATCGATGGTCTTCTGGTCAACTGCGATCATACCGGCGCGCGCACCGGCTTCTATGGCCATGTTGCATACCGTCATGCGGCCTTCTACCGACAATGCCTCAATTGCGCTGCCGGCAAACTCGATCGCATAGCCAGTCCCGCCCGCGGTACCGATTTTTCCGATGATGGCCAGTACCAGGTCCTTGGCGGTAACGCCCCGACCCGCTTCACCCTCAACACGCACCTGCATGTTTTTTGATTGTTTCAGGATCAGGCACTGGGTAGCCAGTACGTGCTCAACCTCGGAGGTGCCGATACCGAATGCCAGTGCGCCGAAGGCACCGTGTGTCGAGGTATGCGAATCACCACACACCACGGTCATACCCGGCAAGGTCGCGCCCTGCTCCGGACCGATCACGTGCACAATCCCCTGACGAGCGTCATCCATGTGAAACTCGGTGATAGCAAAATCCGAACAGTTCCGATCCAGGGTTTCCACCTGGATACGCGCAATCGGGTCTTCAATTCCCGCCACCCCGGCCGTGCGGTGCGTGGTCGGCACATTATGGTCCGGCACCGCCAGTATGGAGTCGCTGCGCCAGAGCTTGCGCCCGGCCAGCCGCAACCCTTCAAAGGCCTGTGGCGATGTCACTTCGTGGACCAGGTGGCGATCTATATATAGGAGTGAGGTGCCATCAGCCTCTTCACGCACCCGGTGCGCCTGCCATAATTTGTCGTAAAGTGTCTTCGCGCTCATCGTTCTCTCCAGATTCCGGAGTAGACTACGACGGGTAAGCTAATAACTCAAATTCATATTTTTCATATTTTATATTACAATTAGGAATATATGAATATTGCTGCCTTGAAAGCCTTTGCCGCCGTCGCAGATTCAGGATCGTTTTCCGTCGCTGCGGAGCACCTGTTCCTCACCCAGCCGGCGATCAGCAAACGCATCGCTGCACTGGAAAGCGAGCTGGATGCCAAACTGTTCGATCGTATTGGCCGTACCATCTCGCTCACAGAAGCCGGTCGGGCATTGCTGCCGCGTGCGCAGAATATTCTGGTCGAACTGGAAGACAGTGTTCGCGCCATCTCCAATCTGACCGGAGAGATACATGGCACACTGCGCTTCGCCACCAGCCATCACATTGGCCTGCATCGTCTGCCACCCGCGCTGAAAAGTTTCACGCAGGCATACCCGCAGGTGCGCCTGGACATCCGCTTCATGGACTCCGAAGAAGCCTGTATGGCGGTGGAGCACGGTGAACTGGAGCTGGGCATTGTCACCCTGCCGCCAACGCCACTCCCCAACCTGACTACCAGGGTCGTATGGCAAGACCCGTTAGGTATCGTGGTATCCAGCCACCATCCACTGGCTGCCAGAACCCGCGTGAAACTGAGCGAGCTGGCGCAACACCCGGCGATACTCCCGGCAGCCAATACCTACACCCGGCAGATTGCCGAACGGGCTTTCGAAGCGCTGGGGCTGAAACTGGATGTTGCACTATCGACAAACTACCTTGAGACCATAAAAATGCTGACGACCGTCGGGATCGGCTGGAGCTTGCTCCCTATCACCATGCTGGATTCACGCACCAGGCAATTGTCAGTCAGAGGACTTTCTCTGGAACGTTCACTGGGCATCGTATACCACCGGGAGCGGACACTCTCGAATGCTGCGCGCGAACTGATCCGTCAGTTATCCTGATAACCTTTGTGGTTGAACCCGTCCGCGCACCAGGGCGCGCTGGGTCTGATTAACCGATCCATGCTAGAATTCCTTTATCGTCATCCCGGCGTATGCCGGCATGACGAATTAATCAGAGTTGCCTTAACCTTCATACAAAGCCAGATAGCACGGAGATTTTATGTCCGATATACAATTCAACTCCCGCCTGAGTGATGAAATCAAGGTATCCCCTGAAGCGGTTGAACAACTTATCGCGATCACAGAAAACGAGGATGACGTGAACGGCGTACGTATTTTCGTGTCAGGTGGCGGTTGCGGCGGTATGTCCTACGGCATGACCCTGGTCGAACAACCCGGCAAATACGACTGCGTGCTGGAAAATAAGGGTCTGAATTTATACGTCGATGCTGTCGCACTCGGTTTTCTTGAGGGCGTCGAAATTGACTACAAGACAGAAGGTGTCAACAAAAGCTTCGTCTTCAAAAACGTATTTGCCAAATCCGGCGGCAGCGGCACCTGCGGTGCCTGTGGTGGTGCTGCCGGCGGCGGTTGCGCCTGAGCAATGCTCCCCGCCTGCTGCTCATTGCACAGGCAAACAGCTACCGTATAGCACCCTACCTGCGTGCGGCAAAACGTATGGGGCTGGAGGCGATGATTGCCTCGCGTGGTGAATTCTCGCTCATTTCCGAAGTCCACGATGGACTGAACGTAGACCTGGACAATGCCGAAACCTCTTTGGCCAGTATTCTTCAGGAAGCCGACAGGACTCCGTTTGCCGGTATCCTTGGCAGCGACGACAGTACGGTTGAGCTGGCTGCCATGGCCGCGCAAACGCTTGGTCTGCCCCACAATCCACCGCAAGCTGCACGCCTGTCGCGGCGCAAGGATCTGGCGCGGGCGCACCTGGCACTCGCCGGTTGCCCGGTGCCGCTTCACTACCTGATTAATCTCTGCAAAACCCTGCAACCACAGATGGCCGGGTTGCCCTGGCCCTGTGTCATCAAACCGTTGAATATGTCTGCCAGCCGTGGAGTGATTCGTGCAGATAGCGAAGCCGAATTTATCACCGCATGCCAGCGCATCAAGACCATCGTTGCAGATTCAAGAGATGACTTTGAAGCAAGCCATGTACTGGTCGAGGACTATATCGATGGCATCGAGGTAGCCTACGAAGGCTATCTGCACAACGGCGAACTCACCACACTCGCACTGTTCGACAAACCCGATCCGCTGCAAGGGCCTTATTTCGAAGAAACCATCTACGTCACCCCCTCACAGCTGGATGACACGACACAGTCGACGATAAAGCAGCGCGTTGCCCAGGCTTGCGCAGCTTACGGTCTGTCAACCGGACCGGTGCATGCAGAATTGCGTGTCGACGAACATGATGCGTGGATACTGGAAGTTGCCTCCCGCACCATCGGTGGTGATTGTGCGCGCATTCTGGACAATGGTAACGATTTTAACCTGGAAGAACTGGTTATCTCGCTGGCTACCGGCAAACCGGTAGATACCAGCCCACCGGACGACGCACGAGGCGTGATGATGATACCCATCAGGGAAGGCGGCATTCTAAGACGCGTGGAAGGAATCACCGCTGCCCGCAAGGTCACCGGCGTCGAGAAGGTTGACATAATAATACGCGAAGGAAACGAACTGATCCCGTTACCCGAAGGCAATCAATATCCAGGCTATATTTTTGCGCGTGGCGATTCCCCTGACGAGGTTGTTTGCGCATTGCGGGAAGCACACTCCAGACTGAATTTTGTCGTTGCACCGGTCATTAAAATGACTCTGCAAAAAGAATAATCCCCTGCCCGTTTTCCCCACAGGTCAGTGGCGGCTACTTCTTGCCACCACCACCCTGCCGGAAACCGGCCGGGAGCTGACCGAAGTCTCCTTCGCCAAAGAAAAAACCCAGCATGTGTTTTTCTATCAGCTCGATACTCTGTTCATCCGCGGTGCTGAGACCATTTTCGTTGATGATAGTAGTCAGGCGTTCAAGCCACTGCGCCCAGCCTTCCTGGGAAACATTTTCGAATATTCTCTGGCCCAGTTCACCAGGGTGTGGTGGCTTTCCCAGTCCTTCCGCTTCAGCTTTTAGTACTACGCACTGTACAGTTCTAGTCATGTCTAACCTCGGTCCCGGCTGTTTCTGTTGTCAAATCCTGTTCATATTTTTTCAGTAATACGCCTTCATCGCCACAACAGCTGGCCGCACACTTCTTGATCTGGTAAAGCTCTTCACTGTTGCCATCCAGATACGCTTCAATGGGCAGGTTTTCCTTGGCGCAATCGCATCCCTTGTCATTATACACGTAAATATTTTCCAGCCCGGCGCGCTCGGCAGCGTCACGCGCACTGTATAGCACAGCCTCCGGGGTAGGCGGGATATCGCTCAGCTTGTAGGCCGGGAAAAACCGGGTGATATGCCAGGGACTGTCCTTGCCCAGGTTGTCGCGTACCCAGCAGGCGATTTCGTAGTGCTCCTGTGGATCATCATTCTTCCCCGGGATAATATTAGTCCTGGTTTCCACGTGGATGCCGAGTTCGTGTGCTTTCTTTATCGAGTGCAATACCTGCTGCACCGTTGCCGGCCGGCAGATGTCCCGGTAGAACTCGTCGCGCATACTCTTGATGTCGGAGCACAGTACATCAATATACGGGGCGGCCAGCTCCAACGCCTCATCGGTTACAAAACTGTTGGAGACGTACACGGTATACAGGCCTGCCTGGTGTGCGAGCTCGGCAACATCGATAACATATTCCAGCCACACAGCCGGCTCTGAATAGGTAAATGCGATGCCCTGAACGCCCGCTCTCTGTGCAGTTTCGATCAGCGATTGGGGCGTCACCCAGGCCTCCCTGGACTTTCCTTTTGCCAGATCATCCAGCGCCCGCACCCCCCAGGAGATATCCAGATTATGACAACCACCACAGCGGAAGCTGCAGCCATAACTACCGACAGACATGACCCGCGTGCCGGGCCGGTAATGCTTCACCGGTTTATCCTCGATGGGATCGATATCTATCGATGACAAAATGCCATAGGACAGATTATAAAGCGTACCGTTACGGTTAACGTGTGCCTGGCAAAAACCGCGTTGTCCATGTTTAATCTTGCAGCGCCACAGACACAGGTGACAACGGGTGGTGCCGTTCTCCAGCTTTTCCTGCAAGCGGGTCTCGACGAGCCGATAGTTTTCGGAAGCAGTCACATTGTTCACCGACGAAATTAAAGTATGGAGTATAGGGTATCAGCCGGGCTTTTAACCCCTTCTGACGTAGGGTTTAGGCCTCAACCGTTCAGAAACCGGACCCTGACGAACCCCGGCCTGCAAGGCAGGACAAGCTCGTCACCCTGAACGACCAGCCGGGCTGCGCCGGTTTCCTGAAACTCGATGGCGTCTACCAGATTAAAAATTCGCCCATCGACGGTGCAGGGATAAACGATATCCGCACCGCGGGTGGCGCGAATAAAGTTGTACAGACGTTTTGCCGGCCAGCGAGTACTGACGGTATAATCCGCATCCGAGGGGAAACCCTGATAGCTGGCGCCTGCAAGCTGTTGAGCACGGCCGGTCCAGCCGGCCTCGCCATGCCGGGACATTGCCTGAACGATTAACCGGCTGCCCGCTTCGGCCAGCAATACCCTGGCTTGTCGCATCGGGACACCGTTTGGCATAGCAACAACGGTTTGACAGAGGATATCACCCGCATCAAGCTGCGCTGACATTCGATGCAACGTCACTCCCATTTCGCTTACACCGTCCCGGAACTGCCAGAATACCGGGTCAGGGCCGCGATAGGCCGGAAGCGCGGAGGGATGAAGATTGAAACAGCCAATTATCGGAACCGCCAGGACTTCATCAGGAATTTTTCGGGCAAAACAAGACACGAAAATAATGTCCGGCGAGAATGCCTTAATCCGGGCCGCTGCATCAGAAGCATTTCTGGAGAGTCTTATAACCGGGATATCGTTCAACAGTGCAAACGACTCAAGGGAATCAGGGTGTTCAGTAATAACCGGAAGTAAACGGTGCATTGAAGCCCCATTGCTACCGGCATCCACTGCAACAGCGCACGGGCGATAACCCGCGTCGCACAAGGCCTGCAAAGGCAGTACAGACAATGGCCCGGCAGAGCCTGTAAAAATAATATTCATTACCTTTGGTAACCTCTGGTTTCCTATTATGTATCGGCTAATACCAGGTGGCTATTGCTAGCGGTGGATAAAGACGACATCATTCCAGGCACCTGCGAGGCTGGCAACATAAACGATCGGACCCCCTATGACCGAACTAAATCATGTGTTCGACGGCACCCGCGACAACTTCCGGCAGCTGGTGCTGGAGAACTCGCACAAAGGCGTTGTACTCGTCAACTACTGGACACCCGATGCCGGTCCCTGCTTCAAACTCTGGCAGACGCTCGAAGGTCTGAGCCGTGAATATCAGGGACGTTTTCTACTGGTCAACGTCAATACCAACACACAAAATTCCCTGGCACGCGAAAACAGCATCACCAGCGTTCCCACCATAAAAATCTACCAGCGTGGCAAGGTTGTTGAATCTGTCTATGGTGCCCAGTCAGAAACCTCATTACGCTCCAGCATCGATAAATACGCACCACCGGCACGGAATACGCCCATCGCCCGGGCGATTCACAGTTACCAGGCCGGCCAGGTCGACGCCGCGCTGGATATTCTGACCGAGGCGAGCATCACGTCACCGGAAGATCCGAAGCCGTGCGCCATGGCGATCAAACTATTGCTACGCGAGAAACGCTATACGGATATTGAGACCTACTATCTGACCTTGCCGATCAGTATTCAGGCGGACACAGAGATCAGCACCTTACGGGTTCACGCAAAGATGTTGCAGCTGGCGGAACGGGCTTTACCGGTTGATGAGCTGGACCACCAGCTTGAAGATACACCAGACGACATGGATGCCGCACTAAGCCGCGCGGCGGTTGCCATGGTGCAGGATAACTATGAGCTGGCGTTAACCCACCTGTTTCGGATACTGCAGCAGGACTCGCATTATGGCGACGAGCTGCCGCGCAAAGCCATGCTGGTAGTCTTTTCCCTGCTCGGAGACACGCATGAACTTACCAAAACCTTTCAGAAATCCATGCGCGAGGTGCTGTCGTAGACGCAACCCTCAGAGCCAGCGCGAAACCTTTCAATACGTTCTATTGTCACCGGGTGGGATGAGAGAAATGCCTCCACAGTTGACGTGCGCCGGTCGCCGCTCAGACGTTGCAGCATGTCTGCAAAGACCTGTGTCGGTATGCCATTATCAGTCAAATAACGATACGCATAATCATCCGCTTCAGTTTCGAACTCGCGAGAGTACTGTGCATGAACCAACACTGTCGGCAATGCTACCGCCAACGCGGATGATGAAAAGGGATCACCGGTGACGGTGGCAATCACCAGTGCCAGTGCCGAGTCCTGCATCACCGTACGTAGCGAATGGCGGTGCTCCAGATGGCCGACTTCGTGGGCGAGCACCGACACGACTTCATCGTCGCTGTTGCCCAGCCGAACCAGTTCGTCGGTGACCACAACAATGCCGGAAGGCAGGGCGAAAGCATTGGCACCCATTTTTTTACTGGAACGGAACTCCAGACGGTAGCTGCCGCCATCCTCAAGCCCCCGGGTAATTTCGACAAAGCGCCGCTGCAACTCTGTGCGCTTTTCCTCATCCAGCTGCGTAGCACTGAACAGTGATTTATCCAGTACTTTGAGCGTACCCTGGCCGAGCTGACGGTCGACACTGTGCGGTACGGCGTAAGCCGCGCGCTCTGCCAGCCAGGGAATACCGTACTCAACCATCCCCCACACGAACCCGCCGGTCAGCGCGACTGCAACTATTACATAAGCCAGGCTGCTCTCCAGATGGTGCAGCCACTTGCCGCGTTGCGGCGCCCCCAGGCTGATGAGTATGCTGTCCAGGGCATCGTTGTCGGCGACCTCGCATTTTCCACCGTTTGGCAAGCGGATACTACGTGGTGTATGGCCCAGCCGCGCACCAATCTCGAGTGTGGAAAATGCAAACTGAAACGATACGCCTTCACCAAACAGGCTCAGCGACCCATCAGGTGAAAATTCAAGCTGCACCTCACAGGCCTGTGAGGTGCGCCCGTCGTAGTAGCGGGCAGAGAGTTGCACTGCCGCTAAAGACCCAGATCGATGTCCAGCATGTCTGCAAGCTCCTCGCCGGTTGCCTTGATATCGCCCTGCATGCCGGCAACAAATGCGTCCAGTCCGCCGGTGGATTCCACGGACAGATTCTCAAAACGGTAACGCATGATGCGTATCCTGGCCCAGGGAATCAACAGCCCGAAGGCCTTGAGATAAACGCCGTAGAAACTTTTTGCGGTGGCATCAAACCCGAAACGTGACACGCCGAAACCACTGTTAGCAACGACAAAGTGTTTCTCCCGGTAGACATAGTAGGGAATAGCCAGTCCTAACGTTACGATATTCAATAACATAAACCCGACCAGGACCGTGAAGGCGTCACCGTACCGTCCCCGGAAATCGAAACGAATGTTGCGAAATACCGAGTTGCGCGCATTGAACATCAGTGCTTTCACCACCAGCACCGGCAGCGCAGTCACGAAAATCAGCCAGAATATCGGTTCAGTTACCGGGTAAAAACGGACCGCAGCAGCGTAAACACCGATGACCGCAAAAGCGATCAGACGTCCTTTCAGAATCGAAACCGGGTTGGCGGTATATTCGAAGCTTGAGCCGTCAAGATGGGTATTTCCGTAGAAATAGCGCTTGTTGCGCACCTTCGCCCAGGCAGAATAAACCCCCAGCGTGAGAATAGTCAGCACGATGTTGACGATCCATATTTTGAAATATTCACCAGCCTTGCCGGTAAATTCAAACTCATGTGATTGTTTTATTTCACTATTATCTGATGGCATCCGGAGCTCCCGATAATCAAATTTGCTATAAGAGCGTCCTCGACAGCACTTGCTTTAATTACTACGTGTTTCGCAACTATCGACAGTTCCGGATGCCTTGCGGCTTAAGAGAGAAATACACGCTGCCGCTAGCTCTCGAGGGATCGACCCAATGCTGCCTGTGCACAAAACGGAGTGTAAGAAATGCCTATTGCACCACAATTCCAGAAACTGCTGGATAGCTGCCTGGAAATGGAACTCAGCCATCTGCGGCCACTCGTGGATCGCATGTTCGAAAATGCAGATGTAGCACTGCTGGATTTCGCTGAAAAAGCACAAAACAACATGGCGCAATCCCTGTTTTTCGAGGCTATGAGCGAGATTCGCAAGAAACGCAGTATTATCGAGCAGTATTTTTTCAGCGAAATCAAACGAAGTTTTCAGAACTTTCCCGGCGAACCGGACCAGCAGGACCAGCCTGTTCAGGAAGATGCCGGCCGGTCCGGTTTTTCTCTCATCGGCACCGACGAACTGGAAACTTCAGTGGCAACAAAAAACGCCGTCGGTAAACTGGCCAGCCGCATCATGGATCATATCTTTGCTCTTAAACAACGCCTGTCTGTCATAAACGCCGGCATTGCCATCCAGGAAAACCAGATACCCGGTGGCCCCGTATGGCTGGGCTACGCCTATCAAAAGGCTATCGAACAGCTGGAACTGGAAAACAAGATTCGCCTGGTGTTCATCGCGCTGTTTGACAAATACGTTCTTACCCATGCTGATGTCATATTCAACGAATTTAACAAACGTCTGATACAGGAGGGCATCCTGCCAAACCTGAAGTATGAGGTCAGAAAGCAACCTGGTGGTGTAGAGATTGTTGAAACCTTTGTCGCGGACGATGACTGCGCAGAGACAGACCCGGCCACAGGTACGGACGTAGATGGCCAGTCAGACCAGCAATCCCCGTCAGAGCTGGGCGATGAACTGTTTGGGCGTATCTGCGACCTCATGGCCGTGCGCCGTACTGGAACATCACCAGGACAAGGAGGAGCAGGCAACGTCTCTCCAATTCGTTCCGGTGGCGGTGGTGCCGTTAGGGGTGGAGGATCAGGCCACGGATACGGAGATACCGGTGGCGCTATGGGTTCAGGTAGCACAGGCAGTTCCAGCCTGGTAGGCCAGATCAGCAGTCTGCAATCCGAGATACATTCAGGATCGGCTGGGCTATCCAGCAGCGAATTCATCGAGAATATCGAAATAGACCAGGGCCTGATCGATCGTCTGCAAAGCACGCTTGCGGAAGAACGGGAAAAGATATTTGGTGCTATCGACCGACGTAAACTTCCGGCCGCAGATACCAATATAATAGAGCTGGTCGGGATGCTGTTCGAGTACATGCTGAAAGAACAGGATCTGCCAAACGTTGTCAAAGCCCTGCTCAGCCGCCTGCATACGCCATTACTCAAAGTCGCCGTTATAGACCGGAATTTCTTCACTCACACCCACCACGCTGCGCGCAGGCTGCTGAACAATATGACCTCGGCAGGAATTCGCTGGGTCGAGGAAGACCAGATTAATCGCGGTATTTTTCCGAAAATGAAAGAAATCGTCGACAAGATACTGCTCGACTTCAAGGAGGATGTCAGCATCTTCGAGACCCTGCTCGAAGAATTTACAAAGTCAGTAAGTGACCTGGACCGCCGCGCAGACCGGGTTGAACAACGCACTACCGAGGCTGCCAACGGACAGGAAAAACTTCAGGCGGCGCGCAGGCGCGCACAACAGGAAGTTCGCGGCCTGTGCCAGGGCAAACCTGTATCTGATTCCACCCACGAATTTCTGCAGCGCATCTGGGCTGACAAGCTTACTTTTATTCTGCTCCGCAATGAACAAAGCGATGGCAGTGATGACTGGAAAAATGCTATCGCACTCGCAGTGCGAATCGTGGATTCAATGTTACCTCCTGTCAGTGAAAGCAATCAGTCACGACGGCAGGCGTCACTGGGTAAATTGCAGGACGAATTGCACGATGCCACGAAGACGCTGCAACAAACCGACAAGGAAAAGCTTATCGGTGCCTTGTTCGAGACACAGAAGCAGGCTCTGGAAACGATAGTTGCTACCGAACAGCAACAGACACCTACCGCTACGCCTGCGACAGAAGATAAGCCGGTTACAGAAGAACCTGAAACAGAAGCCGACTATACAGCTGAACAACAGGCAAAAATTGTGGAGCTGAAAGCTATTCCTTTTGGTACCTGGTTCGATTTCGCAAAACCCGATCAGCCCATGAAACGAGCCAAACTGTCATGGCGCAGCACCGTTACCGGGAAATTCATGTTCGTGGATCAGATGGGCGTAAGAGCTTCAGTTATATCTATGCAAAATCTTGCGGACAGCATGCTGGATGGTAGTGTCCGCATTGCGGCGGCCGAAAAGAAGCCCTTCGTCGACCGCGCCATGAGTGCCATACACCGAATGCTGGACCGTGCTGCATAGCACAGCCCGTTATTGAATATGATTCTGGAGAAACCATCATGAGCAGCACAGTCAATCCGGTACGCTCAGAAAAACGGAGAAAAAACCGCGTGACCATTCCCGATCACCCACACATTCTGGACGCAAACAGCGACAAGGTTCTGGGCGAACTGGTAAACCTGTCAGCCGATGGCTTAATGGTGGTCAGCCCGAGCGGTATCGCCGGCGGAACGGTTTTCCAGATGAGAATCCCGCTTGTCCAGGGAGATAATAAAGTCGAAATCCTGGTCGGCGCGGAAAGCCTGTGGTGCGATGATGCGAACGGCTCCGGCGCCTACTGGACCGGGTTTCAGATTATCGATATTTCTCCCGAACACCAGGAAATATTGAACGCCGTTATTGGTGGCTAGACCGGGCCATCGGGTACCGCGCCGCCTGTAACTTCTTCGATAAACTCAACTATACGCTATACCGGCAGCCTGCTATCGTACGCGCTGAATCTCAACGGGATTTCCTGATTGTGGGTAATACCAGACTGCTCCCTTTCCTGATCATCCTGCTGCCTGCCAGCAGCCAGGCGGCCGAACTGAATTCAGGATGGATCGACCTTACCCGGCACCAGGCCGGCTATACCGCACTGATCCTGTTCACTCTGGCCTACCTGCTGGTCATGTCAGAGGAATTCACGCACCTGCGCAAATCCAAGCCGGTGATACTCGCGGCCGGAGCGATCTGGGGGCTGATCGCCTGGCAATACCATACGCAGGGGCTCACACACGCCGTTGAAATTGCGTTCCGCAGTACCTTGCTGGAGTTCTCCGAGTTGTTCCTGTTTCTGCTGGCGGCGATGACCTATGTCAATGCCATGGATGAACGTCAGGTTTTCGAAGCGTTACGCAGCTGGCTTATAAGAAAAGGGTGCAGTTACCGCCTGCTATTCTGGATTACAGGTATACTGTCTTTCTTCCTGTCCCCATTCATCGACAACCTGACTACCGCCCTGGTGATGTGCGCGGTTGTCCTGGCGGTCGGCAAAGGTAACGACCGGTTTGTCGGGCTGGCCTGTATCAATATTGTTGTGGCTGCCAATGCGGGAGGCGCTTTCAGCCCGTTTGGCGACCTGACCACGCTGATGGTGTGGCAAAAAGGACTGGTCGATTTTCAGAGTTTCTTACTGCTGTTCATTCCCTCAGTGATCAACTTTTCAGTTCCGGCAATACTGATGAACTTCTTCGTTCCGCAGGCTGTTCCCCCGGCCGACAACGAAACCGTTCGACTACGCCGCGGTGCTGTTACCATCCTGTTTTTATTTGGCTGCACCATCGCGACGGCCGTCAGTTTCCACAGCTTTCTCCACCTGCCACCGATGCTGGGCATGATGACAGGGCTTGGCTACCTGCAGGTTTTCGGCTACTACCTGAAAATGACGCACCCCCAACCTGTAAGCAATACGTATCAGCACGGCGTCGTCGGCGATATTGTTCCGCTCGACACTGAAGCAGATCGACCATTCGATATATTCAGCCGGCTGGCACGCGCGGAGTGGGATACGCTGCTGTTTTTCTATGGTGTGGTGTTATGCGTAGGCGGCCTGGGCTTTATCGGTTACCTGGCTCTGGCCTCGCAAGCGATGTATGTCGATCTTGGTGCTACCAACGCCAATATTCTGGTCGGCATACTGTCCGCCGTAGTCGACAACATTCCGGTGATGTTCGCAGTATTATCCATGAATCCGGACATGTCACTGGGACAATGGCTACTGGTCACACTCACCGCCGGCGTAGGTGGCAGCCTGTTATCGATAGGCTCGGCAGCCGGCGTCGCGCTGATGGGGCAGGCCCGCGGTAAATACACCTTCTTTACACATCTTAAATGGACGCCCGCCATAGCACTGGGTTATGCCGCAAGTATTCTGAGTCACTTATGGATAAATGCAGAGACTTTCTAACAGCCTGCTAATCCGTTTCCAGCTTCTCCCATACTGACGGCACACCCGCCGCTTTGGCTATCGCCTCCAACCGCGCCTTGTGCTCAGCCACCTCAGCGTCATCCGCCCGTATCACCCGCAGCGCCGGCCGGTTTGCCGGCAGTCTGCGGATTTTTTCCTCCTGATTACCGTCGGCAGCATCGGTCCCCGCTCCCAGTTGCAGAACGACCTGCCCGCCAGTCATGGCCAGGTAGACTTCGGCCAGTATTTCCGCATCCAGCAGGGCGCCGTGCAACTCGCGGTGGGTGTTATCGATTTCGTAACGCCTGCACAGCGCATCCAGGTTATTCTTCTGGCCGGGGTGCATCCTGCGCGCCATGGTCAGTGTATCCAGCACTGTGCAGATGTCCGACACCTGCTTCCCGATTTCGCATTGCCGGAATTCGCTGTTCAAAAAGCCGACATCGAACGGTGCATTATGGATGACCAGTTCCGCCTCTTCGATATAGCGTAAAAAATCTTCGGCAATATCTGCAAAGCGCGGCTTGTCGGCAAGAAATTCATTGCTGATGCCGTGTACTTTGATCGCACCTGCATCTATGTCCCGGTCCGGTTGCAGGTACTGGTGGAAATTATTGCCGGTCAATTTGCGGCCCACCATTTCCACGCAACCGATTTCTATAATACGGTGCCCCTGCTGGGGTTCCAGACCGGTGGTTTCTGTATCAAGAACGATTTGTCGCACGCTGTAATCCTGTTTCAGAGTTCATCTATACCACGGTTAGCCAGTTGATCGGCACGTTCATTTTCCGGGTGTCCACTGTGCCCTTTAACCCAGTGCCAGTCCACCTGGTGCGCTTGTGCGGCCTGATCCAGGCGCTTCCAGAGATCGACATTCTTGACCGGTTTCCTCGCGGCTGTCTTCCAGCCCCGTTTCTTCCAGTTTGGCAACCATTGCATAATACCATCTCTGACATAGCTGGAATCCGTGGTCAGATCCACCGTACATTTACGTTTCAGGCTTTCCAGCGCCCTGATGGCGGCCATCAGTTCCATACGGTTGTTGGTGGTCTCCGCTTCACCGCCATAGAGCTCTTTCTCGTGGTCGCCATAACGCAACAGGGCACCCCAGCCACCGGGACCGGGGTTTCCCCGGCAGGCGCCATCGGTGAAAATCTCCACGTAGCCCAGGCCACCCTCTCGCCTGCGGCTCACCTTGTCAGCCATGCGGTCGCAAACTCCCCTGACGGGTTTCTGCAATACCGCCCGCCAACACCGCCCGGCGCGGACGCCAGCGTGGTTTTATGGGTGTCAGTGTGGCGACTCTCTTGCGCGCCACCAGCACGTAAGAAGCGGCCAGCCATGGCCATCGATCACGATGAAAACGGTGCAACAGTCGTTCCTTTGCATGCCCCGCGCCATACTGCCAGGGTGGATGCGGAAAAAGATAACGTGTTTTAATAGTGTCAAACCCCAGCAACGAAAGCCAATCCTTCAAACGTGGCAGGCTGTAGAATTTCAGTGACCAGGGCACGCGCCCCCGCCAGCCGAACATCAACCGGCGCAAGCCCCACCAGCTGTATGGGTTAAATCCAAGAATGATGACATGTCCCTCTGCCACCAGACAGCGATCGATTTCGCGCAACACCTGGTGCGCGTCTGCGGCCGGTTCCAGCACATGCGGCAGCACAAAGGCGTCAACACTATCGGACTTCAACGGCAGATTCTCGGCGCTGCCCAGCAGCCCGGGTGGCGACTCCATACCCTGAGCAGTGCTGGAATGCACTACCCGGTGCAGAATCCGGCTGGCGCTCATTGATTCCGGCTGACAGGGTGGATCCAGCACCACCAGATGATAGCCGAATATATCGCTCAGCAGCTCACTCAGCGCAGCCTGCTCAGCAACGGCAAGCCGCTGACCCAGGGCTTGTCGGCACCAGAGCCGCAGCTCGGGTAAATACTGCGCATTATTCGCTGAAGGCATTGAAGTTTTCATAAGTCGTTCAATAATAACGCATCCGTGGCTACGATCCACAGTGCTTGACGCGTTATTCCCGGCCTGTCAGCATTCTTCGCCAATCTGGGGTAAAAGCCTCGACATTCGGGCCGATAACAACATATGCCTACCCGCTTCATATTGCTCACCGTGCTTCTGCTCAGCGCCTGCTCCACGCTGCAGCCCACGCAGGAAGCCGCCCACCCGGAAAACAGTCAGGTTGACCCGGCTTCCGGCCCGGAAAGCGGGCCATCCCGGCTGACCCTGCTGGCTGCCGCCCAGCCCGTCACCGGTATTGTCGTTGCCCCTTACGAACACCGCGTACCGGAAGACCTGTGGGCAAAGCTGCGCCAGGGCTTCGCATTGCCGGACCAGGACAATGATCGTGTTCGCGTGCAACGTAACTGGTATGCAAAACATCCGCAATACATGCAGCGCGTCACTGAACGCTCGCGCCGCTACGCCTGGCACATAAACCAGGAGCTGACCCGACGCAATATGCCGGCCGAAATCGCACTGCTACCGATCGTTGAAAGTGCCTATGACCCCTTTGCCTATTCGCGCGGCCGTGCCGCAGGACTCTGGCAATTTATTCCCGGTACCGGCAAGCGTTTTGGGCTGAAACAGGACTGGTGGTACGACGGCCGTCGTGACTTGCTGGATTCAACCAACGCCGCACTGGACTACCTGCAGTACCTCAACAAGCGCTTCAACGGTGACTGGCTGCTGACACTGGCGGCTTACAACTCGGGTGAAGGTACCGTATCCAAAGCATTGCGTAACAACCGCAGGAAAGGTAAACCGGTAACATTCTGGGATCTGAAGTTGCCGAAAGAAACACGCGCCTACGTACCCAAACTGATCGCACTGAAACAGCTGGTCAATACGCCTGCCGCCTATGGCGTTGAACTCGGCCCCCTGCCCAACGAACCATACTTTGAAATCGTGCATACCGGCGGACAAATTGACATGGCGGTTGCTGCCGATCTGGCCGGCATTGAACTCGAGGCCCTGTACCGGCTTAATCCCGGCTTCAACCAGTGGGCCACATCACCCAAAGGACCGCATCGACTGTTGATACCTGTGGACCAGGCGAGTGCTTTCCGCCAGGCAATTGCCAGCCTCCCTCCCGAAAAACGTGTGCAATGGGTACGGCACAAAATCAAAAACGGCGAATCCCTCGGCCAGATAGCCAAACGCTATCACACCACCATGAGCTCGCTGAAAACAGCCAATGGCATAAGAGG
>CAJXFW010000049.1 GCA_913053655.1 uncultured Thiogranum sp. | reverse complement strand
CCAATCGTTCCCACATTCACATGTGGCTTCGTACGTTCAAATTTTTCCTTGGACACGACTGCTACCCTCTTTCAGTTCTGTTGGTGTCTAAATAAAAATTACGATGCTTTCTTGACGACCGCATCAGCAATACTGTTCGGCGCCTCGGCATACCTGGCGAATTCCATCGAATAGGTTGCCCGACCCTGGGTCGCGGAACGCAGATCGGTGGCATAACCGAACATTTCCGCCAGCGGCACTGCGGCGCGAATGATCTTGCCGGCCGCACTGTCTTCCATACCCTGCACCTGTCCACGGCGACGGTTCAAATCACCCATGACGTCACCCATATTGACTTCCGGGGTGACCACTTCAACATTCATGACCGGCTCAAGCAGCACTGCATCGCCGGCGAGCGCGCCCTTCCTGAAACCCATGGATCCGGCGATCTTGAAGGCCATTTCCGAGGAGTCGACATCGTGATAGGAACCGTCGTACAGGGTCACCTTGACGTCCACAACCGGGTAGCCTGCCAACACGCCACCCTCCATCTGTTCCTGTATACCCTTGTCAACTGCATTGATGTATTCGCGCGGAACCACACCACCCACGATGCTGTTGATAAATTCGTACCCTGCACCTGACTCTTGCGGCTCCAGCTTGAGAACCACATGTCCGTACTGGCCGCGACCGCCGGACTGGCGCACAAACTTGCCTTCCGCCTTTACCACAGGTTTGCGGATAGTCTCGCGATAAGCGACCTGCGGGGCGCCCACGTTGGCTTCCACGCCAAACTCACGCTTCATGCGATCGACAATAATGTCGAGATGCAGCTCACCCATGCCAGAAATAATGGTCTGGCCGGATTCCTCGTCGGTCTGTACGCGGAAAGACGGGTCTTCCTGCGCCAGCTTGCCCAGAGCGACACCCATTTTTTCCTGGTCGCTTTTGGTTTTCGGCTCGACGGCTACCGAGATAACCGGCTCGGGGAAATCCATCCGCTCCAGGGTAATCACGTTGTTCAGGGCGCACAGCGTGTCGCCGGTGGTTACGTCTTTCAAACCGATGGCGGCGGCGATATCACCGGCCAGCACTTCCTTGATCTCCTCGCGGGAGTTGGAGTGCATCTGCACGATGCGGCCTACGCGCTCTTTCTTGCCCTTGACAGGGTTATATAACGTATCACCGGAATTCAGCTTGCCGGAATAGACACGGAAAAAAGTCAGCGTACCGACAAAAGGGTCGGTGGCAATCTTGAACGCCAGTGCTGCAAACGGCGCATCGTCATCAGCCAAACGCGTGGCTTCGGTCTCGTCCTTGTCATCGAGATGACCGGTAATCGGCGGCACGTCGACCGGCGACGGCATGTACTCGATAACAGCATCCAGCATGGCCTGCACACCCTTATTCTTGAAGGCGGAACCACACAACGCCGGTACAATTTCGTTGGCCAGCGTGCGCCTGCGGATACCCTGGCGGATCTCGATTTCGCTGAGATCCCCCTCTTCAAGGTATTTTTCCATCAGCTCTTCACTGGCTTCGGCCGCTGCTTCGACCATGTTTTCGCGCCACTGGTCGCAAAGTGCCTGCATATCTTCCGGTATGTCCCTGGCTTCGTAGGTGACACCCATGTCGTCTTCGTTCCAGTAGATGGCCTTCATGCGCACCAGGTCGACTACACCGGCAAAATTCTCTTCTGCACCGATGGCCAGCTGCAGTGGCACCGGATTAGCCCCCAGGCGTTCCCTGATCTGTTCGACCACGCGCAGGAAATCGGCGCCGGCACGGTCCATTTTGTTGACAAAGGCCATGCGCGGCACGCCGTATCGGTTACCCTGGCGCCACACAGTTTCGGACTGGGGTTCGACACCGCCCACCGCGCAGAACACGGCCACGGCACCGTCCAGCACGCGTAACGACCGCTCCACCTCGATAGTGAAATCGACGTGACCGGGGGTATCTATAATGTTAATGCGGTGCTGCTCGAACTGCTTGTCCATGCCCTGCCAGAAACAGGTTGTTGCAGCCGAGGTGATGGTAATGCCTCGCTCCTGCTCCTGCTCCATCCAGTCCATGGTGGCAGCACCGTCGTGCACTTCGCCTATTTTGTGGGAAATACCGGTGTAATACAGCACGCGCTCCGTCGTCGTCGTCTTCCCGGCATCAATGTGCGCCATGATGCCGATATTCCGGTAACGGTTAATTGGTGTCTTGCGTGCCACGTGCCGTGTTCCTTAATAATCCTGCTCTCTACCAGCGATAGTGGGCGAATGCCTTGTTGGCCTCCGCCATGCGATGAGTATCTTCTTTGCGCTTGACGGCTGCGCCGCGACTTTCGGACGCATCCATCAATTCACCCGCCAGGCGCAATGCCATGGATTTCTCGCTGCGATTACGCGCTGCGTCAATCACCCAGCGCATCGCCAGCGTGGTGCGGCGCAGCGCGCGCACTTCAACCGGCACCTGGTAGGTGGCGCCACCCACGCGGCGGGATTTTACTTCTACCGTCGGGCGTATGTTATCCAGCGCCTTGTCGAGCACCTCGACCGGGTCGTTGCTGCCGCGCTCCTGGATCTGGTCCAGCGCACCGTAGATAATGCGTTCGGCCACTGATTTCTTGCCGGACTTCATCACCATATTGATAAACCTGGCCAACAGCAGATTGCCAAATTTTGGGTCGGGGAGAATCTCCCTGCGTTCGGCTGCTCTTCTTCTCGACATACTCTACGTCTCGCCTGAATGCTTTAAAAAATCAATTGAACCGCTTACGACTTTGGTCGCTTGGTACCGTACTTGGAACGACCCTGGCGGCGACTTTCGACACCCTGGGTATCGAGGCTGCCGCGCACCGTGTGATAGCGCACACCGGGCAAATCCTTGACACGACCGCCACGAATCAGAACGATCGAATGTTCCTGCAGGTTGTGTCCTTCACCACCAATATAAGTAGTTACCTCAAAACCATTGGTCAACCGTACGCGGGCAACCTTGCGTAAGGCCGAGTTTGGCTTCTTTGGCGTAGTGGTGTAAACGCGTGTGCACACCCCGCGTTTCTGAGGGCATGCCTCGAGCGCCGGGACGTTACTTTTCACCTGTTTACGCGAGCGCGGCTTGCGCACAAGCTGATTAATCGTGGCCATCAGTCGTTACTCCACCCGCAATCACTCTGGGTGCTGAAAATTTTATAAAGTACTGAAAACAAACGACAGGCCGGGTAGCCCGGCCTGTCGAAGGAGGCGCATTGTAGGTATTCCACCTGAACCTGTCAAGGGAATTCTACGGCTGCGGCAGGGGTTTACGGTCGCCTCCTGCGAGCTCCGCTCGGGCGTCAACCTTCTGTCGCAACCGCCGTCGCATCATCCTCGGAAGGCACTTTCACAGGCATGGATTCCTGTATATTTTCCAGCGAGAGGGTAATCCCGGAAATCTGAACAGTCTGCTAAGTGGATTTTCTGCTCAATGACGGCATGATACGCCCAATGCAGGCGTCGTCTACCTGTGCAGTGGATGCGCGGCGGGCCGATCAGAAAGTTTCGGTCAACAGATCTCCAAGAGAAAGCACCTCTACCCCTGCTTTTAGCGGATACCTCTGCTCAACCGGTGCGACCAGGTAACAGGCGTCGGGCTGCATATCCTTTTTCGCGGCCCAAAAGCCTTTCTCCAGGACCGGGGTTGTCGAGACTTTAACTTCAATGGCAATCTTCCGGTTACCCTTTACAAGCAGTAAATCAATTTCGTGGCCACCGGATGTACGGTAAAAATAGGCATCATATTTTCGGAAATGCTGAATGATATTTTCAATAACAAAACCTTCATAGCTATAGCCGCACACGGGATGGCCCAGCAAATCATCGAGACACTCTATGCCAAGAAGCGCGTGGACAATGCCGGTATCCCGTATGTACAGTTTGGGCGATTTTATGAGCCGTTTTTTAGTATTCTCGTGATACGGGTTTAGCTGTCGGAGCATGAACGTTTCACTAAGAATATCAATATAATTTTTTATTGTGTGGTGGGTCACGCCCAGGGCATTCCCCAATTGGGTCGCATTCAGTAGTTGGCCCTGTTTGTGCGCGCACATTGTCCAAAATCGGTTCAACACTTGAGAGGGGACTCTAAATCCAAGCTGGGGGATGTCGCGTTCTAAAAATGTTCTTACAAAATTCAGCCGCCAGTCAAAACTGTTGTCGGGGTCTTGCGCTAACAAGCTGTTGGGGAATCCTCCCGCCAGCCAGAGGTCTCGCCAATCGAACGCATAAGCTACCTCCGTTAGGCTAAAGGGGCTAAGTTCAACGTAGGAAATTCTACCGGCGAGTGATTCGGAACTTTGTTTGATCAGATCCCTCGAAGCGGAACCGAGAATTAAAAATTGCCCATTGGTTCCCTGTTCGTCGCAAAATGACCGAATCTGGGAGAATATTTCAGGCGCTCTTTGTATTTCATCCAGACAAATCAATTCGTTTCGATGTATTTGAAAAAATGCCCAAACATCACTTAATTTTGCTATATCCGTGTTTTTTTCGAGGTCAAGGTAGATGTGGTTCGGGTGTTTTTTCAGGATCTGGTGAGCCAAGGTTGACTTCCCGCACTGGCGCGGACCCAGCAATGCGACGACAGGATTGTTTTTCAGCCTGTTTTCAACGAGTTGCTGCTTATCCCTTTTAATGATCTTGTATCTATGCATATTAGAAGTCTATCTTCCAATATGCATAGATACAAGTAAGAACTGCGACCATCACCAACGGGCTTGTTTATTGTTAGGGGACCTCTGATGTGTCATTGCGAGGCGCGTAGCGCCGTGGCAATCTCCGTGGTCTGGCGCCAAACTGCACGAGATTGCCGCGCTACGCTCGCAATGACGAAAATTTTGATCCAAGGTTCCTTAGCTATTCCGGGCATCCGGGCGACTGGCACACAGAATCTGCTATCAGGCGTCAACCTTCTGTCGCACCTGCCGTCGCATCATCTTCGGAAGGGACTTCCACAGGCATGGATTCCTGTATGTCTTCCAGGGTAATTCCCTGCCGTTGACGACGCCTTTCCTGGTGGTGCGCCAGGCCGGTTCCGGCTGGAATCAGGCGTCCCACAATGACATTTTCCTTCAAACCACGCAGTCCGTCGCGCAAGCCGCGCACGGCCGCCTCGGTCAGTACGCGCGTGGTTTCCTGGAACGAGGCTGCCGAAACAAATGACTCGGTAGCCAGCGATGCCTTGGTGATACCCAGCAATACCGGATTCCACTGCGCCGGCTCCTTGCCAGCCTTGGTCAGACGGTCATTTTCGTCCAGCAGACGGGCTTTATCGGCCTGCTCACCCTTGAGGAAGCTGGAATCACCCGGCTTGGCGACTTCTACCTTGCGCAACATCTGGCGAATAATGACTTCGATGTGCTTGTCGTTGATACCCACACCTTGCAGGCGGTAGACGTCCTGAATTTCCTTGACCAGGTACTCTGCCATCACGGTAGTCCCCAGCAGGTGCAGGATATCGTGTGGATTTGGCTCACCGTCGGCCAGCATTTCGCCTTTTGTCACCTGCTCGCCTTCGAACACCGAAATATGGCGCCACTTGGGAATCAGCTCTTCGTAGTTTTCATCATCGCCACTGGCCGTAATCATCAGGCGCTGCTTACCCTTGGTTTCCTTACCGAAACCGACGGTACCGGAAATTTCCGCCATAATGGCCGGATCCTTGGGTTTGCGTGCCTCGAACAGGTCGGCAACGCGCGGCAGACCACCGGTAATATCGCGGGTCTTGGAGGATTCCTGCGGAATGCGTGCAACCACATCGCCCACCTCGACCTGCGCACCGTCATCCAGTCCGACAATAGAGTCGGCCGGCAAAAAGTAATGTGCCGGAACATCTGTACCGGGTAATTTCAATTCCTCGCCGGCGGCGTTCAGAAGCTGCACCAGGGGACGTAGATCCTTGCCGGCGCTACCGCGCTGTTTCGGATCCGTGACCACCAGACTGCTCAGACCGGTAATCTCGTCGGTCTGCTTCTGCACGGTTATACCGTCGGCAAAATCAACAAAGCGCACCGTACCCGCGACCTCGGTCACGATCGGATGGGTATGCGGATCCCAGTTGGCAACGATCTGACCGCCTTCAACGGTATCACCTTCACGGGTGAGGATAACGGCACCGTAGGGAATCTTGTAACGTTCGCGCTCACGGCCATGCTCGTCAACAACACCGATCTCACCGGAACGGGACACCGCCACCAGATGGTTTTCCTTGTTAGCCACCGTCTTGATGTTGTGCAACTTGATGGAACCGGTGCTCTTGATCTGTACACTATTCACGGTGGCAGCACGACTTGCCGCGCCACCGATATGGAAAGTACGCATGGTCAACTGGGTACCGGGTTCGCCGATAGACTGCGCCGCCATAACACCGATAGCCTCACCGAGGTTGACCTGATGCCCGCGCGCCAGATCACGCCCGTAGCAAGATGAACAGATGCCGTAACGGACTTTACAGCTGATCGGCGAGCGCACCTTGATCTCGTCAATGCTGGCAGCTTCGATAGCCTCTACCCATTTTTCGTCGATCAGTGTTCCGGCCGGCACCACGACTTCGTCGCTGCCAGGTGCACAGGTATCGGTTGCCGTGACACGGCCAAGCACACGATCGCTCAGCGACTCAACCACATCACCACCTTCGACCAGCGGCGTCATGGTCAGACCTTTGTCGGTACCGCAATCCACTTCGGTCACTACCAGGTCCTGTGCGACATCGACCAGGCGACGTGTCAGGTAACCGGAGTTCGCGGTCTTCAACGCGGTATCAGCCAGACCCTTGCGGGCGCCGTGCGTGGAAATAAAGTACTGCAACACGTCCAGGCCTTCACGGAAATTCGCCGTGATGGGTGTTTCGATAATGGAGCCATCCGGCTTGGCCATCAATCCACGCATACCGGCCAGCTGGCGAATCTGGGCAGCCGAACCACGCGCGCCGGAATCCGCCATCATGAATACTGAATTGAAGGAATTCTGCGTGACCTTCTCGCCCTTGGCGTCGAGCACCTCTTCTGTGCCCAGCTTGTCCATCATCGCCTTGGCAACCTGGTCATTGGTGCGTGACCAGATATCGACGACCTTGTTGTAACGCTCGCCGTTGGTCACCAGCCCGGAGGTGTACTGGTTCTCGATTTCCTTAACTTCCTTTTCTGCTTCGGCAAGAATCGACGCCTTTTCTTCCGGAATCACCATATCGTTGATACCAAAAGACACCGCGGAACGCGTAGCGAAGGAGAAACCGGTGTACATAAGCTGATCGGCAAATATGACAGTGGCCTTCAGACCAACTTTCCGATAGCAGGTATTGATAACACTGGATATGGCCTTTTTGGACATATCGCGATCGACGTATTCAAAAGGAATGCCCTCAGGCAGGATTTCCGACAACAGGGCGCGTCCCACGGTGGTATCGCGAACAGCCGTCTTATGCTCCAGTACGCCTTCCTCTGTCATGGTGCTGTCACTGATACGCACCTTGACCCTGGCGTGAAGATCCGCAAACCTGTTTTCGTATGCCCGGTGCACTTCGGCAATATCGGCGAACATCATACCTTCGCCTTTGGCATTGGTGCGCTCACGGGTCATATAGTACAGGCCCAGCACAACGTCCTGGGACGGCACAATAATCGGCTCACCGTTAGCGGGTGACAGAATATTATTGGTAGACATCATCAGCGCACGTGCTTCCAGCTGTGCTTCCAGCGACAGCGGTACGTGAACCGCCATCTGGTCGCCGTCGAAGTCGGCGTTGAACGCCGCACATACCAGCGGGTGTAACTGGATGGCCTTACCTTCTATGAGTACCGGCTCGAACGCCTGTATACCCAGGCGATGCAACGTCGGCGCACGGTTAAGCATAACCGGGTGCTCGCGAATAACTTCTTCGAGAATATCCCAGACTTCCGCCCCTTCGCGTTCCACCAGTTTCTTGGCCGCCTTGATGGTGGTCGCCAGACCGCGTAACTGCAGCTTGCTGAAAATGAAGGGCTTGAACAGTTCGAGCGCCATACGCTTGGGCAAACCGCACTGGTGCAGACGCAGTGTCGGACCCACTACAATAACCGAACGGCCGGAGTAATCGACACGCTTGCCGAGCAGGTTCTGACGGAAGCGACCCTGCTTGCCCTTGATCATGTCAGCCAGGGATTTCAGCGGACGCTTATTGGTGCCGGTGATAGCGCGGCCACGACGACCGTTATCCAGCAATGCGTCAACAGATTCCTGCAACATGCGTTTCTCGTTACGCACAATAATGTCAGGCGCGTTCAGTTCGAGCAGGCGACGCAGGCGGTTGTTGCGATTGATCACGCGGCGGTACAGATCATTCAGATCGGAGGTCGCAAACCGGCCACCATCCAGTGGCACCAGTGGGCGCAGCTCCGGCGGCAACACCGGCAGCACGGTCATGACCATCCACTCCGGCTTGTTACCGGATTCCATGAAGGATTCGCACAGCTTGAGACGTTTACCCAGGCGTTTCAGCTTGGTTTCGCTCTTGGTGGCACCCATGTCTTCACGCAGCTGGACAACTTCAGCCTTGAGATCAAGATCGTGCAGCAGCTCGAACACGGCTTCCGCGCCCATGCGTGCATCGAACTCATCGCCGTTTTCCTCGATAGCTTCGAGATAGGCTTCTTCCGACAGCAGCTGGCCGCGTTCCAGCGTGGTCATGCCGGTATCGATGACCACGAAGGCCTCGAAATACAGCACACGCTCAATATCACGCAGCGTCATGTCCAGCAGCAGGCCTATGCGCGACGGCAGTGATTTAAGGAACCAGATATGTGCCACCGGGCTGGCCAGTTCGATGTGACCCATACGTTCGCGCCGCACTTTGGAAAGTGTGACTTCAACGCCGCACTTTTCACACACCACACCGCGGTGCTTCAAACGTTTGTACTTGCCACACAGGCATTCGTAATCCTTGACCGGGCCAAATATTTTGGCGCAGAACAGGCCATCTCGCTCCGGTTTGAAGGTTCGGTAGTTAATGGTTTCCGGCTTTTTGACTTCGCCGTAGGACCAGGAATGAATCAGGTCGGGCGAAGCCAGACCGATACGGATGGCATCAAAGTCGTCGTTGTGACTCTGGGGCCTTAACAGATTCAGCAAGTCTCTCATTTTCTCTCCCTCAATCCTGTTCCAGTTCCAGGCTGATGCCCAACGAACGAATTTCCTTAACCAGTACGTTGAAGGATTCCGGCATGCCGGCTTCCATGTAGTGGTTGCCATCAACAATATTCTTGTACATCTTGGTACGGCCGTTCACGTCGTCGGACTTGACGGTCAACATTTCCTGCAAGGTGTAGGCAGCGCCGTAAGCCTCCAGCGCCCACACTTCCATTTCACCGAAGCGTTGACCACCAAACTGTGCCTTACCACCCAGGGGCTGTTGTGTAACCAGACTGTACGGACCCGTTGAGCGCGCATGCATCTTGTCATCCACCAGGTGGTTCAATTTAAGAATGTACATGTAACCCACAGTCACCTGGCGCTCAAAGGTATCGCCGGAACGGCCATCGTATAAGGTGGTCTGACCAGTTTCCGGCAAATCAGCCAGCTTCAGCATATTCTTGATATCCTGCTCAGCGGCACCGTCGAATACCGGTGTTGCCATCGGGACGCCCTTGCGCAGGTTGTCCGCCAATACCAGAATCTCTCCGTCGCTGAACGAATCCAGATCTTCATGCTTGCCGCTGGAGGCGTTATAGATCTCACCCAGGAACTTGCGCAGCTCCTGTACCTTGATCTGTGTATCAAGCATCTTGCCGATCTTCACTCCAAGACCGGAAGCCGCCCAGCCAAGGTGCGTTTCCAGCACCTGTCCGACGTTCATACGTGACGGTACACCGAGCGGGTTGAGCACGATATCAACCGGGGTGCCGTTTTCATCATACGGCATATCCTCCACCGGTACGATCATGGAGATGACACCCTTGTTGCCGTGACGGCCGGCCATCTTGTCGCCCGGTTGCACGCGACGCTTGACGGCCATATAGACCTTGACCATCTTCAGTACGCCAGGCGCGAGATCGTCACCGGCGGTAATCTTGTTGCGCTTTTCTTCCAGACGCTGATCGAAATCCGTACGCAGTTCTTCCAGCTGGCGCGCGGCAGTTTCGAGCTGCTGGTTTGCATCTTCGTTCTTGAGGCGAATTTCGAACCACTTGCCCTTGTCCAGTTCATCAAGATAGGACCTGGCAATCTTGGCCCCACCCTTGAGCCCGTCGGGACCACCGTCGGCAGTCTTGCCGGTCAGCAGCTTTTCGACACGCTGGAAAATATCGCCTTCCATGATGCGAAGCTGGTCATTCAGGTCCTTCTTGACCCCGACGATCTGATCTGCTTCGATCTGCAATGAGCGTGCATCTTTCTCGACGCCATCACGTGTAAACACCTGCACATCGATGATGATCCCGTCCATACCGGAAGGAACCCTCAGAGACGTATCTTTCACATCAGAGGCTTTTTCACCAAAAATTGCGCGCAGCAGTTTCTCTTCCGGGGTCAGCTGGGTTTCACCCTTAGGTGTTACCTTACCGACCAGAATATCACCCGGCTTTACTTCGGCACCAATGTAAACAATACCGGACTCATCCAGTTTGCCCAGCGCGCCCTCACCGACATTGGGGATGTCGCCCGATATCTCTTCGGACCCCAGCTTGGTATCACGCGCCACACAGGTCAGTTCTTCTATGTGGATAGTCGTAAACCGGTCTTCCTGTACCACACGCTCCGAGATAAGAATGGAATCCTCGAAGTTGTAACCGTTCCACGGCATAAACGCGATGCGCAGGTTCTGTCCAAGCGCCAGCTCACCCATGTCGGTGCTGGGTCCATCGGCCAGGACGTCACTGCGAGAGACCCTATCGCCGGGCGACACCAGCGGGCGCTGATTAATACAGGTGTTCTGGTTAGAGCGCGTGTACTTGACCAGATTATAGATGTCGACGCCGGGTTCACCCGCTACGGTCTCATCGTCGTTAACGCGCACCACGATACGACCTGCATCAACCGTATCGACCACACCACCACGCCGGGACACCACGGTAACACCCGAGTCAACAGCCACGGTACGTTCGATACCGGTTCCCACCAGCGGCTTCTCGGCGCGCAAGGTTGGCACCGCCTGGCGCTGCATATTGGAGCCCATCAGTGCGCGGTTGGCATCGTCGTGTTCCAGGAAAGGGATCAGTGCTGCGGCCACCGAAACGATCTGCTTGGGCGACACATCGATATAGTCCACGCGGTCCGGTGTCGACAGGGTGAATTCGTTCTGATGGCGACTGGAAACCAACTCATCGGTGAGCTTGCCTTTGGCGTCAACGGTGGCATTCGCCTGCGCAATGACGTACTCCCCTTCTTCGATAGCCGACAGATACTGGATATCGTCCGTTACCCGGCTATCCACCACTTTCCGGTAGGGCGTTTCCAGAAAACCATACTCATTGGTGCGCGAATACACCGCCAGCGAATTTATCAGACCGATATTCGGACCTTCAGGTGTCTCGATCGGGCATACCCGGCCGTAGTGGGTGGGGTGCACATCGCGGACTTCGAAGCCTGCACGTTCACGGGTCAGTCCACCCGGACCGAGCGCTGATACCCGACGTTTATGTGTCACTTCGGATAACGGGTTATTCTGGTCCATAAACTGCGACAGCTGGCTGGAACCAAAGAATTCCTTGATGGCAGCAGCAACCGGCTTGGCATTGATCAGCTCCTGCGGCATCAGGCTTTCAGATTCCGCCACGCTGAGACGTTCCCGCACGGCACGTTCGACACGTACCAGGCCGATACGGAATACATTTTCTGCCATTTCGCCTACACAGCGGATACGGCGGTTGCCGAGGTGGTCGATATCATCAACCACACCATTGCCATCGCGAATATTCACCAGCGTGGTCATCACGTCGAGAATATCCGAACTGTCACCACGCGCTTCGACAGCCTGTGCCGCATTCTCGTCTTTCTTTGCAGCACGTAATTTGAAGTAGACGCTGTCGTACAGGACACCCAGACCGGTATCCCCTTCGCGGCCAACACGGCGATTGAATTTCATACGCCCTACCGCAGACAGATCATAACGTTCAAAGGTAAAGAACAGGTTATGGAACAGATTCTGTGCAGCATCCCTGGTCGGCGGCTCACCCGGACGCATCATGCGGTAAATTTCCACCTGGGCTTCCAGCTGCGTGGTGGTGGCATCAATACGCAGGGTATTGGAAATGTATGGGCCACGATCGAGATCGTTGGTGTAAATTGTAGAAAACTTCTTAATACCCGCTTCACGCAGTGCAACGATCAGTTCTTCGGTGATCTCATCGTTGGCATTGGCGATTACTTCACCTGTTTCGGTATTGACCAGTGCATGTGCCAACGCCTTCTCCAACAGGTACTCTTCTGGAACCTCCAGGGTTTTAACACCCGATTTTTCCAGCTCACGGATGTGCCGCGTAGTAATGCGGCGCCCTTCTTCAACAATAACCTTGCCTTTGACCTTGATATCGAACAGGGTGATTTCGCCACGCAGGCGTTCCGGAACCAGGTCCAGCTCTATTTTTCCAGAGCTGATATGGAAGGTATTGGTGTCAAAGAAAATATCAATAATCTGTTCGGTTTCGTAACCGAGCGCGCGCAGCAGGATTGTGGCCGGCAATTTACGGCGGCGGTCGATGCGCACAAACAGCGAATCCTTGGCATCGAACTCGAAGTCCAGCCAGGAACCGCGGTAGGGAATCACACGTGCAGAGAAAAGCAGCTTGCCGGAAGAATGACTCTTGCCCTTGTCGTGATCAAAGAATACACCTGGCGAGCGGTGCAACTGCGAGACTATGACGCGTTCCGTACCGTTAATAACGAAAGTACCGTTTTCCGTCATCAGTGGTAGCTCGCCCATGTAGACTTCCTGCTCCTTGATATCCTTGATGGACTTGTTGGCGCCTTCCTTATCGTAAATCACCAGGCGCACGAGCGCGCGCAACGGTGCAGCATACGTCATACCGCGCAGCTGACATTCCTTGACGTCAAATACCGGCGTACCAAGGCGGTAGCTTACATAATCAAGCGCCGCAGTACCCGCATAGCTGGTGATGGGGAACACCGACGAAAATGCCGCATGCAGACCTTTATCCTGCCGCTGGTCCTGGTCGGAATCAGCTTGCAGAAAAGCCCGATACGAATTCAGCTGGGTCGCGAGCAAGTATGGCACCTCCATAATGCTCTGCCGCTTGCCGAAATCCTTACGGATGCGTTTCTTTTCGGTAAAGCTGTAAGCCATCGGTGTTCCTCTCTAGTAAACTTCTTTAAACAACGGGAAAAGGCCGGTAGCGGAAAACCGCTACCAGCCACTCCCGGACATCGGAACGCCAGCGGGCATCAAGGTCGTTATTTGACCTCGACAGCGGCGCCGGCTTCTTCCAACTGCTTTTTGATGTCTTCGGCTTCGTCCTTGGTCGCAGCTTCCTTGATCGGAGCAGGTGCACTTTCCACAAGCCCCTTGGCTTCCTTCAAGCCCAGGCCGGTGATACTACGGACGGCCTTAATGACGGAAACCTTGTTGGCACCAAAGCTGGTCATCACGACGTCAAACTCGGTCTGCTCTTCAGCGGCAGCACCGGCATCACCACCGGCAGCTGCCGGGGCGGCTGCCACAGCGGCGGCTGCGGATACACCGAATTTTTCTTCCATTGCGGAGATCAGATCGACGACCTCCATTACACTCATGCCGGAAATCGTTTCCAGGATGTCTTCTTGTGACGCTGCCATAATTGCTTACTCCAAAAATTTAATAACTACGTATGTAGATGTAGATCAGGCTGATTGTTTCTGATCACGAATAGCGGCCACGGTACGAACCAGCTTGCCGGGCACCTCGTTGAGGGTACGGACAAGTTTTTCGCTCGGGGCTTTCATGACGGCCATCAGCAAGCTGATCGCTTGGTCGCGGGTCGGTATCTTTGCCAAACGATCGAGATCCGATGCTGCGAGTATTTCACCGCCAAATGCCACCAGTATGGGTACCAACCGATCGTGCTCTTTGGCGAAGTCCTTAACCAGTCGCGCGGCTGCACCCGGCTCCTCCTGGGAGAAAGCCAGCAGCAGCGGGCCGGTCAGACCGTCCTGCATGCACTCAAAATCGGTACCTTCAACGGCACGTTTGGCCAGCGTGTTCTTGACCACCCGAAGATAGACCCCGCCGTCGCGCGCTTTCGCCCGCAACTCGGTCATCTCCTCGACAGTAAGACCACAATACTCGGCAGCCACTGCTGAGTGCGCCTCGGCGGCGATCACAGCAACCTCTGAAACTACAGCCTTTTTCTCTTCAAGACTTAGTGCCACCTGATTACCTCCATTGGACGGATTGAAAAACCAACCCTGTCCAGGTTACAGCGCCTTGACCCGAACAGGTCCAGACACCGGTTGCGGTGGCCTCGAACAAGATAAATTCCCTGTCGGGGCTACACCATCTGCGCAGGTCATCGGGCTCTCACCTGACCATTAAGCCTCTCGGCACCTGCGGTCTTTGACGGCTTCCCGGGCGTTCCGGGCAGCGTCAAAACATTCGGTATGCCGTGGTTACGACACACCAGTACCCTGAAAGTTACTCCTCCAGCGTCGCCTGATCGATGAGCAGGCCTGGCCCCATCGTGGTCGAGACGGTAACTTTCTTCATAAATATGCCTTTTGCCGAAGCCGGTTTCAGCTTGTTCAGATCAGTCATAAGCGCCTGCAGATTTTCCTTCAGCGCAGCTGCCCTGAAATCCACCTTACCGATCGAACAATGAATAATACCGGCCTTATCAGTACGGTAACGCACCTGACCGGCTTTGGCATTGGTAACCGCTGCGGCGACATCGGGGGAGACGGTACCCACTTTCGGGTTGGGCATGAGACCGCGCGGCCCCAGAATCTGACCCAGCTGGCCAACTACGCGCATGGCATCGGGACTGGCAATAACGACATCAAAATCCATATTGCCCTTTTTGATTTCCTCCGCCAGATCATCCATGCCGACAATGTCCGCCCCGGCTTCCCGGGCTGCATCAGCGTTGGCACCCTGGGTAAATACCGCAACACGTACTGTTTTACCGGTACCGTTAGGCAAGACCGTGGAACTGCGCACGACCTGGTCGGATTTACGCGGATCCACGCCAAGATTGATGCTGACGTCAACGGATTCCTTGAATTTCGAGGAGGAAACCTCGCTTAACAGGGCAAGCGCCTCTTCCACGGGATACATCTTGCCATGCTCGATTTTCTCACTGATCAGTTTTGCTCGTTTACCTGGTTTGGCCATGACTATTTCACCCCTTCGGTATCCAGACCCATACTACGGGCGGTACCTGCAATGGTGCGCACGGCGGCATCCATATCGGCCGCTGTCAGGTCGGGCATTTTGATAGTGGCGATTTCTTCCAGCTGTGCGCGGTTCACCTTGCCGACCTTATCGGTATTCGGCGTACCTGAACCCTTGGGAACACCGGCTGCTTTCTTCAGCAACACGGCCGCCGGCGGGGTCTTGGTGATGAAGGTAAAGCTGCGGTCACCGTAAACAGTGATAACAACCGGAACCGGCATACCTTTCTCAAGGCTCTGCGTCTGCGCATTAAACGTCTTGCAGAATTCCATGATATTAACGCCGTGCTGGCCCAGGGCAGGACCGACCGGGGGACTGGGATTGGCTTCCTGGGCCGGCACTTGCAGCTTTACGTACGCCTCGATTTTCTTAGCCATGGATCATACTCCTGTGGGTACAAGCGCCTCGCGGCTCCCCGGTTGTCAATATCAGCCTTTTTCGACCTGTCCAAATTCCAGGTCAACCGGTGTGGAACGACCGAAAATCATAACTGCGACGCGCAGCTTGCTCTTTTCGTAATTCACTTCTTCCACCACACCATTGAAATCATTAAACGGCCCGTCAGTAACACGTACCACTTCTCCGGGCTCGAACAGCACCTTCGGCCTTGGCTTCTCGGTACCTTCCTGAATGCGCTGTAAAATGGCATCCGCTTCCTTATCCGTGATGGGCGCAGGATGGTCGGTGGTGCCACCGATGAAACCCAGCACTTTGGGTACATCCTTCACCATATGCCAGGTATCGTTGTCCATATCCATTTGCACCAGCACGTAACCGGGAAAGAACTTGCGTTCGCTGCGACGCTTTTGCCCCTCGCGCATTTCTACCACTTCCTCTGTCGGAATCAGGATTTCACCAAACCTGCCCTGCATCCCGTTACGCTCAATACGATCGATCAACGACTGCTTGACCCGATTCTCAAACCCGGAATAGGCGTGCACAACGTACCAACGCATCGCCATCAACTCAGCCTCCCTGACCCGTCATCAAGCGAATTGCCCGCAACAGAACCATATCCATCAACCACAACACGATACCCATCACCACGACTATGAATAATACCGCCATAGTAGTCTGCATGGTCTCCGCACGCGTCGGCCAGACCACCTTGCGAACCTCTGTACGTGTAGCACCTACGAAAGACCAGGTTGTTCTACCCAACGTTGTCTGCGACGCAATAAATACCGCCACACCGGTTATGCCCAGCAAGGCCAATACACGCACCAGCAGCGACTGGTCAGCAAACCAGTAAAAAGCAACCACACCGCCAACCAGCAGCGCCAGTGCCAGTGCCAGTTTTACCGTGTCCAGGCCGGATGCCTGTGTTTCTGTATTCATAGTCCTATCTATAAAGGTGTGGGGACAGAATTGAATTCTGCCCCCATTTTCTATGGCAGGCCAGGAGGGAATCGAACCCCCAACCTGCGGTTTTGGAGACCGCTGCTC
>CAJXFW010000048.1 GCA_913053655.1 uncultured Thiogranum sp. | reverse complement strand
CAGGCTTTGACATCGTTTCCGGTGGCGAACTGGCGCGCGTGTTACGTGCCGGTGGCGATCCCGCAAAAGTTGTTTTTTCCGGTGTAGGTAAAAGCGTGGTGGAAATGGAACAGGCGCTGGACACAGGCATCCGCTGTTTCAATGTCGAGTCCAGCGATGAATTGACACGCCTGGACCAGGTTGCCCGTGCCCATGGCGCTGTGGCGCCGGTCTCGTTACGCGTAAACCCGGATGTGGATGCAAATACACACCCGTACATCTCCACCGGTCTGAAGGAGAATAAATTCGGGATCAGCGTGGAAGCCGCACTGGATGCATTCCGACAAGCTACCGACGCCGGCAATCTCAGGGTAGAGGGGATGGATTGTCACATCGGCTCGCAACTCACCGAGATATCCCCCTTTGTCGATACACTGGACCGGCTACTCGAACTTGTCGAGCGCCTCGAAGCACAGGGCATCGGGATCCGTCACCTCGATCTTGGTGGCGGACTCGGTGTGCAGTACCGAAATGAGCGCCCGCCGTCACCACAGGAGTACGTACGGCCGCTGATGGCTCGTCTGGCTGGTTCAGACAAGGAAATACTGATCGAGCCCGGGCGCGCCATTGCCGCCAACGCCGGCATCCTCGTTACCGAGGTACAGTACCTCAAGGAGAGTCCGGACAAGAACTTCGCCATCGTTGACGCGGCCATGAACGATCTGATCCGGCCGGCACTGTACGGAGCCTGGCAGAATATTATCCCTGTCGTGCCGCGCAGTGGTGATACGCGCAACTGGGAGATTGTGGGCCCTGTCTGCGAAACGGGGGACTTTCTCGGGGAAAAGCGCGCGTTGGCGCTACAGCAGGGTGACCTGCTCGCAGTATGCTCGGCCGGCGCTTACGGCTTTAGCATGAGCTCCAACTACAACAGCCGACCGCGGGCTGCCGAAATTCTGGTGGACGGCACCGAGGCGCACCTCGTCCGTGCCCGTGAAACGGTCGACAGCCTGTTCGAAGCCGAGTCAATCCCGGCCTTTTAGATCCTGCGCAGTTTCCAGGCCGGCACGCCTGATTCATCTATCAGGCCATGCGCCAGCAACCACTGGAAAGCATCACCGGTATCAGCCCCGACCTGCTCGCACACCAGACCATACCTCTCCAGCAAACCGGTTATGGCCGGCAGACAGTCTGTGCCAACCGCAACACCTCTGCTCCCTGCTTGATCGACTCCGGATTCATGGCGCGAATTCTGGTCTGCCTGCGCCAGGCTTGCAAATTACCTGCTTCCCCGTAATCTTCTGCTATGGAACTGTCATTCAGCAAAATGCACGGCCTGGGCAATGACTTCGTAGTTATTGATGCCATTAACCAGTCCGTTGACCTGACTTCAGCACAGGTTCGCCATATTGCTGACCGCCGCCTGGGCGTCGGCTGTGACCAGCTGCTGCTGGTTGAACGCTCCTCGCAAAGTGATACCAAATTCCGCTACCGGATTTTCAACGCCAACGGCAAGGAAGTGGAACAGTGCGGCAACGGGGCGCGCTGCTTTGCCCTTTTCGTACGTGACAAAGGGCTCACTGACGCAAACAGGATACCGGTGCAAACCCCGGCGGGCCGTATCGAACTGGTTATCCAGGACGATGGCCGGATCACAGTCGATATGGGCGTTCCTCGACTTGAGCCGGAAGATATCCCGTTTCAGGCGACGGTACGCGCTCCTGTTTATGCCCTCTCTGTGGCCGGCGAAACCATAGAATTTGGTGCGGTATCCCTGGGAAATCCGCATGCGGTACTGACAGTCCCGCATGTGGATACTGCGCCGGTGGAAAAACTTGGGCCGCAGATTGAAGCACATCCGCGCTTTCCCAATCACGTCAACGCAGGCTTTATGGAGATCGTGAACCGCGGGCGCATTCGTCTGCGCGTATTCGAACGCGGTGTTGGAGAAACCCTGGCCTGTGGATCGGGCGCCTGTGCAGCGGTGGTGGTTGGCAGGATACGGCATGCGCTGGATGAAACGGTAAACGTCGAACTACGCGGCGGCGATCTTGTGGTAAGCTGGGCGGGCAAAGGTCATCCGGTACTTATGACAGGGTCCGCCACGTTTGTTTATGAGGGGAAAGTACAAATATGACAACGACAGCCAATGCTGAAACCCGACCCAATGAGCCTGACGCCGAACAGGTTTCTTCGTTTCTCAAACAACACCCGCGCTTTTTCAGCGACCGTCCCGGACTGCTTGCCGAATTACAGCTAAGCCATTCAAGCGGGTCTGCTGTCTCATTGATCGAACGCCAGGTACAGGTACTTCGCAAGCACAACCAGGATCTCAAAAACAAGTTAATGGAACTGGTCGATATCGCCCGCGATAATGACCGGCTCAACGAACGCATGCACCAGATGACACTGGATCTCCTGCAGGCCGGCTCACTGATCGAATTGCTGGATACCCTCGAGAATCATCTGCGTAATGAATTCAGCGCTGACACTATCACCCTGCACCTTCCCGGACTGGATGAAGTACTTCAGCGGGAAACCGGTGCATCAAACCTTGTTATTGATGACGCACTGAGGGCTTTGTTCCCCGCCCCGCTGACAGAGGGCAAACCTCTGTGCGGGCGTATCCGGCAAGAGCAGCTGGAGTTTCTTTTCCACGACCAGGCTGCAGCAATAGAGTCCGTTGCAGTCATCCCGCTGGGCAACTGTGCAGAGGCCGGTCTGCTCTCCATCGGCAGTCGTGAAGTAAACCGCTTCAGTTCCAGTATGGGCACGCTGTTTCTAAGCCATCTGGGAGCCCTGCTGACGCGCCTTCTGAACATGCATCGCTGAACCTGGCACTAAAACCCGTGCAGCCCGACGCGTTAGCGTGCTTAACCGAATACGAGTGCCACCTGCGCGACGCAAGACAATTGTCACCCCATACCCTGAGTAATTATCGCCGCGACCTTTTATCCGTAATCCGGTTTTGTGATGAGCAGGGTATTTCACGCTGGCGGGAACTGCATCCACAGCAAGTACGCGCCTTTGCCGCGCAGGTCCACAGACAGGGCCTGGGAGGTCGCAGCATCCAGCGCAAACTGTCGGCGTTGCGCAGCTTCTGTCGCTACCTCATCAGGCAGGGACTGTTGAGCCATAACCCCGCGCAGGATATCCGCGCACCCAAAACACCGCGCAAACTCCCGCACACCCTGGACGTGGATCGCATCCAGAGCCTGCTGGATGGCAAGGCTGACAACTGGCTGACACAACGCGATCTGGCGATGATGGAGCTGATGTACTCCTCCGGCTTGCGGCTTGCTGAACTGGTGGGCCTCGATCTGCAGCAGCTGGACCTTCGACAGGGCGAAGCCCGGGTGCTGGGCAAAGGCCGTAAAACCCGTATTGTCCCCGTTGGGCGAAAAGCCGTTGAAGTATTACAGGCATGGCTGACAACCCGTGCCGCTCACTGTGCCGAAGGTGAGTCTGCACTGTTCATCAACCGCAATGGCACCCGCCTCGGCGCACGCAGTGTCCAGCAACGCATGCGCCGCTGGGCGCTGCAGCAGGGGCTGGACAGCCGTCTGCACCCGCACGCCCTGCGGCATTCCTTTGCCACTCATGTGCTGGAATCCAGCGGCGACCTGCGCGCGGTTCAGGAACTGCTGGGGCACGCCAACCTGAGCACTACCCAGATTTATACGCATCTCGATTTCCAGCATCTCGCCGAGGTCTACGATAAAGCCCACCCACGCGCGCGCAAATCGGGAAAAACCTCCTGACCGCTGCAAGAATCAGGTATTCGCCTGAACCCGGCAGCGGTCTTGGTGTACAATTTCCAGCCCCCCTAAGTTAAATCCGGGATTTGGTGTGGAACAGTATCGTGGAACAACCATTCTTTCCGTACGCCGTAACGGCCATGTCGTGGTCGGCGGTGATGGACAGGTATCCATGGGTAATACGGTTATGAAGGCTAATGCCCGCAAGGTACGTACGCTGTATCACGGCAAAGTACTGGCGGGATTTGCCGGCGGCACGGCTGATGCCTTCACACTGTTTGAACGCTTCGAGGCCAAACTGGAAAAACACCAGGGCAATCTGGTTCGCTCCGCTGTAGAGCTGGCCAAGGACTGGCGCACCGATCGCATGTTACGCCGGCTGGAAGCGTTGCTGGTGGTCGCCGACAAGGAAAGCTCATTGATCATCACCGGCAACGGTGACGTCATCGAACCGGAAGACAGTCTGATGGCCATCGGCTCCGGCGGCCCGTTTGCCCAGTCAGCGGCACGCGCCATGCTGGATACAACCGAGCTGGATGCTCGCAGCATCGTCGAGAAGGGTCTGGAAATTGCTGCCAGCATTTGCGTCTACACCAATAACAACCTGACCCTGGAAGAACTGGAGTGCTAGTCCGGATTTTTATGGCAATTCCGGCATACGCCGGAACGACGGAAAACGAACCGATCAGAGCTTCCTTATTATTTTTTAAACTGACTTTCTGAACCTCTCTTATGTCCGAAATGACACCACGCGAAATCGTCCAGGAACTGGACAAACACATCATCGGCCAAGACGATGCCAAGCGCGCCGTCGCCATAGCTTTGCGCAACCGCTGGCGCCGGCAACAGGTAGATGAACCGCTACGCAGCGAAATTACGCCCAAGAATATCCTGATGATTGGTCCTACCGGGGTCGGCAAAACCGAAATCGCACGGCGCCTGGCAAAACTTGCCAATGCGCCTTTCATCAAGGTGGAAGCAACCAAGTTCACCGAGGTCGGTTATGTAGGTCGTGATGTCGAATCCATTATTCGTGACCTGGTGGATGTCGGGATAAAAATGACGCGCGAAGAGGAGATGGCCAAGGTTCGGCATCGTGCTGAAGACGCTGCCGAAGAACGCATTCTCGATACGCTGCTTCCCAAAGCACGCGGCACGGGTTTCGAAGCCGCTACCGACGAGGAAGACAACAGCGACACCCGACAGAAATTCCGCAAAATGCTGCGCGAAGGCCGCCTGGACGACAAGGAAATTGAAATCGAAGTGTCGGCAACACCGGTTGGCGTAGAGATCATGGCACCACCCGGCATGGAAGAAATGACCAGCCAGCTGCAAGGCATGTTCCAGAACTTTGGCAGTAACCGCACCAAAAGCCGCAAACTGCGGGTCGCCGAAGCCTTCAAGGTATTGAGCGATGAAGAAGCCGGAAAAATGATTAACGAAGAGGAGCTGAAGCTCATCGCCCTGGGCAGGGCTGAGCAAAACGGTATTGTCTTTATCGACGAAATTGACAAGGTCACCCAGCGTGGCGCCCAGGATGGAAGCCCGGGCGTCTCGCGTGAAGGGGTACAAAGGGATCTGCTGCCACTGGTCGAAGGCAGCACGGTGACCACCAAGCACGGCATGGTAAAAACCGACCACATCCTGTTTATTGCATCCGGCGCCTTTCATATGTCAAAACCCTCGGATCTTATTCCCGAATTGCAGGGCCGTATGCCCATACGGGTAGAGCTCCAGGCACTGGGTGTTAAGGAATTCGTACGCATTCTTACCGAACCGGATGCCTCACTGACCGAACAGTACAGCGCGCTGATGGGCACTGAAGGCATGCAGCTCGAGTTTGCCGAAGACGGCATAGAGCGTATTGCCTCCATAGCGTGGGAAATCAACGAACGTACGGAGAATATCGGTGCCCGTCGCCTGCACACGGTCATGGAACGGTTGCTGGAACAAGTCTCTTTTGCAGCGGCAGACCAGCCCGACACCAGCGTAGCGGTAGATGCAGACTACGTGAACACACAATTAGCCGACCTGGCCCAGGATGAAGACCTGAGTCGTTATATACTGTAAACAGCCTGCGAGGTTTGACATGGCACAAACACACCCTCATCCCACCGAAGTCAAATTGCACCAGAAATCCAGAACTCTGGAGATAAAATTTGACGACAGCGCACAGTTTGAAATGAGCTGTGAATACCTGCGCGTGTACTCGCCGTCTGCCGAAGTACAGGGCCATGGGCCGGGGGAGGGTGTGCTGCAGGTGGACAAGGAAGATGTCAATATCAAGACCATTGAGCCAGTCGGCAACTATGCCATCCAGATCTATTTTGATGACGACCATAATACCGGCATTTATTCCTGGGAGACCTTGTATAAACTGGGTACCAACAAAGACAAGAACTGGCAAGCTTACCTTGATCGCCTGAAAGAGGCGGGTGTCCCGCACTCGCAATTCGGTAACAAGACCTTACCCTGATGACCAACAAGACTACCCACTTCGGCTATGAACAGGTTGCCTGGAGTGACAAGCAACACCGGGTTGGAGGTGTATTTGATTCGGTGGCCGGCAGTTATGACCTGATGAATGATGTCATGTCATTTGGCGTCCATCGCCTGTGGAAACGATTTGCCGTTGAGCGAAGTGGAGTGCGCCGGGGCCAGCGGGTGCTCGATCTTGCCGGTGGTACCGGCGACCTGGCAGAACGCCTGTCACGCCTGGTGGGGAAAGACGGTGAAGTCGTCATCGGTGATATTAACAAAGCCATGCTGAGCGTGGGACGCGAACGTCTTATAGACCATGGCATATGCGATAATGTTCGCTACGTGCAGGCCAATGCCGAAAACCTGCCGTTTCCCGAAAACAGCTTTGATTGCATAACCATCGCCTTCGGCTTGCGTAATGTCACCGACAAATCCCGGGCGCTGGAGTCCATGTACACCGTATTGAAACCCGGTGGACGCTTGCTGGTGCTGGAGTTTTCCAAACCCGTGTTGCCCGCTCTGAAACAGGCCTACGATTTATACTCCTTCAGGGTTTTGCCACTCATGGGGCGTCTGATCGCCAGGGACGAAAGCAGCTACCGCTATCTCGCGGAGTCCATCCGCATGCACCCCGACCAGAAGGAGCTCAAGAGCCTGATGGAACAAGCGGGTTTTGAGGATTGTGAATACTTCAACCTAAGTGGTGGAATTGTGGCACTGCACCGCGGTTATCGCTACTAATCCCTGCTGATCCGGAAATTAATTTGACTCCCGCCTCTACATTGGCAGCTGCACTGGAAACCGCACTGGAGCTCTACCTGAAACAGGACCCGGGCGCTCTTCAACAGTGCGCGAAGATGGATGGTAAAGTGATAGCGGTGGATATAACCGGCCTGGGTCTGTCACTGTATTTTATACCCGGCAGCGACGGCATACGGGTAGCAGGGTACTACGAAGGTGAACCGGATACCCGGCTTCGCGGCTCACCATTCGGCTTCGCAAGACTCGCACTCGGCTCCAGGGAACAAGGTGAATTGCGTAGCAAGAGAGGGCGCCCTGGGGTGGATGCACTTTTCGAAGGCGCAGTGGAAATACAGGGTGACACCGAGACCGGGCAACAATTCCAGAACATTCTTTCCGGTGTGGACTGGGACTGGGAGGAACAGCTGTCAAAGCTCACCGGCGACGTGATTGCACATCAGGCCGGGAACCTGGCGCGCAAGGCGGCACGATTTGCCAATGACAGTGGCAACACGCTGCGGCGGGACGTCTCCGAATATCTCCAGGAAGAAGCGCGCCTGCTACCCGCAAGAATCGAGGTCGGCTATTTTCTTGAAGATGTGGATCAGCTACGCACTGATGTCGACCGCATGACCGCACGCGTCGACCGGTTGTTGCAAGCACGCGATACAAAATCATGATCCGGCCTGCCCAGCTGCTACGTCTGCTGCACATCAACTGGGTTCTGGTTCGCAATGGACTGGATGAAGTTATCCTGGCAACACACCTGTTCCGTCCGGTCAGGTTTCTTGGCTACTTTGCGCCCTGGCACTGGTATGTACGCAAAACACCACGTGCTGTGCGTATACGCAAGACACTGGAGGACCTCGGACCTATCTTCGTAAAGTTCGGCCAGATCCTGTCTACGCGCCAGGACCTGCTGGCTGATGATATCGCTCGCGAACTTGCCAGGCTGCAGGATCGGGTTGCGCCCTTTGACGGTGTTCGTGCCCGCAAGATCGTCGAACTTGCCTTTCAGCAGCCCATCAGTGAACTGTTTCACCGTTTTGACGAACAGCCACTGGCCTCCGCTTCCATCGCACAGGTACACGCCGCCACACTGAAAAGTGGCGAAGATGTGGTGGTGAAAGTTCTCAGACCGGGTGTGGAAAAAGACATTGCGCGTGATGTCAATCTATTGCGCTACATCGCCGGGCTGGCGGAGCGATACTGGCGTGACGGACGTCGACTGCGACCCCGCGAAGTCGTTGCCGAATTCGAAAAGACCCTGTACGACGAACTGGACCTGTTGCGCGAAGCCGGTAGCGCCTCTCAACTGCGCAGAAATTTTAGTGATTCAGGGCTGTTGTACGTACCGGAAGTATACTGGCCTTTCTGCCGGCGCAACGTTATGACCATGGAGCGCATCCACGGTATCCAGGTCAATGACATTAATGCCCTGCAGCAGGCGGGTATCGATCTGAAAACCATGGCAGCGCGTGGTGTAGAGATCTTTTTCACCCAGGTCTTCAAACACAATTTCTTCCACGCTGACATGCACCCCGGTAATATTTTTATCTCCACCAATGGGCAATACATGGCGGTCGACTTCGGCATCATGGGAACCCTGAGCCCCGAAGACCAGCGCTACCTGGCGGAAAACTTTCTGGCCTTTTTTCGCCGTGACTATCATCGCGTGGCGGAGCTACATGTTGAGTCCGAATGGGTACCGCACGGGACAAGGATCGATGAATTTGAATCAGCCATACGCTCTGTCTGCGAACCGATCTTTGAAAGACCGATAAAAGAGATATCTTTTGGGCAACTGTTACTGCGCCTGTTCCAGACAGCGCGGCGCTTCAACATGGAAGTCCAGCCACAGCTGGTACTGTTACAGAAGACCCTGTTGAACATAGAAGGTCTGGGTCGCCAACTGTACCCGGACCTCGACCTCTGGCAGACAGCAAAGCCCTTCCTGGAGCGCTGGATGAGCGAGCAGGTCGGCGCGCGTGCATTTGTCAGCCGTATACGCCGCGGCCTGCCGGAATGGAGTGAACAGCTGCCCGAAATACCCCAGCTGTTGCACCGCACCCTGCAACAGGCAACAGACGGAAAACTACGTATTCAGTGGGAGTCGCGTGAACTGAAAAAGTTACGCGAACAAATGCGCCGTTCCAGCCAGCGTTCGCTGGCCGCCATTCTCGGCGGTGCATTCCTGATAAGCGCCTCTCTTATCTACGGGCTGGACGGTTTTACCCCGGCCATGTGGAACGGCGCTCCGCTGCTCAGCTGGGTTCTGGGTGGCCTGGCGGTATTTTTTCTTGTTTACGCATGGACCGATGAATAAATCCGGACCCACATAAAAAAACCCGCCGAAAATGATGGCGGGTCGAAATGGGCTCTTTAAATTATTATAGCTTTTGTTGTCCTGTGAGCCTTGTTGTTGTGCGACTACGTTGTGAGGTTTCCAACGTTCCAACGCTTATTATGATTAACTCCTCCAACACCGTTTTCGAAAAGCACTTCACCACTACTTTTATTTAACTTCGGATTATTATTCGGTACTGGTGAGTTATATAGAGCAACAAGCGTGCCGAAATTAAATCCCATATTAAATCAAGGGGTTAGCGTGGCCTCCTGACCCGCGCCATTTTTGTATGTTAATAAAACCGACAAACAGACTCTATGAGAACCCCATAATATAGTCGATAAAACAATGGGATAGACACTTCTTTAGAAGTGCTGACGGCTATAACAGAACGTAAAACTATTCGACACAATAATCACTATGCTAACCGGCATCAGCGACAATTTCGATTAGCTTCACGGGTATTAATGCGGCCGTTGCAGGCCGGCTTCAACTTCGTCGCGCTTGTCTTTTCCGACCAGGTTCTCAATCAGGGTGAGGGCGAAATCCATTGCTGTTCCCGGGCCGCGAGACGTGATGATTTTTCCGTCCTGCACCACTGAACCGGTGCTGTACTCGAACCCTTCAAATTCATCCAGTATCCCCGGAAAACCGGTCACTTGCCTGCCTTCGAGAAGGCCTGCGCCGGCGAGGATCATGGGCGCCGCGCAGATCGCAGCCGTGTAGCGATCCGTTTCGCTCATCTCTTTCAGCAGGTCGTGTATGCGTGTATCCGCATTAAGGTGGTCTGCACCGGGCTGTCCTCCCGGCAAAACCACCATGTCATATTTCTGCTTTAACGCTTCATGGAGCGTGGTATCGGGGACCAGCACCACACCTCTGGATGCCCGTACCGGCTTATCATCCAGGCCTGCTGTAACCACACCTATGCCGGCGCGTCGTAACAAATCCACTACGGTGATTGCTTCCAGTTCTTCGCACCCCTGTGCGAGGGGGACCAGGACGCTTGCCATGTGTTTTCACCCTGCTGCTGAATGTCGATCAAATCACGCACCGGCAACAACTGAATACCCCGTGCCTTGAGTTGCGGAATACGTTGCTCCAGTAACGCCAGTGTCTGCGGGTGAGGGTGGCCGATTGCCAGGGCTGTACCCTGTTTTTTCGCCAGCCTGACCAGCCGTTCGAACTGTAAAGCGATTTCTTCCGCACTCAGTTCGTTGTCCAGGAAGACGTTGCGCTCAATGTTGGGCACGTTATTTTCCAGTGCTATCCGTTGCGCCACGGTATCAACCGTAGTACGGCTGTCGACAAAAAACAGCGGCGCCTGGCGCTGCATCACCCGCATCAGCCAGAGCATATGCCCGGGGTGACGGGTCAGCAAGCTCCCCATGTGATTATTGATACCGATGGCGTACGGCACAGAATCCAGGTCGTTCTCTACCGTGGCTGCAAACTGCCGTTCTGTCATAGCCAGCGTGACAGCGCCGGCATCAAGACGCCGCCCATCGACGCTCTCCATTGGCAGGTGCAACAGGACCTCCTTGCCGAGATCGTTTGCCTTTCGTGCCAGAAAATCGGTATGACTTGCGCGCGGTAGAAATGCACAGGCAACCGGGCCGGGCAGCGCCAGAACCCGGCGACCGTCCTCCAGGCGCTTGCCCATGTCGTCAATAATGATACTGATGGCCGCCGTGGCCGGATTTGTTTCCCGGGCCTGGGCCGGGGAGAAAAAACCGACGCATAAAAAAAGAACCGGCCAGAGGCCGGTTCGTTGTCTCACTGCATTGCCTCCCGCTGAATCGAGAGCCCCTTTAACAAATTCAATGCTTCGTAGAGCTGGTAGTCCGTCTGGGCCAGCGGTTTTTCCTGTTTCTCTTTGCCGGCATCCTTGTCTGTCTTTTTCTTCTCCTTCTTGCCGTTACCATTGATCAGGTGCCGCGAAAGATCGGCCTCCTTGATAGGCTCGAAGGTACGTTCGACCGCCGAAACACGAACCTGGTCCAGCTTGATATCCGGGACTATCCCTTCTGCCTGGATAGAGCGACCGGAGGGTGTGTAGTAACGTGCTGTGGTCAATTTTACAGCGGTGCCATTGCTTAGCGGCAGTATGGTCTGCACGGAACCTTTACCAAAAGTCTGGGAACCGACAATGATCGCACGCCTGTGATCCTGCAAGGCGCCGGACACGATTTCCGATGCCGATGCCGAACCCCGGTTGACCAACACAACCAATGGCGCCGAATCCAGAATATCATCCGGAGTGGCATTAAACCTCAGCTTGGAATCGTTGACCCGGCCTTCGGTATAGACAATCAGGCCTTTTTTCAGAAATGCATCAGAAACCGCAACGGCACCATTCAGTACTCCGCCGGGGTTATTGCGCAGGTCGAGTACCATGCCTTTCAGCGAACCACCCGCCTCCTTTTTAAGCTTCTGGACCGAATCGACCATGTTCTCCGCAGTCTTGGACTGGAATTGTGATATGCGCACATATCCAAAACCGTCTTCCAGCATGCGGGCTTTTACGCTCTTCACTTTTATGATGGCGCGCTTGATGTCTATTTTCAGCGGTTGATCGGCGCCCTCACGCACCACCGTCAGTTTCAGTACAGAACCTGGCTTGCCACGCATGATCTTTACCGCCTCACCCAGTGTCAGCCCTTTTACCGGTGTGTCGTCGAGACGGATAATCAGGTCACCGGCTTCGATACCGGCTCGCTTGGCGGGCGTATCGTCGATGGGTGCGATGACCTTAACAAAGCCGTCTTCCATGCCGACTTCGATGCCGAGTCCCCCGAACTGACCGGTGGTACCGACCTGTAACTCCTTGAACTGCTCCTGATCAAGATACGCGGAATGCGGATCCAGACCCGACAACATGCCTCGAATGGCATTCTCCAGCATGTCCTTGTCCGGGACTTCCTCTACATAATCGTTCTTGATACGACCGAATACATCACTGAAGGTGCGCAGTTCCTCCACCGGCAGCCCGGCGGTTGAACCGGCGTCGCGTTCTGCGAACACGCCCTGTCCAATCGAAAGGGCAAGTCCGGCCAGTACACCGGCCAACACCAGAAGAACGTTCTTTCTCTTAATACTCATAACACTCATGCAATTCCAACCTGATGATCCGCTCGATCATCTGTATTTTATGTGAAATATAAAAACCTTACATATGAAAAGGCTACGTAGATAACGCTGACCATACCATAGCTGGGCAGCCCCCGCACATCAGGACCGTGACGCCGGCTCACCGGCGCACCAGCGTACCGGATTGACAGGGCGTCCATTGTGCCTGAGCTCAAAATACAGCCCTGAACGGGTTTGACCACCGCTGGTGCCTAGTGTTGCCACCACCTCACCGGTATCGACCCATTCTCCGACTTCCTTATACAGCGCCTGATTATGGCCGTATAAACTCATATAGCCCTCCCCGTGGTCAATGATCAGCAACAGGCCGAAGCCACGCATCCAGTCCGCGAAGGCGACACGGCCCTGCGAAACCGCCCGCACCCGGGTGCCCTCAGGCGCTGAAATCATGACGCCCTGCCAGACCAGGCCGCTGCTGCCACGCCGGTTGCCAAACCGTGCGGTCAACCTGCCGCGCGCCGGCCAGTGTAACTTACCCTTTAACGACCTGAACGGCTGCTGACTGAGTTCGGCCGGGATATCCGCCAACAGCTCCTGTAGTGAAGCGAGCAACTTTTGCAGCTGTTTTTCATTTTCCCCCAGCCGCCGTAATTCACCGCTCTGGTTTTGGAGCTCGCTGTTGATCTGCACCAGCACCTGTTTGCGCGCCTGCTTTTTCTCGCGCAACCGTTCCGATGCCGACTGCCGGCGGTCATGTAGTCCGCCCAGAATGCGGGTCTTGCCCTGAATGGAGGCTTCGGTCTCACGTAGCGCCTCCATTGTGGCGTGTATCGAGTCAATCTGTACCATTCGCGCACGCGAAAAATAACCGAAGTACGTCAGCATGCGACCAGCTACCGAGGGCTGTTCCTGGTTAAGCAGGAGCTTGACCTGCTGCTGCCGACCCATGGCATAGGCTACGCGGGCTTCACTGGCGATATGCCGGCGCTGTTTTTGCAGAACCAGGGCCTGTTCGTTCTGCCTGTCCTTTAAATCGGCCAGCTGCCTTCTGTTGGCTTCCAGAGCGCTGCCAATGCGCCTCAACTCATAACTGGTTTTACTGATTTTCTTTTCGACATCCCGCAGTTTCCGCTCTGCACTGCTTTTCCGGCTCTGGTTGCTTTCCAGTTCTTTTTGAAGCGTATACATGCGCGCACGCAGCGCCTCAAGTTCTGCGGCCTTTTCGGCGGCATCGCCGGCGCCGTTTCCGCTTGCCGGCAGTAACAGAAAACAGCTCAGCAGAAAAACAGACCAAAACCGGCTCATGCGTGGTGGGATGTAGCGACCCGATACCGAAGATCAGGCCTCCACCTCCTGAGGTGTTGCCGGCGATGTTCCAGGCTGTTCGGGTAACAACTCGATCAGCGTGCGACCGGTCATTTCCATTGGCATTTCCAGTCCCATCAGGTACAGGATGCTGGGTATAACATCGGAAAGTGAGCCATCCGCCATTTGAGCGGGGCGGCCAACATACAGCAACGGCACCGGGTTGGAGGTGTGCGCAGTGTGTGCCTGGCCGGTCTCCTTGCCGAGCATCTGTTCGGCGTTACCGTGATCCGCAGTAATCAGTGCTTCGGCGTCGGTAGACTGCAATGCATCGAGCACCCGCCCCAGGCACTGGTCTATGGTTTCTATGGCCTTGACTGCGGCGTCAAAATTACCGGTATGACCCACCATATCCGGGTTGGCATAGTTGCAGATAATCACATCGTATTTGCCACCTGTAATGGCTTCGACAAGGTGATCGGTGACTTCCGAGGCACTCATTTCCGGTTTCAGGTCGTAGGTCGCTACCAGCGGCGATGGCACCAGGATACGGTCTTCCCCTGCAAATGGCTCTTCCACCCCACCATTGAAAAAGAAGGTGACATGCGCATATTTTTCGGTTTCCGCCAGACGCAACTGGCGCAACCCCAGTCTTGCCGCATACTCGCCAAATACATTCTTCAAACGCTCCGGCGGGAAAGCAACGGGGACATCAAATTCAGAGTTATATTCTGTGAGACTCACGAAGCGGCCAAGCCCGGGAAGAGAGGCGCGTTCGAAACCATCGAAGTCAGCCTCGATGAAAGGGCGCGTGATCTGGCGTGCACGATCAGAGCGGAAGTTCATGAACACCACAACATCGCCGTCCTCCATACGGACCTGCTGAGCACCCTCGGGTACAATGCGCGTAGCTTTTACAAACTCATCGCTCTCGTTACGCGCATAGGCCATTTCCAGTCCGCTGACGGCGTCCTGCGCTTCGAACTCAGCCTTGCCACTGGTAATAAGATCGTAAGCCGCCTGAACGCGGGGCCAGCGATGGTCTCGATCCATGGCATAGTAGCGGCCGATGATCGAGGCGAACCCGCCCCCTCCCAGCTCGCGGAATTTATGGTCCATTTTCTGAATGGATGCTGCGGCGCTGCGTGGTGGCGTATCACGCCCGTCAAGGAATGCGTGCAGGTAGACCCTGCTGACACCACGTTCTACCGCCAGTTGAACCATGGCATGAATATGGTCTTCATGGCTGTGTACGCCACCGGTCGACAGTAAGCCGATAACGTGTATGACCTTGCCGGTTTCCTTTGCCAGATCGGCCGCATCCGTCAAGGTGGCATTATGGAAAAAAGAACCGGTCTTTATAGATCGGCTGACACGGGTAAACTCCTGGTACACCACACGACCGGCGCCCAGATTCAGGTGCCCAACCTCGGAGTTTCCCATTTGTTCACCAGGCAACCCGACTGCTGCACCGGAGGTACGAATAGCGCAGTGTGCGTACTTTTTCCACATCCGGTCCCAGACCGGGGTATTGGCAGCAGCTATCGCGTTGGATTCAAGTTCTTCACTGCAACCCCATCCATCCAGGATGATCAGGGCAACAGGACGCGGTGATTTTGACATAACCTCAATTAAACCAGGGGTGAGATGCAATGATTTAGACTAATTCTAACCCGATACCCGCTAACTGGCTACGCTGGTTAGTTATAGCTGAAAAATTTGCGGCTTTCTTCACAGGCGTATTATTGTATAATGTTTTGATTATAAAGGGCAGGGCTAAAACATGGGTCCCAGTGCCCTTTTCACTAAATTTATCAGCGCACGCAGGTGGAGCAAATATTGATGGCAGCGGCCAGCGAAACTCTCATTACCCGCGACGAAGACATCGATCGCGCATCCCGTTCCCTGAAGGCCATGTCTCACCCCCTGCGCCTTAAAATCCTGTGCACACTGGGCAACCAGGAAGTCAGCGTGCAGGATATCGTGGAGCACGTCGGAACCTCGCAGAGCAATATCTCACAGCACCTTGCGATACTTAGAGACAAGGGTATTCTGGCCTCGCGTAAAGATGCCAACCGGGTTTATTACAGGGTCAGCGATGCCCGCACCCTGCGCCTGATCGTTATGATGCGGGAAGTGTTCTGCAGCATTCCAGCCAACAACTGACCTTAGCTACACCCTGTAATCTGGAGGAAGTCCCGCGTGGATTTTGCCCGTATTTTCGAGTTTGTCGGCAACCATCCGATCCTGATCCTGGCCTTCGTGGGTACACTTGGCGCATTCTTCGCCAGTGAAATCATGGGGCGTCTGAACGGTATGAAATCTGTTAATCCAACCCAGGCGACGCAACTGAGTAATCGTGAACATGCCGTGTTTCTGGATACCCGGGATGATGCTGAATACAGCGCCGGGCATATTCCGGAGGCCGTCCATATACCGCTCAAGCAACTTCCGCAACGGGTTGCAGAGCTAAACAAGTACAAAGATCATCCTGTTATAGCCTATTGCCGTTCCGGCAACCGCTCCAACAGTGTTGGCAGCGTTTTGAAAAAAAATGGCTTTGAAAGCGTGTACAATCTCGGTGGCGGGATTGCAGCCTGGCAAAAGGCCAACCTCCCCGTTAGAAAAAATTAATTGTCAGTGACCACTGGATTACTCAAATGACTGAAGAAGACAATCAGGTACCCGCCGAAAGTGGGCCGGAATTCGCCATTCTGCGAATTTATCTCAAAGACGTTTCTTTCGAAACACCTAATTCACCGGGGGTCTTTGCCCAGGAATTCAAGCCTGAAATAAGCCTGCAGCTGAATACCGCGATCAAAAAGATTGAGAACGATATCTATGAAGTTGTCCTGAGTATTACGGTAACCGCAAAACAGGGTGAACAGACAGGTTTTCTGGTCGAGGTTCAGCAGGCAGGTTTGTTTACACTTAAAGGCTTTGACGAAGCGCAAAAAGGCCCCATGCTCGGCGCCTATTGTCCCAATACCCTGTTCCCGTATGCACGTGAAGAAATTTCCGGGTTGGTAAGCAAGGGCGGATTCCCCCCCGTTCTTTTATCACCAATAAATTTCGACATGATATATGCAGAAAAAGCCGCTGAAAATGCCCAGCCGGCCGCTTCTGCCAGCTAGGCCGCCGAACACACTGCCTCGAGATGCCGACATCACACCCTGCCGTCGCAGTTCTGGGCGCCGGTTCCTGGGGTACCGCGCTGGCAATGCTGTTAAGCAGAAACGGCAGCAGGGTAGCACTGTGGGACCGGGATGCGGATCATATAAAACAACTGGCCGCTGAACGATCCAATCAGCGCTACCTTCCCGGTATCGGGTTTCCGGAACTTCTATCGCCGGTTGCTGAACTTGAAAATGCCCTGAAATTGTCTGACTTCATACTCGTTGCCGTACCCAGCGCGGGCTTTCGCTCCGTCCTGCAAAAAATCCGGTCACCTATCGGCTCTTCGTTTAATCTGGTCTGGGCAAGCAAGGGACTGGAACCCGGTAGCGCAAAATTTCTCCACCAGGTGGCTGACGAAGAACTACCCGAACACGGTTCAATAGCCGTGTTATCCGGTCCCAGTTTCGCAACTGAAGTCGCCAGGGGCTTGCCAACCGCCG
>CAJXFW010000047.1 GCA_913053655.1 uncultured Thiogranum sp. | reverse complement strand
CAACTCGCTGGTGAAAGGGCTGGTGAATATCCGTGGTGAACTGAAAATCTGCATTTCCATCGGCTCCCTCCTGCAACTGGAGAAAGCACGCGAGTCGTATACCACCGATCATGAAATTCTGGAACGCATGATCTTCATCAGCAAGGACGGGCAGAGCTTTGTGATTCCGGTCAGCGAGGTCCACGGCATCTTCCATTACGCTGATAGCGCCCTACAGACCGCACCGGCAACGGTAGCGAAGTCGCGGCATAGTTACACCAGCGGCATCCTGAGCTGGGAAGACCGGCATGTGGGTGTACTCGATCACGAATTGTTGTTCTACGCGCTGATACGAGGTCTGCAATGAGCGACGATCTCGGCGATTTCTCAATGCTGGAACTGTTTCGCCTGGAGGTGGACAACCAGGCCGCCGTGCTTAGCGACGGGCTGTTGGCGCTGGAGCAGAACTCACAATCGGAACAACATCTGGAAGCGCTGATGCGCGCTGCGCATTCCGTCAAGGGCGCCGCACGTATGGTCGACATTGAAGCCGGCGTCAAGCTCGCACACGCCATGGAAGATTGCTTCGTTGCCGCCCAACAAGGTGAGCTACAACTCCGGCCCCACCAGATCGACCTGCTGTTGAAAGGTGTCGACCAGTTAATCGCCATCTCAAAGCAGGAAGCTGATGCAGAACAACTCTCTGCTTTGACTCAACAGATCCAGACTATCGAACAACTGGAAACCGTCGAGGAAGGAGGCGCGCAGCAGCAGTGTGAACCGCTGGCAGACGACACAATACCGCCGCCGGAACCTGCACAGGAAGATGCAGAGTCCACTACAGAAACGCCGACACCGGCACCCGACACCCGCAAAAACGACACTTCGGACAATAAGACGACGGTGCGCGTTTCATCGGAAAGCCTTAACCGCCTGGTCGGTCTTGCCGGGGAAGTGCAGGTGGAATCCCGCTGGCTGCATCCGTTTTCCGAGGCTCTGGTGCAAATAAAGCACCGACAGGCCGAACTCATTGGTCTGCTGGATCGATTACACGAAAATCTTTACGCAAACGACGGTGACGAGTACAGCAAGACACTCACCAGCGAAATACAGACCAAGGCCAACCGTTGCCGTCACCAGCTGTCCGACCGCCTGGTGGAACTTGATGAGTATGACCGGCGCATACATGGCCTTGGAAATCGTCTGCACGAAGAGGTTATCACCAGTCGTATGCGACCATTTTCCGATGTGACCCGTGGTTTCCCGCGCATGGTACGCGATATCGCCCGACAGCTTGGCAAGAAGGTTGAATTAAAAATAGAAGGCCTGGCGACACAAGTCGACCGGGATATTCTGGATTGTATCGAAGCACCCCTGAATCACCTGCTGCGTAATGCGCTGGATCACGGCATCGAAACGGTCGAGGAGCGACATCAGGCCGGTAAACCCGAGCAAGCCACATTACTGCTGACCGCAGTGCATAGCTCCGGCATGTTATCCATCCATGTCAAAGACGACGGACGCGGTATTGACCTGGAAAGACTGCGTAACAGCATCGTCGCCAAGAATATGGTTAGCGAAACCATGGCCGCGGAATTGAATGAAACCGAGCTGCTCGAATTTCTGTTTCTGCCCGGTTTTTCGACACGCGACAAGGTCACCGAACTCTCCGGACGCGGCGTCGGACTGGATGTTGTCCACAGTACGGTTCAGCAAATGCGCGGTGTAGTACGCGCCAGCAGTACTGCCGGTGCGGGTACCCATTTTCATCTGCAGTTGCCACTTACCCTGTCTACCATCCGCGCCCTGCTGGTGGAAATCTGCGGAGAACCCTATGCCATTCCCCTGTCGCGTATCGATCGTACGCTCAGACTGGATACCAGCCAGGTCGAATCGCTGGAAGGCCGGCAATACTTCACCCTGGGCGCCCGGAACGTGGGGCTGGTATTTGCCAGCCAGGTCCTGGACTGCACCGGCGGCACCGAGAGCGGTGATTTCCTGCCCGTAATAGTACTGGGGGAACGCCTGCATCGTTCGGGGCTGGTCGTTGACCGCTTTATTGGTGAACGCAACCTGGTGGTGCACACCATAGATCCCCGACTGGGGAAGATTCAGAACATCAGTGCCGCCACTGTGCTGGAAACCGGTAATCCCTGCCTGATCATCGACGTCGATGACATGCTGCGCTCCATAGACATTCTCATTGCCGGTGGACGCCTGAACCGAATTCACGACACGCAGGGAAAATCCGACGTGTCCAGTAAACGCATCCTGGTGGTAGACGACTCAATCACGGTGCGCGAAGTCGAGCGCAATATGCTGATGACGCGTGGCTACCAGGTTGATGTTGCCGTCGACGGCATGGATGGCTGGAATGCCGTGCGCATGGAAGACTACGACCTGGTTATCAGTGATATCGATATGCCGCGCATGAACGGCTTTGAATTCGTGAGCCTGATCAAGCAGGACGAACGCCTGAGCAAAATGCCGGTCATGATTGTGTCCTACAAGGATCGCGAGGAAGACCGGCAACGCGGTCTGGAAGTCGGCGCGGATTATTACCTGACCAAGGGCAGTTTCCACGACGAAACCCTCATCGAAGCCGTCGTGGATCTGATCGGGACAGCGGAGTAGGCCGGTTCCATGTTAAAAATCGCCATTGTGAATGACTCTATGATCGCCACGGAAAGCCTGCGACGAGTCATCGTTAGTGTACCGGAATACGAGCTGGTGTGGACAGCCTGTAACGGCTTTGAAGCCGTCCAGCGCTGCAGCAAACGCTGCCCGGACATTATTCTCATGGACCTTATTATGCCGGAGATGGATGGCGTTGAAGCGACGCGGCGCATAAGCGCCGAGTACGAATGCGCCATCCTGGTCGTCACCGCTACTGTAGACGGTTACACGGGCAAGGTGTTTGAAGCGATGGGCGCCGGTGCCCTTGACGCGGTGAACACACCTGTTCTGGGCGAATCCGGTCAGGGAGAAGGCAGGGATTCTCTGATTCGAAAAATAGATACCATCGCCACGCTGTTACACAGCAAGCCCTATCGGCGCAGGCAATCTGACTCGGCTGCCGGACATCCAAAACCCGTCACGAGTGGCGTGCCATTGATCGCTATCGGTGCATCCACCGGCGGCCCTTCCGCACTCAAAGAGGTACTACAGGCTTTGCCGGCAGACCTCGGGGCGGCTGTTGCAATTGTGCAGCATATCGACGAACAGTTTGCGGCAAGCTTCACCGACTGGCTCGATGAACACACACCGTTGCCGGTACTAATAGCTAAACCCGGAGACCGGTTTGAACCCGGTACAGCCCTGGTTTGCGGACGCGAAGATCACCTGGTATTCAGCGCTAACGGTACGCTGGATTACACACCTGAACCACGCGAACTGGCTTACCGGCCTTCAGTTGATGTTTTTTTCAACAGTCTGGCAGAAAATTACGTAAATCAATTAGTTGGAGTTCTTCTCACCGGCATGGGGAAAGACGGCGCGGCGGGACTCAAGGCCATGCGCGAACGCGGCTGGATTACCCTTGCTCAAGATAAGGAAACATGTGCCGTTTACGGTATGCCGAAAGCCGCAAAAGAGCTTGACGCCGCTACAGAGATTCTGCCTTTGGGAAACATAGGGCCACACCTGGCCAAGTGGGTAGAACATGCCTCCAGCAGAGGTAAGGAAAAGTTAAAATCGGGATGACAAAGAAAACAGACACAAACGGGGAAGCACCGGGGCGCGCCGACGAAGGCCGGTGGGCGATTGTGCTGCTGGTCGATGACCAGGCCATGGTTGCCGAGGGCATTCGGCGTATGATCGCCGACGAGCCGGATATCGAGTTCCACTATTGCCCGGATCCCAGGCAGGCCGTCAAACAGGCGGTTGCCGTTAGAGCGACCGTTATTTTACAGGACCTGGTAATGCCTGACGTCGATGGCATGACCCTGGTGCGTTTTTACCGGAACAATCCGACTACCCGCGACGTACCGGTCATCGTACTGTCCAGTAAGGATGATCCACAGGTCAAAAGCGATGCCTTTGCCAACGGCGCCACCGATTACCTGGTGAAACTGCCGGAAAAAGTCGAGTTACTGGCGCGCATCCGCGCTCATGCCAAGGCTTACCTCGCGCAGAAAGAGCGCGACGACGCCTACAAGGCGATGAAAGAGATGAAAGAGGAGCTGTCGCGTATGAACAGCGAACTCGCCATCAGTAACCACGAGTTAAAACGCCTGTCATCGCTTGACGGGCTCACCGGCGTAGCCAACCGTCGCCAGTTCGACGCGACCCTGGACCACGAGTGGCAACGCGCCAAGCGCACCGAGCTGCCGCTCTCTCTGCTATTCGCCGATATCGACTATTTCAAGCGTTACAACGATAGCCATGGTCACCAGGCCGGTGACGATTGCCTGAAGAAAATTGCCGCCAGCCTGCAGCGCACCGTACACCGGCCGGCCGATCTGGTGTGTCGCTACGGGGGTGAAGAATTTGTCATGATCCTTCCCGATACCACCAGCGAAGGCGCGCTGGCGGTTGCGGGAAAAGTGCTGCAGGGCATTTCGGATCTGAGAATTCCGCATAAAAACTCCGATGCTGCTGACCATGTCACGCTGAGTATCGGCGTTGCCACACTGCCTCCTGACGAAAACACCAGCCCCGATAGTCTGGTCGAAGCTGCCGACAGGATGCTATACAAGGCCAAGGAAAATGGCCGCAACTGTATCGAAGTGGTACAGCCCCCCGCAACGCTGAAAAGTGTCCATCGCTAACCTATTCCTCCTGCACCACCCACTATAATCCGTGTATTATAGCCTCCTGTTTCATCAGGAGGCCGGCATGACATTTGTAGTGGGTGAAAATTGCATCAAGTGCAAATACACGGATTGTGTGGAGGTCTGCCCGGTGGATTGTTTCCATGAGGGTCCCAATTTCCTGGTCATTGACCCGGAAGAATGCATTGACTGCACACTGTGTGAACCGGAATGCCCTGCGGAAGCCATTTTCCCGGAAGATGACCTTCCGTCCGACCAGCAGGACTTCCTGGCTCTCAACGAAGAACTGTCTCAACTCTGGCCGGTTCTGACACAACTGAAAGACGCGCCCGCCGACGCCGACGAGTGGAATGGCAAGGAAGATAAACGCGACCTCCTGGAGCGTTAGTACGCCTTGAAGGAGTACTTGCCCTGCTGACCCTGATTCCATTCAGTCAGGATCCGCTTGCCGTTGCGGCGCAGCAGATCCTGGACCACTACCAGGCAAGTCTGCCGGATCTGACTCAATGCCAGGTACTGGTCGCCGTCGACCCGTGCGCCACACAGCTGCGTTCAGAGCTTCTCAGACAGGCTGGGCAAAGAGGTTATAAGGCTCTGCTGGGGCCCCATATAGACTGCCTCGACCCATGGCTTTCACGCCTGGGTCCGGTATCCGGAGCTGTCCTGAATCAACCGGCACGGGAACTGGTACTGGCTGAAGCATTACGTAATGCGGCCCGGATTTACGTCGCAACCGATCCGTGGCAACTGGCCGGACAGTTACTAACACTGTTTGATGAACTGACCCGCAACGCGTTCGCGATCCCGGACGACTTTGAGCAGTTCCACACCCAACTGAAAAACTGCTACGCCGTTTCTGCACCCTCGCCTTCATTGCAACAGGAGGCCTTCATACTGCACACGCTGTGGCATGCATGGAAACAACAGCTGGCCGATGAAAACCTGCTGGACCCGGCGACTGCAAACAGGCAGCGCCTTGCAGGCCATCTGCACAATCCCGGCACAACCGAACTGTGGCTGATCGGGTTTACCGAATTCTCCCCGGGAGAAATACACTGGCTTCGTACCCTGCTTGATTCTGGTCGGGCACATCTTCTGCTGCACGGCGAAGGACAACAGGAGGGGTATCACCCGGACAGACCGGTCAGGGATATTCTTGACCAGCTCGGTATCGAAGCCCCTCAACCCGCGGTGTCCACCGACAACGACCTGGACCACTTCATCAGCGCATTGTTCGAGACCTCCACGGATAATAATCTGCACCAACGGGCCCGGAACTTCGCCAGGCAACACCCACAGGACGCCATAGGCCCGCGCCTGAAAACATTCAGGGCGAACGATCCGGAACAGGAGGCACAGGCCGTCGCCGTGCAGGTTCGGTGCTGGTTACTGGAGGGTATCCAGCCCATCGCTATCGTCACTGAAGACCGACGCCTGGCGCGCCGTGTCCGCGCCATGCTGGAAGCCTCACATATCGAGCTCGACGACAGCGGTGGCTGGGCCTTGTCCACGACCAGTGCTGCGGCCACCCTGGAACGCTGGCTGGAAACCGTCGAGGAAGACTTCGCCTGCGGACCACTGCTGGACGTTCTGAAATCCCCTTTTGTCTGCTTCGCCGAACGCGATGAACACCTGACCCACGTGCGGCGGCTTGAGCAGGACATTATCCTGCATGAAAACATTGCCCGGGGTCTGGAGCGCTACCGGCATCACCTGGACCGGCGCAGTGAACGCCTGCCGGACTGGTCAAAACCCATGCAGCAGGCCGTGCACCGGATGTTGAACACTATTGACCATGCCGCCAGTCCACTCGTGTCGTTACTGCACGGGTCCTACCCGGCAAGCGATTACCTGGCCGCATTACACGAAAGTCTGCAGGAACTCGGTAGCTGGCAAAGCTTCGCGGATGACCGGGCCGGGCAGTGCTTGCTGGAGGTCCTGGAAGAATTGCAGCAGGCCGCCGGTTATTCCAGCGTGCCGCTCGAGTGGTCTGAGTTCCGGCACTGGCTGGGGCGCAATCTTGAGCGGGCAACCTTTCGGCTACCCCCGTCGTCCAGTCCGGTACACCTGCTGACGCTGGAGCAAAGCCGCCTGCAACGCTTCGCGGCGACCATTGTGGCCGGTTGCAGCCGTGAGCACATGCCGGGGTCACCGGCGAGTCACGCGTTTTTCAATCAGCGCGTACGCTCTGCACTGGGATTACCCACCTGGTCGCAGACCGTTGCCGGGAAACTTCACCATTTTTGTCGCGTGTTACACAGTGCGGAGCACGTTCTGCTTACCTGCCACAGTGAACGCGACGGCGAACCCGTCAGTGTCAGCCCGTGGCTGGAGTTGCTGGAAGTGTTCTACCACAATGCCTACCGGTCCAGGCTGGATGACACCGAACTCGGGCAACTGGTCGCCCGGCCGGAAGCGTATCCCGTCTCCCCTGATAGCGCCGACTTGCCACACTTGCAGACATCCCCTGCCCCGCAGCCACCTGCGTCAACGCAACTGAAAACCTGGTCTGTTTATACCCACCAGCGGCTCATCGACTGCCCCTATCGCTATTTCGCCGCTGATGCGCTGGGCCTTAAGCCGCAGGATGAAATCCGCGAGGCGCTCAGCAAGAGTGATTACGGCTCCCTGGTGCACCGTATTGTGCAAGCGTTTCACAGCGACGTGGAATGGCTGCCCGGACCCTGGTCGGGCGAGCTGGACACATCCCGGCGCGATCAGGCAACACAACTGCTGGAGAAGATCAGCCAGGCTGTATTCAGGGAAGCGGTAAAGGATAACTTCCAGGCACGCAGCTGGCTTAAACAGTGGCTGACGGTATTGCCCAGCTACCTGAACTGGGAAATCAGGCGCCGGACCCAGTGGCAGCTGCTCAGCGTCGAGGCTACGGCTGAGAAAAACGTCAGCCCGCACCTGCAGCTCCGCGGGCGAATCGACCGGGTCGAACAAGCGTCCGGGACGATCGCCATCGTCGACTACAAAACCGGCAAACCCCCCAAAACCGACGATGTCCTGAGCGGTGAGGCCGTACAGTTGCCAAGCTATGCGCTGTTGCTCGACGCGCCCGTGGTCCGGCTTGACTACCTCGAATTCACCAAAGATCAGGCAAAGCAACAGACCTGCGCCGAAGGGGAGGAACTGCAACAATTACTCCATGATGTCAGGCAGCGGCTGACACAACTTGATGCGGCGCTACAGGAAAGCGCTGCACTACCTGCCTGGGGCGACCCGAAGATATGCAGCTACTGCGAATTCACCGGAGTCTGCCGTCGTGATATGTGGGAACACGGAGACCGTGCCGATGACTGATGCGCCGCTCGCCACACAACCTGACCAGAGCTTTAGTGTACTCGCCTCTGCCGGCACCGGAAAAACCTGGCAACTGGTTGCCCGGCTCACACGCCTGTTGTTGAACGGCGCCCGGCTCGACAGCATTCTCGCCATTACCTTCACGCGCAAGGCCGCAGGAGAAATGCAGCAGCGCCTGAACCAGCGTCTGCGCGAGTTGCTGGAGGCTGATGACCAGCAACTGGACCTGGCGTTGACGAGTATCGGTGAAACACCGACCCATGAATTACGCCGGCAGGCACGCAAACTTTTCGAGTCCAGCTTGCGAACTGAGCAAAGCCTGCGATCTTCGACCTTTCACAGCTTCTGCCAGGAGCTGTTGCAGCGCTTCCCGCTGGAAGCCGGATTACCACCCGGTTTCGAGCTCGTCGAACAGACCGGCCTGCTGGTCACCGAGAGTTGGGATGCCCTGTTCGCCGAAGCTACCGCCGCACCCGAGCAAGCACTGGCACTGGCGCTGGATCTTATGTTCGGTTCACTCAACGGGCTCCACAATACACGTGATGCATTGTTTACTTTTATCGAACACCGCAGCGACTGGTGGGCGTTCACACAACAGAGTAAAGACCCGGCTGTTACCGCAACGGCATACCTGCACCAGCGACTGGAACTGGATCAACAGAACTCAGCTGTTGACACTTTCCTGAACAGCGAAACACGCAACCGGCTGGGCGAGTTTTCCAGTCTGTTGGGGCGCCACGCTAACGCCACCAATCTTAAATTCGTTGCATCAATAGAAAGTGTACTGGAAAGCGCTGAGGATACCGATACGTTCATCCGGAATGCGCTCCCGGTATTTTTTACTACCAGCGGCGACCACCGTAAACGCTCTTCGAACAAGACACAGTGCAAATCAATGGGTGAGACTGGTGAGGTACGCTTCCTTGAACTACATGAACGGTTCTGCGAACAACTGGAACAAGTGCTCGAATACCAGAACCGTCAACGCACCTTGCAGGTCAATACCGCCTGGTACCGGGCCGGCCAACGCATGCTGGAACACTACCAGCGCATTAAACGCGAGCGGCGCCTGCTGGATTTTGCCGATCTCGAGTGGAATGCCTACCGCTTACTCAACCATCCCGAGCACGCCCACTGGGTACAGTACAAGCTGGACCAGCGTATCGACCATCTGCTGATCGATGAGTTCCAGGACACCAACCCGACCCAGTGGCGGCTGATATTGCCGTTACTGGAAGAAATGGCCGCCGGTAGCGAACGCATGCGCAGTCTGTTCATTGTCGGCGATGCCAAACAATCCATATACCGCTTCAGGCGCGGCAATCCGCGCCTGCTCAACATTGCATCGGAGTGGATGCAGCAGCATCTTGATGCAGGCAGTATTAACCTGGACCACTCCTGGCGGTCTTCCCCCGCTGTCATCGACACGGTTAACTGGATCTTCCAGCACCCGGAGATGGAACACCTGCTCACCGACTTCAAGGCGCACTCAACTCACCAGCAGGATCTTTGGGGCCGGGTAGAACTCTGGCCGTTGATCGAAGCGGAAGCTGAAACCGTCGCAACCGAGGCACCGGGGTTACGCAACCCGCTGCAGCAGCCACGGACGATAACGCTTGATCATCGCCACTACCGGGAAGGGCGGGCGATCGCCCGGCGCATACAGCAACTGGTTGAGCAGAAAACCGCCGACTACAACGATATTCTGATCCTGATGCGTTCCCGCACCCACCTGGCTGACTATGAGGCTGCACTGCGCGACAGCGATATACCCTACCTGAGCCTGGACCGCGGCAGCCTGTTGCAAAGCCTGGAGATCCGCGACCTGGAAGCTCTGCTGATTGTACTGATGACTCCGCAGGACAACTTGTCTCTGGCGCAGGTATTACGCTCTCCCGTGTTTTCAGCCAGCGACGACGATCTGATGTTGCTGGCACGCACAGCGGATGGCCCCTGGATCGAGCGCCTCGATACGCTTTGCAACACACTGGATGCAAACCACGCGCTGTCACGCGCACGGCGCCTGCTGGGTAGCTGGCGATCGCTGGCCGGCCGTATCCCGATACACGACCTGTTGGAGCGCATCTTCCACGAATCCAATCTGCTGAAGCGTTACCAGGCTGCCTTTCCGGCGACCCAGGTCGCACGCGTGCACGCCAATCTGACACGTTTCATTGAGCTGGCGCTCGAAACAGACGCCGGCCGTTACCCCACCCTGCCGCGTTTTCTCGACCGTGTTCGCCAGTTGCGTACCCTCGAAAAAGAAGGTCCGAATCAGGCCACACCTCAATCCGATCAGAACCAGCGTGTCTGCCTGCTGACCATCCATGCCGCCAAGGGTCTAGAAGCACCGGTGGTGTTTCTGGTCGACAGTGCCCGTCATGGCAACAGCCCTCCCGGCTGCCAGACACTGGTTCGCTGGCCGGCTGAAGCTGACCGACCGGATGACTTCATGTTGTTGAGTAACAGCAAACTGCGCGACAATATCAGTAATGCCCGCTACGCACTGGAACAGGAAGAGGAACAACGAGAATCTGCAAATCTCCTCTACGTAGCGCTGACTCGCGCTAAAAACATGTTGGTAATTTCCGGCTGCGCACCTTCCTCGGCAAACCGTTCCACCGGCTGGTACGGACAGATCGCCACGGCCCTGTGTGACGATCCCACACCCAGCGATACCTGGATACACAGCTTTGGCGAACCCGTTGTCAGAACCACAACCAAAGCCCCGTTAGCGAGCACTGTCAATATCGACCCACGCCTTAGCCAGCCGTTTTCCGTTCAGTCTGTATCTCATCAGATAGTGCCCAGCCGTAGTGTGGAAGAAAGTGAATTCGAGTCTGTAAGTCCAGGAGGGCGTAGACGGGGATTGATCATTCATCGCATGTTGCAGCTGGCTACGGAAGAGCCGGCAGACAGGGACATCGCGAAACAACTTGCCGGCGAGTTCCATCTGGCCGAAAACGATCCTGAATTGCAGCGCTGCCGGAACGAGGTTGCAGAATTGCTGGATAGTGAGGATCTTGACTGGCTGTTCAAACCGGCTTCCGGCGTGAAGGCATATAACGAGGTACCCATTCAATATCAACATGGGCTACAAACTGTTTACGGCATCATTGATCGCATGGTCGTAAGCGATACAGGTATCCAGCTGGTAGATTACAAAACTCACAGAATCGCTGGTGAGCAGGAAATACAGCAGCTCACCTCACACTATAGACCACAGTTGGAACTCTACCGCGAAGGGGTGCAAAAACTATGGCCAAATCGTACAGTAAAGGCACACTTGTTGCTGACTGATGGCGGGATACTGGTCAACATGGAATAAAAAAATCGGATGGTAGGAGCGCCGCCCTCCGGCGCGATGGGTTATTACACAAAATCGCGCCGGAGGGCGGCGCTCCTACAGTTTTCTGTCTCAGCCCTTGAAACCGAATAGACGTTTGTCCCTGATTATTTTCGCCACCTTCTCCGGCACCATGGACTCCCAGCCCGAATCACCATTGCGGATTTTTTCCAGCACAGCATGAGAAAAAATAGAGAGCTGCGCTTTGTCAACGGCAACCAGTTCCTTGATATAACCGTTTTCCAGTAAATGAAGGTATAAATGGCGTAAATGCTCCTGGATGCCCACATTGTGTATCGTATTCAGCTCTCCTGTCTGTTCGTCAAGCGCAGGGCATACGTACAGACTGACATCATTTCTGAACAGCCTGCCAAAGGCTTCGAGGATTCCTCCTTCCAGGCTCTGATAATAATTCTCGTTAAAAATCTGCATCAGCGTTGGAAGGCCCAGGGCAATCCCCACCGGCATACTCGTATAACGAAACAGGTACTGTGCAAGGCGATAAAATTCACCGTAATTCGAAATCATGACGTGCTTGCCCAGCGCACACAGGATTTCCGCACGGTCCAGAAAATCCTGCACGTCGATTTCATCGCCCTGACCCAGGTTATGCAGGGTCATTTCGCTGAGTACGATAACATTGTCCGGATTGACATTTGGATCCTTACAGAACTCCTTATGGGCGCAGTCGAGCATACTCATCGTCAATCGGGTCGGCGGACGGAAGCGACTGCGCTCAACCAGCACGGCTTTTTTGTACAGGACATCCGCTGGCTGGACAACCTTGCCATCCGCCTGAAACATGGCTGAATTGGACAGCCCGTGCTGTACCAGACGCAATGCCATCAGGCGATTGTCCACTTTTTCGAAAGCCGGACCGGCAAAGTCGATCATATCGATCACCAGCAGATCTGTACTCAGCTGATCAAGTAAAGACGCCAGCAAGGTATCCGGGTCCGCGTGGTGATAGAGGGCGCCATAAATCAGGTTAACGCCCAGCAGGCCAAGCGTTTCCTGGTCCTGTATATTTTCCTGCCCCTTCAGCTGCACGTGCAGATCGATCCGCGATGCCGCTTCGCCGGGACTGGTCTGGAAACAGATGCCCAGCCAGCCATGACCATCCTGCTTCTGGGAAAAACTGCGTGCCGCCACAGTATTGGCAAATGCAAAGAACGCACAGCCATTACCGCGGGTTTCACCGAGGCGTTCATTCAGCAGGTGATACTCGTGCTCCAGCATCGACTGCAGACGATCACGGCTCACATAGCGTTTGCAAGTACCATAAATGGAGTCACTGAATTTCATGTCGTAAGCCGACATGGCTTTGGCTATGGTGCCTGCCGCCCCGCCTGCCTGAAAAAACCAGCGTGCAGTCTCCTGACCGGCACCGATTTCGGCAATCGTGCCGTATTTTGTTTCGTCCAGGTTGATCGCCAGGGTCTTCTGGTGAGTATCCAGAGTTACTTGTTCCATAACTGAAGGTTCCTTAGTAATCAGTCTGATCAAGCAGCCTGGCCAGCTGTTTGGGGGACACGTAACCGGGTTGGGTACGACCATCTTCCAGAACGATAAAGGGTGTGCCACGGGCACCGAGCTGGCGAACCAGCTCCATGTGCTTATCGACAGGATTGTCGCAGGTCTTCATATCCAGGGCTTTGCCGTTCTTGGCATCGGTCAAAGCTGCGTTACGATCCTCGGAACAAAATACCGCGACAGCTTTTTTATAGGAGTCCGAACCCACGCCGGCGCGCGGGAACATCATGTAGCGTATCTCGATACCCTCCGCGAGATATTGATCTATTTGGCTATGCAATTTGCGGCAGTAGCCGCAATCAATATCCGTAAATACGGTTACTACATGCTTGACCTTCTCGGGCTTGAAAATGATCATGTCATCTTCACTGACCGTGTCCAGTAACGCCCGTATGGCCTCCCGGCGGCGCGGTTCTGTCAGGCTCTTCCGGCTCTGTACATCAATCAGCTCGCCTTGCAGCATATAATGGCCATCTGCGCTCATATAGACCACGCGTGGCCCGACCACCACTTCGTACAAGCCTGCAATCGGCACCGGGGCAATGGTGTCCGGTTCAACACTCCCCAACGCCTTACGGATAGCGGCCTCATCCACCGCACGGTCTGCCAGCGCAGCTGTTGTGGCCAGTGAGACCAAGCTTATGAAAATTACCGTTTTAATTGAATTCACGTACGTCTTCCTGATTAAAATAAAAAATCTGCCACTCATACGACATTTATCCAGACTTGCAGTTCAGTAGTTTACCGGAGAATTAGCCGCGTGGGTGATGTTCCCGGTGAACCTGCCTGAGGCGCTCCCTGGCTACGTGGGTATAGATCTGGGTAGTCGACAGGTCGCTGTGCCCCAGCAGCATCTGCACCACGCGCAAATCGGCACCATTATTCACCAGGTGTGTTGCAAATGCATGACGTAAGGTATGCGGAGACAAGTGCCCACGGACATCGCTGCGCAACGCGTACTCACGCAACCGGTACCAGAATGCCTGGCGGGTAATACTGCCGGACTTGCGTGAAACAAACAGCCGGTTGCTGCTTTTCCCTCGCAACAGTTCCTGGCGCGCCTGCCGGCAGTAACGCTGCAACCAGATCACAGCCTCGTCACCCACCGGGACCAGGCGTTCCTTGTTGCCCTTGCCGAGCACCCGCACCACACCCTGGGTGAGGTTGATGCGGTCCACATCCAGCGACACCAGTTCCGAGACACGCAAACCACTGGCGTACAACAACTCCAGCATAGCCCGGTCACGCATGCCGACAGCCGACGAGGTATCCGGTGACGCCAGCAACGCTTCAACTTCTGATTCGCTCAAAGTATGCGGCAGCGGCCGATCCATTTTCGGCGAATCTATATTGGCTGTAGGGTCATCCTGGCGCCGGCCTTCGCGCACCTGATAACGGTAGAAACGGCGCAAACTTGACAGCAGACGGGCGCTGCTACGCAATGCACGGCCACTCTGGTACTGAGCGGCCAGAAAACCCAGCAGCTCCACGGCACCGGCTTCTGCCAACGCTACTTCCCTGCCCGCAAGCCAGGCGGCAAACCCGCACAAATCATGACGGTAAGCAGCCAGTGTGTTTGCACTGAGGCCGTTCTCCATCCACAAAGCATCCGCAAACCGGTCGATGATCGCGATATCAGTCTCGCTGCACTGTTCGGCCAGCGGAATCTGTTTTCCGGCAGTACCCACCACGGCCACCCTGTCTATTGTCCAGCGCTAACCCTACCATAAACCACAAGGCATGCGCCGTGTTACACTGCAAGCCTGTTGGAAAGACACAGTCCATGGCCAGCCCGGTTACCATCCCCGATACAGAAAACGGAGCACCTTTATGAGTCCCTCTGCCACTGACTGTTGCCTAAACCCCGCAGAAAAACCCCTGTTAAGCGTCGCACAGGGCAAGGCGCGTATCCTGCAAGCCGTGCACACCGTCACAGCCAGGGAACAGCTTCACCTCAGGGCAGCCCTGGGACGTATACTGGCGGCACCGGTTGTATCCGCTATTAACGTCCCGTGCTTCGATAACTCGGCGATGGATGGCTATGCGGTTCGCAGCCAGGACTGTGCGGGTACGATGAAAGTTGACCTGTCTGTGGTTGGTTCTTCATTTGCCGGAGCGCCGTTTGCCGGAGAAGTGACAGCCGGGCAGTGTGTTCGCATCATGACCGGTGCGGTAGTCCCGAATGGCACCGATACCGTTATCATGCAGGAATACGCCAACCGCGTAGACGACCGGGTTACTTTTGAGACAAAGAACATAGCAGCCGGTCAACATGTGCGTTACACCGGCGAGGATACCCGCAGTGGCGATACAGTACTGGAACCCGGAAAAAAACTCGGTGCCGCAGAAATCGGTTTACTGGCCTCTGTCGGTATCGCTGAGGTCAGTGTCTCAAGGCGGCTGCGCGTGGCCTTCTTTTCCACCGGTGATGAACTCACCGGTGTCGGTACTCCGCTGGGCGCCGGGCAGATCTATGACAGCAACCGCTATGCCCTGCACGGCATGCTCGCCAAAGCGGCGATCGAGTGCTATGACCTTGGCGTTATTCCCGACAAGCGCGATGCGGTGCGATCAGCCCTTCAACAGGCTGCGGAAGTCGCAGATCTGGTTCTGACTTCCGGCGGGGTATCCGTGGGTGAAGCCGACTACATCACTGAGACCCTGGGTGAGCTGGGTGAAATCAACTTCTGGCGCATAGCCATGAAACCGGGCAAACCACTTGCATTCGGACAACTGGATAGCGCGGCATTTTTCGGCCTGCCCGGCAACCCGGTATCAGCGATGGTAACCTTCTATCAGTTCGTACTTCCCGCGATTCGAAAAATGACCGGTGAAACCCTGCATAACCCGCTACTGGTACAGGCACGCTGTGCTGTCGAACTGAAAAAAGCGCCCGGTCGCATGGAGTTTCAGCGCGGCATCCTGCATACAGAAAAGGATGGAGTACTGTCGGTATCAACCACAGGTATGCAAGGGTCTCACCTGCTGGGTTCCATGAGCCAGGCCAATTGTCTTATCCACTTGCCGGCAGAAAGCGCCGGGGTCCAGGCGGGTGAACAGGTCAGTGTTCAGCCGTTTCTGGATTTTGACTAGAGGGATTTGACAAAATTATTGAACCGCCAAGACGCAAAGGCCGCAAAGAAAACAAATTCTTTCTTGGCGATCTTTGCGTCTTGGCGGTTCAAAAGGTTTTAATGTATCACCAGCAGCCTTAAGCAAGCGCCATTCCCCTTGGGGTACAAAGTTCCTGGCAGCCTATACGAGAAAAATATTGACGCTTAATAGACAAACATGGGACCGAATACAAGTGCTCAAGCCTTGTTCTGTTGCGCGGTGATATCCGCCCTCACCTTGTCCATATCCAGATCCTTGACCTGCCCGATCAACTGATCGAGAGCTGACGCAGGAAGTGCGCCTGGCTGGGAAAAAACCAGAACCTGTTCTCTGAATATCGCCAGCATGGGTATGGAACGCACCTGGAATTGTGCAGCGAGCTCTCTTTCTTCCTCAGTGTTTACCTTTGCGAAAACCATGTCAGGATTTTTCTCTGAAGCAGCTTCGAACACCGGCCCGAAGCTCTGGCAGGGGCCACACCAGGACGCCCAGAAATCGATAAATACAATGTCGTTATTGCTGACGGTGTTCTGATGATTTGTGTTGGTGAGTTCGATCGTTGCCATTGAGTGCGCCTGTTCGCGAATTTCGCGTGAGGGTGTAAGTGTAGCAAGTGACCCCCCGGGTAAATACCACAGGTTTTTTGTCGGGGTAATTGCGGGAAGACCGGCCGGATCAGGACTCGCTGTGCTGATGCTCGCCGTTGCCGGTTGTCGCACCAGGCAGTTCCTCATTCGCTTGCGCATCACTGCGATAGGTGGCATCCATTTCGACACGATTACGCCCCAGTCGCTTGGCACGGTACAGCGCCTTGTCGGCCCGTTCTATAAAAGCGGTAGCAGTTTCACCTGGCTTGTACAGGGAAACACCCGCCGAGAACGACGGCACCGGTATCATGTCACCGTTTGCCTGCCAGCGGGTTTCCAGAGCACGACTTCGTACCTTGGTCAGCGCCCGCATCGATCCCTCCTCATCCGTGTTCGGCAGCAAAACTGCAAACTCTTCGCCACCGTAGCGCGCCACCAGGTCATGGTGTCTGAATATGGAAAGGATATTCTTGGAGTACATCTGCAGAACTTCGTCTCCACCGGCATGACCGTATTCATCATTCACCTGCTTGAAATGATCCAGATCCATCAAAGCCAGTGACAGCGGGAAACCGTAACGTTGAACACGCGCCACTTCATCTTCAATACGCCGCAGGAAGGCGCGCCGGTTGGGCAAGCCGGTCAATTCGTCGGTCAAACTCAGCAACCGTACCCGGGTCAGTTCATCGCTCAGCTGGCGACTGTCGGACTCGATGAGTTGCAGATAGTGATGTGTACTGTCCAGTTTTTCCGCCAGCTCGTGATGGGCCTTGGTGAGCTTCTCGATCTCACGCACCAACGTCCAGCGCAAATCTTCAAGTTCCCTGCCATCGCCTGCCTGGCGCAGCTCTCCAAGCACCACTTCCAGTAACACTCCAAACTCATCATTCTGCGCTATGGTTCC
>CAJXFW010000046.1 GCA_913053655.1 uncultured Thiogranum sp. | reverse complement strand
TTTGAAAACGGGTGTGCCGCTGGTTCCATTCCGGTTCGATAACGGCCTGCCAGAGCGTGTCCAGACTTTTGAGGATATCCGTCGAAGCGAAGAGGTTTTGAAAGGCATTTGCTTGCGGTGGTTGTGACCAGTGCAGATGATCGATACCTGACTCGGCCAGCAGGTCACGCAAGCCTGGTTGACTGCCACCGTCGCCATGGCTCTGGGCCTGGAGCAGCCAGCGCCGGGCCGTGTGTTCGTTCAATAACCTTTCCATCAATAGCCCAAAGTGCACGAAGGGTTTTACCACGGGGGTCGGGCAACGCTCGGCTGCCTTGTATATCATCGGCCAGTACTGCTTGTTGAGAAAGGTAGCGGCGATGACCTGGTTCGACAGGTATTCCACGGCAGCCTGTTCATCGGTATTCTCCAGCACCCAGCGGCTCTGGGCCTGCCGGCTGTCGGTACGCAGCTCCTCGCTGAGTGTGTGTGCAACACGGTCAATCCATACCACCGGTTTGAGTAGCACTTTTGCCAACAGAGAGGGGCGTTTCTCCAGCGTAGCCACGATGACGGGCCAGTCTTCAGACGCCTGGACCAGCCAACCGCTCCAGCTGCGGCGTATTTGTGCTGTTGCTGCGATGGCGCCGGCCAGGGCCAGACGAAATTGCCCCGACGACATGAAAAACAGCAACGGGGCGCCGGTACAGAGTGTATAGGTATGAATCAGTGGCACCGGCCACCTGGGTGTTGCCTTGATTTTAAGCTCGACCTCCGGTGTCAGGGTGAGGCTGTCGATCGGTCGAATCCTGAAATGTGCGATACGGCGTTCCAGCATGGAAAACAGTTCCGGTGCGTGTTGGTGCTCGATGGCTACGCCGAGCGGTGCATCCGGGCGGGAGAAATAGAGCTGTACGGTGAGGAACCCGCTGAACAGGCTGACGGCACCCAGTACTTCGATCACAAACCAGTCCAGCGGTCCCTGTACGTGGTTGTACAGATAGACGGCACCTCCGGATGCCGCTGCCAGTGTGAGAAGCGGCGACAGCATCAGGACGACGCCGGATATATTGGTAAGCGATAGCAGCACAAAGCGTATTCCGCTCGACCGGCTGATTATTCGGGTGAACTTTTTCCGGCCTGGCTCCAGCCAGAGTGTAATCCGGTCACTGACGATCTGCTGATTCATCGCACCTTCTCCTGCATCGGTGGTGTGATGAAATTATCGGCTCGCTAACCGGGTATTTCAGAGACTTGCTTCACACCGGACGAGGCACAATATGAGAACCGGGTTGCAGAAACTGCATCTATGCCATAATTCGCTTTTTGACCCGGCCCGGGAGAAGCCAGTTCGTGCCACTGCCCGATAAGAAGACAAGCACTGCTCCCGTCTGGGCACCTTACGAACGCTGGACGCGTGGACAGATCCCGCAGCACCTGGTTTCCTGGCTTCTGGATTCCGGTTCCCTGACAGATCGGCTGAAGCTGACCTGTAACGGCCGTTTTGAGGTGCGCGTGATCGATGAAGGATGGCAGCGTCCCAGGCTGGATGAAGCCCGCGTACTGGGTATGCCCGGCAGGCAGACAGGCTGGGTCCGGCAGGTTCAATTACTGTGTGATGGAACACCCTGGGTATTTGCGCGAACGGTGGTGCCGGTGACCACCCTGAGTGGTGCCCAGCGGCGGCTGGCGCGCCTCGGCAATCGACCGCTGGGCGCCTTTCTGTTCGCAGATCCGGGTATGCGGCGTGGGCCGGTGGAGCTGGCCTGTATCCGCAACGGGCTGAGCATGTTCCACGAGGCGAGCTCGGGTCTGAAACGAAAACCCGCAAAGATCTGGGGGCGGCGCTCGGTATTTTGGGTTGGCGGCAAGCCGCTACTGGTCGCCGAGCTGTTCCTGCCCGCTATCGAAGGCGCGCCCTGACAGCCATTGGTCTAGCGGCTGTATGTAGGGCGGCTGGCCGTTATCCAGGAACCAGGAGTCCACCGCGTAGCGCTTGTTTGTGTGCTTGTCGCGAATGACCGCTGCCCAGTGCAGATCCAGTATCCAGGGGTGTCTCAGCTGGCGTTCCTCCACCGTATGCCACTGTAACAGGCCATCACTGCTTATCAGGTGAAGATAAGTGGTGGTATTTTTTGATTCGGAAATACAGTCCAGCTGGCCGGGCAGTCCGGAGCCGGCGACATTTTTTGCCAGATCGCGCGAGGTGCCGGTAATGTTGCCCACCTGGACTTCGAGCAGTGCGATGGCTTTGCGAATCTGCCGGCGTTCCTGTGCCGCTGACCGGGGCGATGAAAAAAGCGATCGAATCCGATCCCATTGCCGCTTGGAAAGCGAGACAGTCTCGCCTTCATCACAGTGATAATCGGTACAGCTGTAAAATGGCGGTGGTGCAGAGGCAGGGATTCCCGTTAGCGGGTACATGAAGGTAAGATACAGTAACGCTGTGCCTGTCGTTCGCAGTGTATTCATGAACTGAAAGTAAGGGATTACGGGGACAATTTCCAGTTCCCGGTAAACCCGTATCCGGACTGTATGAAAGACCGACTGACTCAATATGCACATCTGATGCGCCTTGACCGGCCCATTGGTATTTTTCTTCTGCTGTGGCCAACGCTCTGGGCGCTGTGGATTGCCAGTGAGGGAAGCCCGGACCTTCTGGTGCTACTGGTGTTTGTGAGCGGTGTGGTGTTGATGCGTTCAGCGGGCTGCGTCATCAACGACTATGCTGACAGGCATTTCGATCCGCACGTCGAGCGCACCAGCGATCGCCCCATTGCAGCCGGACGGGTCAGGCCGCGGGAAGCGCTGGCCTTGTTCGCAGTCCTGTGCCTGACGGCCTTTGGGCTGGTTTTGCTTATGAACCGTCTGACCATCATGCTGTCCTTCATTGGCGTGGTTCTGGCGGCGCTATACCCCTTTATGAAGCGTTTCACGCATCTTCCGCAGGTTTTTCTGGGCGCTGCGTTCGGCTGGGCGGTGCCCATGGCGTTTGCGGCGCAAACCGGAGGTGTACCAAAAGTGGCCTGGTTGTTATTCGTGGCAACGGTGTTATGGGCGACGGCTTACGACACCATGTACGGTATGGTGGACCGGGAAGATGACCTGAAAATTGGCGTTAAATCCACGGCTATTCTTTTTGGTGAGGCGGATCGCGCCATCATCGCCACCCTTCAGGTACTGTTACTGGCTGCTTTGCTGATGGTCGGGCAGGAGGCCGGTCTGGGCGGCTACTACTATTTCGGCCTGTTACTGGCCGCGGGGCTGGCACTGTACCAGCAGTACCTGATACGCGAACGGGACCCCATCGCCTGTTTCCAGGCATTTTTGAATAACAACTGGTTTGGCGCAGCGGTATTTACGGGTATTGTTCTTGACTACCTGGTGCGTGTGCCGGCTTGATCAGGCGGGCAGGAAGTCGATCGGGTAGGTAATTGTTACCGCATCAACTGATTTGGCGCCGAAGTTAAACAGCTTGATTCTTTGCACCAGTTTACGTTCCAGTTTCGGATCGCCAAGTTCGCTGGATACCAGCGCGATTCTGGTGATCCTTCCGGACGGGGAGATCGTCAAACGCAGCACCAGTTTACCTTGCAGCGTCGGGTCCTTGCGCAGTGCACGGTTATACAGGCTGTAAATCGAACTCTTGTTACGGTCGAATACGATCTGAATTTCTTCGATGCTGCGCGAGGCGGTACGGTCGTTCCTGCGCGCGCTTTTGGGTGATACTCTGGCGATGGAGCTTTTTACTTTGGTTGCGGTGCGCGCGGCAAGCTGTGTCGACCCGGTATCGCGGCTCATCTTTGAGGTATTGATGCCCCGGCTGCTACTACCCACCTTGGAAGTTATCAGTGCGCGTTCTGTTTTTCTCGCAGTTGAGCCGTTATTGCTCAGGCGTTTTCCGCCGTTCAGTTCATCGACTGACTGGTCGCGCAGGTCAGCAAGCGAATCCTGAAAGGCCAGCAGACCGGATGTAGAGGCTTTCTTGCGTGCCTGCTCGAGGGCATCTACTTTCGGTTTTTTCGGCGCCACTTTCTTTACAACCTTGGGTGGCACCTTCTTTTTCGGTAGCAGTTTCTTTTTCGCAACCGGTTTGGGTTTCTTGTACGGTTTTGGCTCGGTCTTTTTTTCAAAAATAAGCTGGGCGATGCGTGGCGGAAGTTCGACTTCCTGTTCCACTGGTTTTTTGAAGACCGGCAGCATGGGTATTGCGATACCCAGGCCTATAGTGAGTAGCAGTGCGATGATCAGAATCTTGCGGAAACGGTGCTCATCTTCCGCTGAAAGCGACCAGGGCAACGAGAGCGAGTGAGAATAGACCATTATATCTTCTGGCGCCCCTGGGCGGCGGCTTTCTGCATCACGGCCAGAGAAATTTTCCCGAAACCGGCCTCCGTGCTGGTTGCCATGACCTTTTTCAGCAGCCGGTAGGGAATCAGTTTATTGCCCATAATGGTCACTTCCAGGGGCTGGTTTTTGTCCGTGGCACCTTGCAGTATGCGGTGCCGGTTCTGTGATTCCAGCGCGACCTTGAGGGAATCGATCACCAGACCCTTGGTATTTTCAACGTCACTCACCGAAACCACATGGTGGCCCTGAACCAGGATATCGGTGGCGGTTACCATGATAACGACGTTCTCGCGAGGTTTTTGTTCGGCAATGGATTCGGGCAGCTCGATATTTCGGGTGCTCGGCAATACTTCGCCCTCCCCGGAGTTCGCCAGCAGAAAAAATACCAGGATAGTGAAGATATCCATCAGCGATACCATGTTGAACGCGGGCGCACCCTTGTTGCGCTTGTAGTGGCGTTCCATGCGTTTTGCGCGGCGAGACTGCTTCATTTGCCGTTCCTTTTGGAGGCTCGCGTTCTGGCGGCAGGGGCGTCACCGATAGAGATGACCGGAAACAGCTCGGCGGTGATCATTTCGCTATCCTGCTCGACCTGCGCAACACGCAGCGTATCCATCATTTTCACCAGGCGTTGGTAGGCGATGTCCGCTTCCAGTAACAGGGTGATATCTTTCTTGTCAGGAAAGCGCGCCTTAATCTGCCGCAGCATATCGGAGACCTGTTCCAGGTAGTTGCCCTCGGGGTCTACTTCAATCATTTTAAGCAAGCCGGTTTTTCGGTCACCGATCTCTATGACATCTTTCCTTACAATAACCTCGAGCTGCAGTTTCTCGGGTTCATCCTTGTTCTTCTGCTGACTGGCAGTACCGGGCGCAGGCAGATCCAGTTCCAGAATCGTGATGCGCGAAAATACGGCGGAAATCAGCAGGAACGGCACCAGTATGACCATCAGGTTCATAAAGGCCGTGATATCCAGCTCCGGCGGGCAGCTGGAACGCCTTTTACGCCAGCGACGTCTCATCAGTCGGCGGTTCCGCTGCGTTCAGTCAGGATATTGAGGAATTTAACCGAGGCCATTTCCAGGCTGTCGACCAGCTCCGTGGTTTTGGTTTGCAGCACGGTGTAGATCAGCAGCAGTGGAATGGCAGCCATCAGTCCAAAAGCCGTGGTATTCATGGCGACCGAGATACTGGCAGACAGCATATCGGCTTTCTCGGCCGGGTTGGCGTTGGCGACCGCGGTAAAGGCCTGGATCAGACCCATGATGGTGCCCAGCAGGCCCAGCAGGGTGGCGATATTGGCGAATGTTGCCAGGTAGTGAGTGCGCTTCTCCAGGCGCGGTACAGTCTCCATCAGACCTTCTTCCATGGCGACTTCCACGTCATCCCGATGCACCGCTTTGTTGTCGGTGCGATCCAGTCCGTAGCGCAGGATACGACTAAGCGCTGACTTGGATTTTTCGGTAACAGCAATGGCCTGGCCGTATTTGCCTTCCATCAGCAGTGGCATAACTTTTTTCCAGACGCGCTGATTCGTGCTGCGCGCTGCTGTCAGGTAGATATAGCGCTCCACGGCAATGGCGGCACCGAGCGCCAGAACGACAACGATGGGATACATAAATACCCCGCCGGACTGGAAAAATTGTACAAATGTCGAGTAGATATCCATCGTTAACTCCTTAAATGTGCCTACTGTTTTTCGGGGTCTTGGCCCGTATCTTTAGTCCGATTTGTGAACTGTGTTGAAATAATCCAGTTTTCGCCTGAAAACATCCGGATCGACGGGCTGGAGGGCCTCGTCAATCAGGCTGTTTACCGGGCGTTCGGGTAGTAATACGACGTTGGGGTCTTTCCAGGGCACGATGAACAGTGCCTTGGGTAGTTCGCGATTACCGATAACGTCCATGCCCTGCATGTCCATCTGCTCCTCGGCCGGCGCACAAACCGAGGTTGCCAACACGGCTATAGCGGTCAATCCGGCCAATAGTTTCATGGTGTGGACCTCGCACTGGTTGTGTTGGTACGACGTTCCAGGTCAACCACCCAGCGACTGACTGTCTGGTCCGGGTCGGCGATCAGCTCAAGATAGCGCTTGTAATGATCCAGCGCCAGCCTGGGTTGTTGCAGATAAAGATCATAGAGGATACCGATATTGCGGTGTGCAAGCGCGTAATCCGAATCCAGCTCCAGAGCCCTGGAATAGGCGTCCAGGGCGGCTTTGAAGTTGCCCTGCTCGCGATAGGTGATGCCCAGTTGCTGGTAGGCGGCGGCATTTTCGGGGTTCAGTTCGATCGCGTTTGTCAGTGCTGCCACTGCCGCCTCAAAATCACCGGATTTCAGATAGGAAATGCCCAGGTTCAGGTGCGGTCCCGCCAGCCCCGGAGTTTTTTCGATGAACGCCTGCAATACGGGAATAGCCGCCTGGTAGTCGCCACTCTGCATCAGTACCAGTGCATTGTCATAGTTACGCGGCAGCTTGACCGGTTCAGCTGTTTTGTCGCTGCGCGTTGCTGTACTACTGCAGCCGCCGAGTAGCAGTAATAACGCCAGGCAGGTGGCCAGGGCTTTAGTTAAGTACGGCAACAAAGTCCTCACCCTTTTCTTCCTTGTCATAGCGTACCGGCAATAACCTGGCCAGCGCTATCATGCTCTTTCTTACCCACTCGTCATACAGCCCACCCGCAATACGTTGTGCATTGGCTTCGTGCACCGCGATCGATTTTTCCTCAAAGGGGTAGGCCTGCTCTTCCAGCAGGATATCGTATTGCTCCAGTTCCTCAGCGTTGAGATTCTGTGGACGCTCGGATGCCATCAGCGCCTTGCCGAAGTCAGCGTACACTTCCCCTATACTGTACGTGGCCTGGGTGGTTACCTCCGATACCTCGTAAGCAGCCGCTTCTTTGTAACCCTTGATGGTCGCCTGCATATATTTTTTCTTGCGTTTCAGGCTCTTTTTCAGTGGATTTACCAGCTTTACGTTTTTGTAGGCATTATTGTCTGTTGCCACCAGTGCCAGCCTGGCATGCGCCGCGAGGAAGCGAGTTCGATCCGAGCGCGCTGTTCCGGCGGTCTTGTCGGATTTGATAATCTGTTGCTGCCAGTAACGTACTTTACCGGCGGTTCTGGTTTTCCGGAACAGTTGAACCAGCTGATAGCGCGCCTCAATAGCCTGTTCGACGGGGTGCGGGTACTGTTTCACAAAACGTAGGTAGGCCGTGATAGCCTGTCGTTCATGCCCGGCCTGCTGATACAGGGTAGCCGAGGTCCAGGCCGCTTCACGCCTCAGGGCGGGGTCCGTTTGCGTCGTGGCGATACGCTCGAATTCCGCAGCAGCCCGAACCGGTTGTTTACTCTCCTGATACAGTACCGCCAGCTTGCGGGTTACGTCATCCTGCAACTTGTTGCCGGGGTAGCGGGTCCGCCATTGTTCCAGTATGCGGATAGCATCCGGCCACTGCTTCAGCGCAATATAGGCTGCAGCAGCGTCGTACTGTGCGGTGACATTGATACTGGAGCCGGGCACCGAATTCCTGATGCGCAGAAAATGTTCGGCAGCAGCAACCAGATTGCCGGCAGCTCTTTCCTGTTCACCCTGTTTGTAGATACTGGCCGCCAGCTTTTCCTGCATTTTGCCGCGCTGTTTGCTGTTTCGGTCAGTGTGTGCCAGCACTTGCTGGTAGGCTGCCTCGGCGCGCTGGAAATCCTGCCGGTCAAACCAGGCGTGAGCAATCACCGTCCAGGCTGACAACTGCAGGTCTCTCGGCGCATCGGGGTTGTCAGCCACCGGTTGTGCCGCTTCGATGGCTGCCGCATAGTCTTTCAGCGCATAGAGTTCTTGCGCAGCGAGCGTGCGTACCGGTAGCGCCTGTTTGTGGTCCGGGAACCGGCTGGCAAAGCGTAATGCGCTGTTGATGCCGGCGCGGTGCCAGTTTGCCCTGGCAACGCCTTTGAGCGCAGGTTCGTGCTTCTGGTAAGCCAGCAGTGCTGCGTAGCCGGCTTCGGATGATTTTTTGTGTTCCCCGTATTCGTAGGCGGTACGTTCGTACTGGACGGCTGCAAGACCGTGTTGCCCACTGCTGGTGAGCAGTTCGGCGTACAGGAAGTTCATGTAAGCAGCCTGCCCGCTGTCCGGGAAGGCGCGCAGATAGAGCTGGTACCAGCGTCCGGCTTCCGCATAGGTTGCGGGTTTATTCTGTTGCTGTGCCAGGGCATGGTAGTGATGTGCGACATCGCGTAAATGACGCTGGACCTGGGGCAGGATATAGGGCGATTGCGCCGGATCACGCTGTTTCCAGTAGTCGCTTGCCGGTTCGTAGCGCAGTACGAATGCCTGTTTCTCTGCCAGCACCCTCTCGCCGAAGCCGGCCTGCTTGTAGACATCGATGACGCGCGACTGGAACAGCGGCGCTTCATTGTGCCGGGGGTGCACTTTGGCGAACAGACTATAGGTGTCCGCAGCGTCGGTGTAACGCTCCTTGTTAAGATACAGTGCGGCCAGATTGGCATAGATCAGCGGCTCATAGGCGCGGTTACCGGTGCGCTGGAAGTAAGACCGCACTTCGTTGCTGTCGCCAACGTAGGAAAAGCTCAGGCTGATCGCGCGCAACGTATCCTTCAGGCGTTCCTGTTCCGCGCGTTTGATGTTGTCCGGCAGGCTGGCTGAATCGTGCAGGGGAATACTTTCGTCGAGAAGTTGCATATAGGCATCCAGCGCAGCTTGATAGTGACCCTGTTTGAAATGGGCCCAGCCGAGCTTGTACAGCGCCTGCTGATGGAAGGCAGAGGCCTTCCCCTGGTCGTCGACAACGGCCTGGTAAGCGCGCTCGGCCTGCGCGTAATCGCGTCGCATAAACAGGTACTCGCCGCGACGGAACTGGGCCTCGTCATATTTTTTACCCGCTTTATATTTTTCTGAATAACGGGTGAGTGCCTGTATTGAGGGTTCAATTTCGCCACTCTGGTCATAGGCGCGCGCCAGCTGATACAGGGCACTGTCGTTGTCCCGGCGATCCGGGTAACGTTCCAGCAACTCCTCATAAAGTTGAGCTGCGCGGGAGCGCCTGCTCGCGGGAGGGGCGCCTTTCTCCAGTGCGTCCTGTTCGGCACCGAGCTGAAGATCGGCAAGACGGCGTACCGCGTCGGGCGCGTACTCGCTGTCCGGTGATTCTTCCAGGAAGGCCTGGTAGTGACGCGAGGCCGCAGCTCGATCTTTTTCCGGATCACCGGCAGGAACCTCGGGTAACTGCTCCGGCGTCAGCGATCCAACGGTGGTGTAGGTATCGTCGTCGAAGCGAGAGAATATGGAGCAGCCTGCCAGTGACAGGACAATCGCCAGCGACAGCAGTTGTGTTAACTGCTTCACTGCGCCTCCTCGCTTTCGTTTCTGTTTTGCCGGGCAACCTGGTCGTAGCTGCGTGCCAGTGCGTATCTGGCCTGGGTCCGGTAGCTGGCCAGCCGCTGCTGACGAGTCTCAAGCTCCTTCAGAGCCAGCTCTTGCAGGTGTCCGCTGGCATTGGCGCGCCCAATATCGATACGCGGCAGCAGTGACAGGATGCGTGTACGCAGGGTTTCGATGCGTGTGTCAAAGCCGTCAAAGCCGGCTTTTACGTCAACGAGAGCAGTGGCCACCTGCTGGTGGTTTCTGGCCGCCTCGCCGATCATATTTCCCAGCTCTTTCACCTGTTTTTCAGCATCCCAGAGCCGTACTTTGTAGTCGGACTGGATTTGCCAGTAGAGCACACCCTGCAGCCAGCGGGCCTTGTCCTGCATTTTTATAAAGCGCGGTTGTTCCGGGAGGGCAGCCAGTTTCTCCTGTGTCTGTTGCAATGTTTTCCATTGCTGCTTCTCTTTTCCTGTTGCAAGGTTCAGGGGGTCATTGTTTCGGCTATCGTCCTGAATCAGGGTGTTGTAGTGCTGCCAGCTTTTCTGCAAGGCAGCGATCTCATTTTCCCCCAGACGTTTTCTGACCAGTGGCGCACGTTGTTCATAGGCCAGCCGGCGCGCTTCCACCATGTCATAGTACAGGCCGATGTTCTCCAGCCAGGTTTGCAACAAGTGTTTGAGGTAGCCAAGATCGCGGTAGTCCTTGAGGGACTCCTGGAACTGATGACCTGACAATATATCCACCAGGTAGCGCCCGGACGGGACGTTTTCAAGTGTCGGGTGCTCGTTAAGCCAGCCTCCGGATGAGTTGGCGTCGATACTTCTCTGGCTTAGCAGTGAGACCAGTGCGCCGGAGTGTGCTGCCTGTATGGCTTCACCCAGGTACTGTTGTTCTTTGTCAAAAAACTCCAGCGCCTGTTTGTAAAAATAGTTTGAACGCTTACTGTCACCGATTTTGTTGAAAGCATAGGGGACGGCAAGGTGCGCTTCCTGTACCGGCGCATCATGGCTGGACAACTTCAGGAGGGCCAGCCACGGCGTCAGTGCCTGTTCATAGTCACCGTGCTCGGTATCCGCCCAGCCGGCGCCCAGTAACGCTGCCTGCATGAACGGGCCTTGCAGGCGAACCCGGTTAAGATACTTTCGGGCCTGCACGGCCTCTCCATTGCGTAACAGCTCGTAGCCCAGTCCCAGGTTGGCGCGGTCGCGCAATGCACGCAACTCCTCATCACCGGAACGCTTTTTACCCAGCTTGTCGAGTATGGCCCGGCCTTTCTTTATATCGCCGGCGCGCAACAGGGCGATGCCACGGTTAATACGCAGGAACTCCTCCCAGCCAGCCGGTGCAGGTGCCTTGCGGAGGATCTCGGCAGCCTCGGCATTCTCTCCCATTTCCATATGTATGTTGGCGTTAAGCAGTGCTAACTCTGCGCGTACTTTCTTGTCTTTTGGTTTCTCGATTTTTTGCAGCGTGTTGAAGGCCTGCTCATGTCGACCACGCTGGTAGGATATTTTGGTCAGGTAGAACCAGATCCGGTTCCTCAGTTTACGATCCGTATCCTTGTCCAGCAGGCGATTGAAGCGTGCTTCCGCCTGGTCGAGCATGCCATAGGAAAGCTGCAGACCACCCAGTAGTAGCTCTGCTTCCTGCCGGTGGTGCGGCAGGTGGTTCTGTTTCCGGGCAACCAACAGGTGGGTGATAGCGGTGAAGTAATCGTCCTGGTAGAAGTGGAACAGGACCTCACCATATTGCAGGTCGCGGACTTCGTGCGGTTTTACGGAAACAGCGAAGCCATTGACGGACACTGCCAGCCAGATCCAGAACGACAGGAACTGAAGCGCAAGCTTCGGCATTACCACTCCTTGACTTCAAACTCGGGCTGATAGTTTTTTGTCTGGTCGACGATTTTCAGTTCGACGTACTTGGGGCCGAGGCCCTTTTTAATCGTCATGGTGGTGCCGCGCTTGTAGTCGCGACCGTGTGGACCTTTGCCGATGAAGAAAGCAACCAGTTCGTGGTCGCCGGTGCGCAGGTTGCCAATATGAATGCGTTGTACACCCCCGCGCACCAGCGCATCGAGTTCACGCTCGGTATACAGGTAGTCCGCAACTTCCTTACCGTCGATTTTGAGTTTCACCGAATCGAGCTTGAAAAACTCGCCGACATTCATGGACAGGAATACGGAGACCTGGGTGTTGGAGGGGAACAGGAGTTCTTCCTCAAGCAGGAACAGGTCCCTGTTGAGTTCCAGTACCTGTTGTTTGAGGGTCTGGACGTCTTCCCTGATGCCGCTTTCAGCCGGCGCTTTGGCTTCTGCCGCAAGCAGCAGCGGCCAGATCATGAGTCCGGCCAGTATTATCCTGTATAACGCTTTCATACGCCCTCCATAGGCATTTCGGGCATGTGTACATACCCCGGTAAGTATCACCGGCGGACGGGCTCCGTTTCTGAGATCCCGGTCACATGCGGAATGTGAAATTGCTCACAAGCTGGAATTCACACTATCCATTCTGTTGATTATAAGGCATTCCTTTCAGAATCAACGCAAAGTCTGTGCCATAAAGTCGCTAACAGGCGGCAATGCCGTGACTCTGTGTCCAGAGTCGTGCCGTGCACCATAATTCGCCAAACTTCTGGCAGAACACGAGGTGGATGCAGAATTTGGGTGTGCGGGAACACGGGCTGTCTTCAATGGGCGACAGGTTGTGACGCAGGTTTGGCGTTGTTGCGCAGTTTTCCGGCGGGTTCCAGGTCGTTCGAATAATGCATCTTGCCGTGTTTGTCCACCAGCACGGCATCAGTATCCGGCAAGCTGTTGATCAGTTTCAGGCCCGCTTCAAGCCCCAGTACGAATACGCTGGTCGACAGCGCATCTGTGCTGGTTGCGTCGGGTCCAATGATAGTGACGCTTTGCAGCTCGCGGGCGGAGTCACCGGATTTCGGGTCGATGATGTGGTGGTAACGAATACCATCTTTTTCAAAATAGCGCTGGTAATCACCCGATGTGGATATCGCGACATCCTGTAACGGTATAACCGCGACCATTTTATCCGCGTCCCTCGGGTCGCGTATGCCGATAGTCCAGGGTCTGCCCCATCGGTCTCCAATCGTCCTGCTGTCACCCCCGGCAGTGACCAGAGCATGCCCGATGCCAAGTTCCTGTAGTAGCGCGATGCTGCGATCCACGGCATAACCCTTGGCTATACCGCCGAGATCGATGCGCACACCGGGTTTGCTGAAAGCTACTGTATTCCCTGTCTCGTCCAGAACCAGATTGTGATAGTCAATCAACGCAGCGGCTTTCAGGCGTCGGGATTCATCAGGTTTGACGGCGTTCCGATAGTCGTAGAGGAAACCGACACTGGCAAAGGTGATATCGAATGCACCGCCGGTCAGCCCGGAAAAATACAGCGACCGCTGAATCAGCCCGAATAATTCGTTGCTGGTCCGGAACGGTTTCTGCGCCGCCTGTGCATTTAGGCGCGCCAGTTCACTGCTCTCGATGAACGGGCTCATGCTGGTATCGATGTGCCGCATCTCCTTGAGAACGGCATCTATGCCCTGTTGGGCGATAGCCGTATCCGGGTGAAACAGTTCGATGGTTATCCGGGTGCCCATGATGTCGGCATCCTTGTGCAACCAGCCGCCGCTGACCGGTGTCACTATTCCCAGAAGGAGCAGAAAAAGGCTTAGTACGTGCAAAGCGGTTTTTGGCTATCAATACCAGATGGAGGCAAACATCTGGAAGATATCGGCGTTAAAGTTGTACGCCGAAGGATTTGCCTGCCTGGCATCGGTGTAGTTGTCATAGTCGAACCAGATACGACTATAGGTAAAATTAAGCGTTGCTTTGTCAACATAGCCCCAGCCGTGTTCAAATACATCGTAGCTTAAGGTAACGCCCAGCGTATTGTCATTGAATTTGCTCAACTCCTTGTCGCGCCCCATGAAGTTTTGCTGGTTTGCGAACTGGAAAAGGTCGGAATAGAAATCGGCTTCCGTCTGCTGGTAGTAGCGATAATTGAATTCCACAATCCACCGGTTCCACAACGGGTGAATATACCCTATCTCGGCGTTGTGGGATTTAATATCCCAGTCATCCGTGTAGTAACGATAACCGGCCTTGATAACGGCCCGGTACGGGAGATAGTACATAAAGTTCGCGGAGAAAGCGTTACTGGTACGCGTATCGGGATAAATTTCCGGGGTGTTGAAATTCCAGCCTGCCGAAGGGTCGAGAGAATCATTCTGGACACGTACCCTGCGATAGGGGTTCTGTAAATAGCCTTCGTCGGTGATGGCGTCATAGTTCAGACTCAGTAACAGATCCTTGGTGAGTACCTGGGTCAGGGAGACGTGGTAGTTCCTGTGTTCCGCCGCGCGCTTGAAGCCGGGATCGACATTGCTGAAAACGTCGTCGTCGCCGTACGCATAGCCCAGTGTAACGGTCGTCAGGCCACCAAACAGGGTCTGGCCGATACTGAAATTGTAGGTATTGGACTTGTAATCGCTTTCGTCACTGTTGCTGTAGCCTACCGTCATGGTGGTGTCAGCGTGCAGGTAATCTATGCCGCCGGTCAGTTGCGTGCGTTGCTCGCTGTATGCGCTGCCCTGGGTCAGTACATCGATTGAGGCGCCGCTGATACTGTCGGTATAGTAGTTTGCAGAAGCGGAAAAGTTTTTGTTATCACCCTTGCGAACCAGGTATGAAGGGCCGGTGACTTCTACACCGCCGCCATTATAGGAATGGTAGAGTACATCCGCACGGTCTTCCGGCAGTATGCCGGACAGCACTGCGGGGCTGACAAGGACCAGCGCAAGCAGTAATCCTCGCAGGGGTACTCTAGTTACACCCACACCCACCCCCATGCCCGCCTTCTGCTCCGCGGGCGCCTTCCCTGACCTGGTAGATGTGGCTTATGTAACTGTCTGCTACCGGGTCGCGGCCAAAGCTCATAATGGGGTCGGCCAGGTGCGCCCGCTCGTAGGGCTTCACCCACGGCTCGACGCTGCTACAGCCGCCCAGTAGAAACAGTAAGGTGGAAAAAAGAATGCCTGCGAGTTTCACGTTTACTCCCTGATAAGCTCCCGCACCTGCTGTTGATAGGATTCCTCATAGCCGGGCTTGTAGCCCTGGTGCAGGTAGCGAATATTGCCGTCGCGGTCGACCAGTATGGTACTGGGCATGGCGACTACATGATAAAGTTTGCTGACATCACTGGCATTGTCGAACAGAATCGGAAAGGTCACCGGTATATTTTTAAGCATCTGTTTGGCTTTTGTGGAGTCTTCTTCGACATTAACGCCAAGAATAGTAAAGCCCATTGGCTGGTACTGCGTGTAGAGTTCATCCAGCAAGGGCATTTCCTGGCGGCAGGGAGCACACCATGACGCCCAGAAATTTATCATGACCACTTCACCGCGAAATTCGCTTAGCCGCAGATTGCTGCCGCCACTGCTCTTGAGTGTGAAATCCGGAGCCGGACCGGCGCTGACATCAGCGTAAGCTGTGCCGGCCATGAGCAGGCTGCCAATGGCGGCTGAACATACGACCTGTTTGATGGTTCTTATCACAGTGTTCATTGCTATTCTCCTGTATTCCGGATTGTGACGGGCACCGCTTACAGCACACCGCTTCCCGCGTCTTATCGGCCGTCGGGCCGGCCCAAAATGAGACCTGGTTCACCATTCAGAAAAAGATGGACAGTCCTCCGGTAAACTCAAGGTTATGGTTGGTTTTTGATTCGCCGAGCAGGTCGACATTGAATACGTGATCCCGGGCATCAACGCGCAACGCCAGCCAGTCGTTGACCAGCAGTCGGTAGCCGAAGCCCGCGTTCCAGGTGAATTCGTCGTTCCCGCCAAAGCTTGTGCTGCCGGCCCCGCCAATGACGTAGAAATCCGAGGTGAAGGCCCATTTGCTGCCGATGAAGGATTCACCAGGAAGAATATTGAAACCAAACGAGAGGTTGTAGTAATCAAGATCCCGATCACTCACGATCTGAAAACCGCTCAGCCGCTCGGCGCTGGATTCTTCGGTGGATGTGCGAGCGTAAGCGCCTTCGACGAATATGTATTCTGATACGTGATAGGCAGCCCGGGCACCGTAGACCGGGTTAGTGCCGAAGTCCTCAACATTCATCAGGCCACCGAATATACCGACTTCAAAGTCCTCGGTGTCGATATCGGCTTCGTGTACTTCACGACGTTCGATTTCCGGGCGCACCACCTGCTCCGACGTTTCGGCCAGAACCAATGGCGCAATGCCGACGCTGGTAACGAGTGCCAGTGTCGCAGCTGCTTTCAGAAAAAGAACGCGAATCCTGCTTTCCATTCGTCAATCTCCTGGTTATTGTCATTTCCCGGCTTGTCGTCCGCGCTCTCGAAAATGACGTAGTGTTTGTACTGTGCTCTGAAAATAAAGCGCCGGGCCAGGTAAACGCGCAGCCCGACGCCTACATGAGCGAGCTGGTCTGTCTGATCCTTTTCCTGGACCAGCGTTGATTTGGGCTCGTTTTTTATGACGCCGGTGCCAATCGTGAAAAAGGGTGAAAAACGCCAGGACGGATAAGGGTGGATCAGCAAGCTGGCGTCGGCCATATTGGCGTCGGAAGATTTGAAAAATATTTTTGATGCAGAAATTTCTGTGGACAGGTTTGGCGTGAAGAAAAATCCGCCATAGATCGTCATGACTTCCCCGCCTTCGAAATCGCCTCCCATAGCGCCCAGTTCCAGGCGGTGGGAAGCGAATTGTTTTTTTGTGGCATCCGCGATGTCTGTGTATTCGTTGGCAGGTGTCAGTGTGCGTTCCAGCTGTTCGCGGGATACCCAACCCTCTTTGCCGGAGGTGGCCCGCACTTTGAACCAGTCGGTCTTGCGTTTCAGAATCTCGATCCAGGCATCTTTTTCCACGACGTGGAAAACCGGATAACCCTCCCCGGCACCGGTATGCAGTTCGATATAGGGGTCCACAACTCGTACCTCGATCGGCTGCTCATCGCCAAACAGCTTGTCGAACAGGCCGGCACTGGCATTTCTCGCAGCAAAGGTCATGCAAAAGAGCACAAGTAAAGTGTACTGAAGGAGTGGCGCGTTCGAGGTCACAGCGTACATACATCCTTTTAATTCTTTTGGGGTTCAATCCCCCGCCGTTCGCGGCGAAAACTGCAGGAGCGGGCAAGCTCGCTCCTACGACCTGATGCCTCGTTTGATAGCGGCAGTGCGGTTCATTATTAAAGCGATCCGTTGCCCGGCGGTCGGCCTACTGAGGCACGGCGAACGGATTATTGTAGTACTGTCCGCCAATATCCAGCCATTCGGCAATAAGTTTCAGTTCGGCCGGGTTCAGCCTGCCGGTGTGATCCACTGTTCCTATCGTGGCATCACTGAACCGGTCGAAGAAATTGCCGCTGGCCAGGGCGCCGTTAACAGACATGACCTGGGGCACGTTGACCGTAATGAGGACCGGTTCCATATAAGGTATCAGAATGGGTATAAAAACCTTGGCGCCACCGCCATCGACCATCGGGACGCCCATGGCATCGATAGCCTGCCTGAAAACAGGGTTGCCGCCACCATCAACCTGCGGGACGCCGGCTGCCTGGAAATCCTGTATGAGCAGCGGATTGCCACCGGCATCGGTGCCTGCGGTGAAGGCCTGCACCAAAATCGGCTGATTCATGGAGTCAAACTGCAATACGTTGTTGCTATCGATGTCTTGCACCTGCAGCAGATTACCCACTGCATCGGTAGCGGGTGTGAACAGGCGAACCAGAATCGGATTGCTGTTTCCATCGACTAACGGGATATCGTTATCGGTTGCCTGTACAAACGGGAGATTGCCGGTTTCCTGTATGAACAGCAGGTTGCCGTTTGCATCGCTGGCCTGCTGAAATAGCGGGCTGCCACCAGCATCGGTGGCTTGTACCGTTTCCCGCAACTGGCCGAAGGCATCCAGGCTCTGGGCGCTATCCCCGAAGAACAGCTCGCGGTACGATTTAAAGTGGTCGGGAACCTGCTGGTCCGGGCCATCGGAGAGGTCGAGCTGTCCAGCCGGCACCATCGGGTTACCCGTCATGGGATCTACGTTGCTATGGCAGTTGGTACAGGCCACCATGCGGTTCTTGCTCCAGATCGGGTGGATATGGGTTTCGTAGTTGATCGTTATCCGGCAGTCGACGGTCCAGCTCCCCAGGCAGCCGGCAGCTACCGGCGGAGTCAGCAGCGGATCCACTGTTGGATTGACGACATCATCATTGAGCTTAGCATAGCTGTAATCAAAGGACGGGTCTATTGCCCACCATACATCTGAATAGTTGATATCCACGGACAGGTTAAGCGCGGAAGTATCAAACTGGGTACGCGCATCGGCC